>JAJFKF010000125.1 GCA_021773365.1 Gammaproteobacteria bacterium | reverse complement strand
CAAAGAGCGTCCTGAAAAATCCCACCCCATCCGCGCGTCGCCTGATGGCCGTGTGGTTCCGTATATCTGGTCGTGGCTCCTGGTTTCCCTTCGGTGGGTGGTCGACCCACGGTCGGGTCACGGTCGGATCACAAACGTGTCAGGCGGCCTGGGTCTGCCGGGCGCGCTGCTTTTCCGCGTGGGCCATGGCCGCTTCGCGGACCCAGGCGCCATCGTCGTGGGCCTTGCGGCGGGCCTCCAGGCGCTCGCGGTTGCAGGGGCCGTTGCCTTTCAGCACCGCCTGAAATTCGCTCCAGTCGATGACACCAAAATTGTAGTGGCCGCTTTGCGGGTCCCACTTCAGATCGGGATCCGGCATCTTCAGCCCCAGGTATTCCGCCTGTGGCACAGTGGTGTCGACAAACTTCTGTCGCAGTTCATCGTTGGTGAAGCGTTTGATCTTCCACTTCATCGATTGCGCGGTATGTCTGGACTGTCCATCGCTGGGTCCAAACATCATCAGTGACGGCCACCACCAGCGATTCAATGCGTCCTGCGCCATGCGCTGCTGCTCCGGCGTGCCCTGCGCCAGCATCATCATGATCTCGAAGCCCTGGCGCTGGTGAAAGCTTTCCTCGCGACACACGCGCACCATGGCGCGCGCATAGGGACCGAAGGAACAGCGACAGATGGGAATCTGGTTCATGATGGCCGCACCGTCCACCAGCCAGCCGATGGCGCCGACATCCGCCCAGGTGGGCGTCGGATAGTTGAAGATGCTGGAATATTTGGCCGCGCCGCTGAGCAACTGCTGCTGCAGCTGGTCGCGCGAGACGCCCAGGGTTTCGGCGGCGCTGTACAGGTACATGCCGTGGCCGCCTTCATCCTGCACCTTGGCGATAAGCACGGCCTTGCGCTTGAGCGATGGCGCGCGGGTGATCCAGTTGCCCTCGGGCAGCATGCCGACGATCTCCGAATGCGCGTGCTGGGATATCTGGCGGATCAGCGTCTGCCGGTAGGCATCCGGCATCCAGTCCTTGGGTTCGATCTTCTCGTCTGCGTCCACGGTCGCCTGGAAACGCGCCTCGAGCGTCGCGGTGTCGGCCTTGCTGTTATGCAAGGCTTCTTTACCTAGTGAATCAAGGCCTTGCGTGTACATGCACGCCTCCGCAAGCGGCAGAACCAGATGGCAATGTGACACAGAATCCTTGCATCCGCAACACTTTCTGTATCAGATTACCGCGATGCCGAAACGCCGCTCCAACGTGGAAGTTCAGGTGCAGAAGGTGCTGGCACGCTTCCGGCGGCAGCGGCCGCTGCGCGCCGGATCGCTGATCATTACGCTGTTCGGCGACGCGCTGGCGCCGCGGGGCGGGGAGATTTCGCTGGGCAGCCTCATTGGCCTGACGCAGCCCTTCGGGCTGACCGAGCGGCTGGTGCGGACATCCGTCTCCCGGCTCGCCGCCGACGGCTGGCTTCAGGCCGAGCGCCACGGGCGGCAGAGCGATTACCGACTCACGGAGCACGGGCGCACCCGCTTCGCCGAGGCGACACGGCGGATTTATGGCGAGGCTGCACAGACATGGGACGGGCGCTGGTCGCTGGTCATCCTGCCCCGCGGCTCGCGGCGTACGCTTGAGAAGGTGCGCGGCGAACTGAAGTGGCTGGGCTTCGGGCAGCTGGCACCCGGGGTGCTTGCGCATCCGGGACGGAAACTGGAGGAGGTCCGCGGGCTGCTGCGCGAATTGAAGGTGCTGGACGATGTCCTGCTGATGGAGGCCACCGCCGACGGCGGCGCGGAGAATGGGCATCTGGCACTGACCGCGTGGGACCTGGCGCAGCAGCGGCGCGGCTACGAGCGGTTCATCTCGATGTTCGAACCCCTATACAAGGCCATGGGGGGCAATCGTGAACTGGAACCGCTCACCGCCTTCATCATCCGTACGCTGCTCATCCATGAATACCGCAAGGTGCACCTGCGCGATCCGCTGCTGCCCAATTCACTGTTGCCCCCGGACTGGGCTGGCACGCGAGCCTACGAGCTGTGTAGCGAGCTCTACAGACAAACATTCGGCACCGCCGAGCGGCACCTCACTGCGGCTGCCACTACCCGTCATGGCGCCCTGCCCGCCCTCTCCCGCGGGACCTTCGAGCGCTTTGGCACTGTGCTGATGCGATCAGAAACCCGCTGATGGTGCGTGCCAGGACTGCGCGGCCGGTTCGCCGCGCCAGCCCCCGTCGCTTCAACCGCCGTACCCGGACTCCGGTTCGTGCACCGCAAGCCGGAAGGGATTGCGCACGCGTACGCGCCCGTACAGACGTCCGTCCTCGAAATCCTCGGACCACAGCGTGTCCAGTCCGCGCTCATCCGCATAGGCCCACAGATGGGCGTCAAACCAACTGAGCTTGTACAGCGCGGCGCCGCGCACGGCCGTGCGGACGGTGTTCTCCGTCGGGTAGATCACGGGGAACTGCATCAGCAGATCCTCCACCTCACGGTGCGCGTCTTCTTCACTCAGCAATGAAGCGCCCCCGTCGATGGGACGTCGAACCACCGACATGAACTCGATGAGCACCTGGTGCGCCAGCACCAGCGAGCCGTCGGCCGCCCCCTGGCGCAGCAGGTCCGTGGCCCGCTCCTGCTTCACCGGCACGCGCGGGTCGAAGCGATAGACAAGGATGTTGGTATCAACGAGGGCGGCCACGGGTATACAGCTCTTCCCGTGTCCAGCCCCGCTCCTGCGCAGATCCGGCAGGCAGCCTGTTCGTCTGGTCGCGCAGCTTCTGGCGGCGACTGGCTTCATCGAACAGGCGCAGGCGCTCTTCGGGCGGCAGCGACGGCCTTCTGGCGCGCGCGGGCACCAGGGCGATGGTTTCTCCGGCAGCCATCAGATCCACCTCATCACCCACATTGATGCCATAGGCCTCCACGAGCCGCTTTGGAAGCGTGATCTGGTACTTGCCGGTGACGGTCGTCATGGTGGCGGACAGTAGAACAGGTCAAGGATTTCGTCAAGGATTTTTCCTTGATCCGGGGCGGGATCCCGGACGACACGCCCGGATCAGTGCCATTGCCCTTTCAGCCTGTGTCCTGCGCCTGCTCCCAGCCCTGCAGCGTCTTCACCACCTGCGTCAGGAAGGCATTGGCCTGAAAGGCATCCAGCGCGCGGTGATCCAGCGTGAGGGTGAGGTAGCACATGGGCCTGACGCGAAGGGCATCGGCGCCGTCCACCGTATCCACCACCACCCGCCGCTGCAGTTTGCCCACGCCCATGATGGCCACCTGTGGCTGATTGATGACGATGGGCGCGGCCAGCAGGCTGCCACTCACACCGTGATTGGAAATGGTGAAGGTACCCCCGCGCACGGCCTCCGGCGCCAGTTTGCCTGCGCGCGCGGCGGCAACCATCTCACCGAGACGCTGTGCGATGCCGAACAGATCCAGTGTCTGTGCCCGCTGCAGTACGGGGACGATCAGGCCGTCGTTGCCCAGTGCCGTACCGACACCGATGTTGCAGTCGGCGAATATCTCCAATGCATCGTCGTGGAAGCGGCTGTTCACCTCCGGCACGGCCTGCAGCCCCCGCGCGGCGGCAGCGACAAAATAGGCCGTGTAGGTCAGTTTGGCGCCGCGCGCCTCAAAGTCGGCTGCATGCCGGGCGCGGTGGGCGGCGACGCGCGTGAGGTCGACCTCGAACACCGTGGTGACATGCGGCGCAGTCGCGATGCTCTGCACCATGTGCGCGGCAATGCGACGACGGATGGCGGTGTGGGGAACGCGCCTGCTGGCGCCGCCGGACGCCGGACCTTCAGCACTCGCCGTGGCCGCTGGTCGCTGCTCAAGGAAACGGGTGATGTCCTGGGCGGTGATGCGCCCACCCCGGCCAGAGGCGGGAATCCGCGCTGGATCAAGTCCATGCTCGGCCAACAGGCGTTTGACGGCCGGACTCAACGGCGCCGCAGCCGATGCCGCGGCACTGCTCTGCCGCGCCCCCGACCCGACGGCGGGCGTGGCGGCAGCCGGGCGGGTGTCGGCCTGCGGCTCAGCGGCAATCTCCGTGGTGAGCCGACCCAGCACCGCACCGGGCGTGACCTCGGCATTCTCGTTGGTCAGAATCTCGCTCAGTCGTCCGGATGCCGGCGCCGGCACCTCGACAGTCACCTTGTCGGTTTCCAGCTCCAGCAGCGGCTCGTTGGCGGTGACCGCATCGCCGGGCTGCTTCAGCCAGCGCAGGACAGTGGCGCGCGTGCCCTCCTGGTCGGCGGGACTGATGACATCAATGACGGTGGACATGCGTGGAACTCCTGACGCTGCCCGTGCCCCGTCTACGGGGCAGCGGACAACTGCGACCAATATTCAGATGGCGACCAGCTCGGTCATTGTATGGGCGATCTTCTTCACCGAGGGTACCGCAGCCTCGAGCAGTACCGGACTGTGCGGACTGGGAATATCCGGCATGGTGAGCCGCTGCACCGGCGCATCCAGGTTGAAGAAGGCCTCCTGCGCCAGCGTGGCGGCGATCTCGGCGCCAAAACCGGCCGTCAGGTTGTCCTCGTGCACAATGAGGCAGCGACGGGTTTTCTCCACCGAGGCCAGTACGGCCGCCCGGTCCCACGGCATCAATGTGCGCAGATCAATGATCTCGGCGTCCACGCCCGATTGTGTTGCCGCCGCCTCGCAGCGCTCCACCAGCGCGCCCCAGGTCACCACCGTCAGTTGCACGCCGCTGCGGGTGATGCGCGCCACGCCATAGGGCAGCACGTAGTCATCGCCCGGATAGGGCCGCCGTGCCCAGGCGCCGTCGAGCATGGCGCGATGCTCGAAGAATATCGTCGGATCATTGCCGCGCAATGCCGCGCGCAACAAACCCACCGCATCCTCGGCATTGGACGGCGCCGCCACCCGCCAGCCGATGCCGTGCACCCACTGCACCTCATTGGTCTGGCTGTGCCAGGGATCACCACACTTGAAAAAGCCACCCGGAATACGCACCACGATGGGCGCGGCAAAGCGATTGGCCGTACGCCAGCGCAGAGTGCCGCAGTCATTGAGCTGCTCGGCGGCCGGATCGGCGTACTTGCGGAACTGGATCTCCGGCACCGGCATCAGTCCCGCCATCGCCATACCCACGGCACGACCGATGATGCCCTCCTCCGAGAGGCTGGTGTCGAACACGCGCGCCTCGCCAAACTTCTCCTGCAGGCCCAGCGTCGCGGCATGCACGCCGCCCTTGGGCCCCACGTCCTCGCCGAACACCACGACTTTCGGGTTGACGCCGAGCTCGTGCTCCAGCGTGCGCCGGATGGCCGTCAGCATGTTGATACGCGTCGGTTCCGGCTGCGGCTCGCTGGTGCCGACGGGATGACGATGTCCTTCGGGACCCAGGCCACCCTGCTGCTGCAGCACGGGCTGCCCGCCGGCGTCAGTTTCAGTAAACACATGGCGGGTGAGCGTCGTCGGATCGGGCTGCGGCCGCTGCTCCACCTGCTGCAGCGCCTGCTGCACCGTTTGTCCGGCGCGCGCCTGCAGCTCATCCCAGGCCTGCTGTGACATCTGTTCCGGCACCAGGAATTTCTTCAGCCTGTCCAGCGGATCGCGGCTGCGCTCCTCGGCCAGCAGCTCGGCAGGCTTGTAGGTCTGTGTGTCCTGCCCGGAATGGCCGCTGAGTCGCGGCACCTTCAATCGCAACAGCACCGGGCCCTTCCAGGTACGCACCGCGGACACCGCCATCGCAATCTGCCGGGCTGCATCCTCCGGATCAGCACCATCACCGGTCAGCACCTGCAGATTGCCAAAGGAGGCGAGGTTGGCGGCGATATCCCCACCCGGCGTCTGTCGGGTTCCCGGCACGGAAATGCCATAGCCATTGTCTTCAATGAAGAAAAGCAGCGGCAGCCGCTCGGTGGTGGCGATGGTCAATGCCGACCAGAAACCATTGGTGGCCACGGAGGCGTCGCCGCCATGGACCACCGCGATGCTGCCGGCGTAGGCGTCGTCCTTGAGCGTGCGTGCGCGATACACCAGCGCCTGCGCCCAGCCCACCGCCGGCGTGTACTGCGCGCCGACGCCGCCGCACACCGGCAATCCGGTGACCGGATGCGCCTCGGAACGCGGCAGATTGAACACCATGCCGATATCCCGCCCGTCGCTCACACCGCCGGCGCGCATCATGGTGGACGCCAGCGCGTCCTCGACACTGAGCCCCAGCGCCAGCATCAGCGGGCGGGAGCGGTAGTAGACCCCGGCGCCGTCATGCGCGCCGGTGAGTTGCTCGGCCAGCAGCGTCTGACTGAGATCATGACCGCGGGCGCAGAACTGATACAGCACCTTCCGCTGGGGCAGCAGCTGCTTCTCTTCGAGCTCATCCAGCGCCCGCGACAGCAACACCCGGTAGGCCACCCGCGGCCAGTCCGGAGTCGGGGCTGAATCGGGAAGGCGCTGGACCGGGGAAGCGGCGGGTGGATTCATCGTTCACTCCTGCACAGGGAAAGGCGCTGGCAGCGATCTTAGAAGCGTGACCCGGCAATATGCTGTCTTTCCTTGCTTTTATGCGTCCCTGATGGCACGTTCTGCGTGTATATCGCTATATCACCGCAAGATTATTGCCATGGCGCCACTGGACAAGACCGACACGCGCATCCTGCGCGAACTGCAGCGTGACGCGCGCCAGACCAATCAGGAGCTGGCCAGAAAGGTGGGCCTGAGCCCCGCCCCCTGCTGGCGACGCCTGCGACGACTGGAAAAGGAAGGCGTGATCACCCAGTACTCCGCTGTCCTCGACGCCGAGCGCGTGGGATTCACCATCACCGCCTTCTCGCATGTCTCCCTGGAGAACCACCACCCCGACTCAGTCAAGGCCTTCGGCGACCTCATACGCGAGCGCCCCGAAGTGCAGGAGTCGTTCATGATGTCCGGCGAATACGACTACCTGCTGAAAGTGGTGGCGCGCAGCATGGCCGACTTCCAGCAGTTCCTGACGAAGTTCCTGCTGCAGAACCCGGCGGTAAGATCGGTGAACACCAGCTTTGTGCTGAACCGGATGAAGTCGACTACGGCGTTGCCGGTGGAATGACGGCGGAAATCCGCCGGTCGATTCCAATGCCACTGACTGTGGTGCCGGGCTCGGGCTGAGGGGCGGGGAGTGCTTTGCGGGGACCGGCCGCAAGACCCCATCCATGGGGGCCTTGGGAAAAACCATCCATGGTTTTTCACATCCCCGCAAAGCCCTCCCCGCCCCTGCAGACCGAGCTGATGGGCCTGCGCGTGTTCGTGCTTGCGCGCTGTGCCCCCGACCAGCCACCACGACCGCTTCTCGGCCGGGTCTGTGGTTTGGCTAGGGGTTTTAGGGGCTGTGTGAGGCAGGATGCCGAACCCAGAGCCTCCATGGATGGATTTACGGCGTCCCCGAAAACCCCTGGCCGGACCACAGACCCGGCCCGGCAAGCCCTCGAACAGGGTTCCACCGAGCCAAACTCAGCAACTCAGCGAGATTCGCCCTTCCGCAGCAAGCTGTGCCGGTAGCCGTAGCCGAAGTAGATGATGAAGCCGATCACCGTCCACGCGCCCAGCAGCGTCCAGTTGTACCAGCCCATGAAACCGATCAGCGACAGGCAGGACAGCACACCCAGCGTGCTGATCACCGGCACCGCCGGAACGCGGAAGGACCGCGGCAAGTCCGGACGGGTGCGGCGCAGGACGAACACACCCGCACACACCGTCGCAAAGGCCAGCAGCGTGCCCATGGACACCAGATCACCCAGCACACCCAGCGGGAAAAACGCCGCCAGGAGCGCCGCCACCACGGCCACCACCACGGTGGCATTGTGCGGCGTGCAGTACTTCGGATGCGCCTTGCCGAAGAACGGCGGCAGCAGCCCGTCGCGCGACATGGCGAAGAAGATGCGCGGCTGACCCATCATCATGACCAGGATGACCGAACTGAGGCCCGCCACCGCGCCGATTTCCACGGCGAACTTCAGCCAGGTCAGGCTGGGATAGGGCTCCAGCGCCGTGGCCACCGGCTTGGCCGTGTTCAGCGTTTCGAAGGGCACCATGCCGGTGAGCACCGCCGCCACGATGATGTACAGGATGGTGCAAACCACCAGCGAACCGAGGATGCCGATAGGCATGTCGCGCTGCGGGTTTTTCGCCTCCTGAGCGGCGGTGGAGACCGCATCGAAGCCGATGTAGGCGAAGAACACGATCGAGGCCGCGCGCAGCACGCCGGGCCAGCCGAAGCGGTCCCCACCCTCGTTCTCCGGAATGAACGGCATCCAGTTGTCAGCATCGACGTACTGCGAACCGAATCCGATCAGCGCCAGGATCACCGTGACCTTGATCGCCACGATGACGGCGTTGGCCGTGGCTGACTGGCGGATGCCGACGTAGCACAGGGTACCCACGGCAGCGACGATGAGCACCGCGGGCAGGTTGAACAGCGCACCGGTGGCGGCGAACTCCCCGTTGGCGTAGCTCAGTGGCGCTGAAGCCAGCGCGGCCGGGAAGGCCCATTGCGAGCCCATCATATGGGCCACGGACTCCATGAAACTGATGGTGTAGGCCGACCAGCCCACGGCCACCGCGGAGGCGGCGAACAGATACTCCAGCACCAGGCTCCAGCCGACGAACCAGGCCACCGCCTCACCCAGCGTGGCGTAGGTGTAGCTGTAGGCGCTGCCCGAGACCGGGATCATCGCGGCGAACTCCGCGTAGCACAATCCGGCAAAGGTACAGGCCAGACCGGCGAGCACGAAACTGAGCATGATGGCCGGGCCGGCGTGATTGGCCGCGGCCTGCCCAGTCATCACAAAGATGCCGGCGCCGATAATTGCGCCAATGCCCAGCAGCAGCAGGTGTCGTGCGGTCAGTACGCGCTTGAGGGAAACTTCGCCCCCCAACCCGCCTTCGACAGGTTCGCCGGCATCGACATGCGGCGACGCGGAGACGGGCTTGACGATGAAGAGGCCTTTGTTCTGCATACGTTTTTGCCTTTATAGGGGGCTCTTTTCGGCGGGGGACTCTACACAACCACCGCGGCGATTGCGAGCGTGGCGGGGGGGCGGGCGTGGACGCCAGGGCCATTATCAGGGCGATCACCAGTGCGATCACCAATTCAATCAGTCCTGCAGTTCCTGCGGAATGTACGGCGCCAGCAGCGCCAGCAGCGCCTCGTATACCTTGGGATTGCCGGCAATCACGTTGCCGCCCTGGCGGTACTCATCCCCGCCCAGCGTGCCGATGCGCCCGCCGGCCTCCTGGATGAGCAGCGTGCCGGCGGCGGTGTCCCAGGGCTTGAGCCCCAGCTCCCAGAACCCGTCGATCCGCCCCGCCGCCACGTAGGCCAGGTCCAGGGCAGCGGAGCCGGGCCGGCGGATGCCCGCAGTGTTGGTCATCACGGCCTTGAGCATGTCCATGTAGGGTTCCATCCAGCGGGCGTTCTCGCGGTAGGGAAAGCCGGTGCCGATCAGCGCCCCTTCCAGGCCGCGCAGCTTGCTGGCGCGAATGCGCTTGCCGTCGAGCTGCGCGCCGTCTCCGCGCGAGGCGGTGAACAGCTCCTGGCGCAGCGGGTCATACACCACCGCCTGTTCCAGCCGCCCGCGCCGCTGCAGGGCGATAGAGACGCTGAAAACGGGAAATCCATGCAGGAAATTGGTGGTGCCATCCAACGGATCGATGATCCACAGATACTCCCCGTCCCCACTCTGCCCGCTTTCCTCGGCGAGAAAGGCATGATCGGGATACAGGCGGCGGATGGTGGCGATGATCTCCTGCTCGGCCATGCGGTCGACCTCGCTGACGAAATCATTGCGGCCCTTGGTCTCCACCTGCACGGCATCCAGGCGCGGAATGGCACGGACGATCAGATCGCCCGCGCGGCGCGCGGCGCGCACGGCTATGTTCATGAGTGGTTGCATGGAGGCGGGTAGAATATCAGACGCCCACGACCTCACCCGAGCCTTTCTTCATGTCAGTGCCTATTCGCATCGTCCTCATCGACACCTCCCACCCCGGCAACATCGGCGCCGTAGCCCGCGCAATGAAGAACATGGCCATCGAGGACCTGGTACTGGTGCGGCCAAAAGACTTCCCCAGCGAGGAGGCCACCGCGCGCGCCTCGGGCGCGGAAGACGTGCTGCAGCGGGCCCGCGTGGTGCAGACACTGGATGAGGCCATTGCCGATTGCTCGCTGGTGACCGGCGCCACGGCGCGCACGCGCATGCATTACTGGAAGGTGTTCGACGCCCGCGAAGCGGCGGGCAGGCTGCTGCAGCACACCGCCACTGCAGGCACCGCACCGGCGGCGCTGCTGTTCGGCTCGGAGCGCTTCGGCCTGACCAACGAGGAACTGACCCGCTGCAACTGGCTGATCCGCATCCCCGCCAATCCCGAATACGAGTCGCTTAATCTCTCCCAGGCCGTGCAGGTGCTGTGCTACGAGCTCTACCAGGCCCGTGGCACCACCATCACGCCGCCCGAACGCGAAGCACCCCCCGCCACTGCGAAGGAAATGCAGTACCTGTTCGAACACCTGGAAGAAGTGCTGGCGCAGGTGCAGTTCCTCGACCGCACCCAGTCCGGCGATCACCTCATGGGCCGCCTGCGCCGGTTGTTCAGCCGCGCCGAACTGGACCGCAATGAGATGAACATCCTGCGCGGCTTCCTCACCGCCGTGCAGCAGCGGCGCCGCACTGCAGGCGACAAGGCATGAGCGCCACGGCGCAAGCTCCGTCCACGGCGCCGGTTTATCTGGACTACGCCGCCACTACGCCCGTCGACCCTCGCGTCGCCGCAACGATGGCGCAGTACCTGACATTCGACGGCGCCTTCGCCAACCCCACATCCACGCACCCCGCCGGCGTCATTGCGAACGCGGCCATCGAACACGCACGCGCGCAGGTTGCCGCGCTGATCGGCGCATCCCCCGCGTCGATCGTCTGGACCTCCTGCGCCACCGAAGCCAACAACCTCGCCATCCTCGGCACCGCCCGCCACCTCCAGCGCGCCCGGCGTACCACGCGCCAGCCGCTCGCACCCGGACACATCATCACCTCGCGCACCGAACACAAGTCCGTGCTCGAACCCTGCCGGCAGCTGGAAAAGGAAGGCTGGCGGATCACCTACCTGACACCGCCCGCCGGCGGCGCAGGAACCATCGAACCGCTGCAGGTCGCCGACGCCTTCACGGCCGACACCGTGCTGGTGTCCCTCATGCACGTGAACAATGAAACCGGCGCCATCAATGACATTGCCACCATCGGCCGCCTATGCCGTGAACGCGGCGTGCCCTTCCACGTCGATGCCGCGCAGAGCGCCGGCAAACTCCCCGTCGACGTGGAGTCTGCCTGCATCGACCTGCTCTCCCTGAGCGCCCACAAACTCTACGGCCCCAAGGGCATCGGCGCGCTATACGCCCGCAAACGGACAAACCTGGAACCCCTGATGTCTGGCGGCGGCCACGAACAGGGCCTGCGTCCAGGCACACTGGCCACCCACCAGATCGCCGGCTTCGGCCTGGCCAGCGAAATCGCCGCCGCGCAGGCCGAAGCCGACACACAACGCATACTCACCCTGCGTCAGCGACTGTGGCACGGCCTCAGCGCCATCGGCGGCGTACTGCCCAACCCCGCAACATCCGCACAAACCGCCAGCACCGTGCCGCACATCCTCAACCTCTCCTTCGAAGGCGTCGAAGGCGAAAGCCTGCGCACCGGCCTGCTGCACCTGTCCGTCTCCAGCGGCTCGACCTGCAACTCCGCCACCGCAGAGCCCTCCTACGTGCTGCGCACCCTCGGCCGCAGCGACGTACTCGCCGAAGCCTCCCTGCGCCTCAGCCTCGGCCGCTTCACCACCGAAGCCGACATCGACAACGCCATCGAAATCATCACCCACACCGTGCAACGCCTGCGCCAACTCAGTCCCGCCAACCCCCTCCCGCCAGACGCCAACACCCTGCACACCGGCGAAGCCGGATCAGAACGACAGGGCACATGGATACGCTGGCTGCTGAACATCGAGCACGGCCGCATCAAATCAGCCCGCCACCAGGCCTGGGGCTGCCCCCACACCCTGGCCGCCTGCGAATGGCTGCAAACAAACCTCCCAGGCCGCGCAACCGACAACCCCCTCCCCGAAGGCCCCCGCGCCCTGCTAACCGCCGCCCACGCCCCCCAACACAAACTGGGCCGCATGCTGATAGTAGAAGACGCCCTGAAGGCAGCAACAACTCAATAAGGAAGGCTTCACACCACCCCACCCGAGACATGGCGCCGACGGTGGGCGGACCCGGGCGGCGGGCACGCATGGCAATACCGGCGTGACTGGCATTTCTCACGCGCGGCACGACCTCCCTGCAGGTTGTGGGTGGGGGAGGGGTTTTCCGGGTCGTGAAAAACAGGATGTTTTTCCCGAAGCCTACAGGGACGTATTCACGGCGGCCCGGAAAACCCCTCCCCCGCCCGCAACCTGCCGGGCACCAACTCAACATCGCGTGAGAAATGCGGGCTGGACCCCGCGCCGTGGAAAACGCACCCCATCCGGGACCGCCGCCCAGGTCCGGCACCCGCGCCCGACGCCCGCCTCCGATTCAGCCGCGCCGCCTCTCCGCCATTCGCTTCCGCAACTGAATATTGATCGCCTCGACCGTAATCGAAAAAGCCATAGCAAAATACAGATAGCCCTTAGGAATATCGAAGTGCAGCCCCTCCGCCACCAGCGCCATCCCGATCAGGATGAGGAAAGCCAGCGCCAGCACCTTCAACGTTGGATGCCGCTCGATAAACGCGCTGATGCTGCGCGACAACCACATCATCACGATGATGGCGATCACAATAGCCGCCACCATAATAGGCACATCCTTCGACAGCCCCACCGCCGTAAACACCGAATCCAGCGAGAAAACAATATCGATGACGGCAATCTGCGTCACGATGGCCGCGAAACTGGCGAACACCCGTTTCGGCCCCTGCGGCGCCTCCGCACCCTCCAGCGTGTGATGGATCTCCAGCACGCTCTTGGCCAGCAGGAACAAACCACCGAGAAAGAGGATGAGATCACGCCCCGACACCGCCAGCCCGAATACCTCGAACCACGGATGCGTCAACCGCGTCAGCCAGACGATGGAGAACAGCAGCGCGATGCGCGTGAACATGGCCATCGCTAGGCCGGTGACACGCGCCGACTCCTGGCGTTCCTTGGGCAGGCGCGCGACCAGGATGGAGATGAAAATAACGTTGTCGATGCCGAGGATGATCTCCAGCGCCGACAACGTCAGGAACGCCAGCCAGGCCTCCGGACTTGTCAGCAGCTCGATCATCTACGGCGCGCTACGGCAGATCGTCGAGTTCGTCGACTTTCTTCGGCGGCATCATGTCCTGGGAGGTGATCTTCAGCTGCAGCGCCAGGGCGCTGGCCACGTAGATCGATGAATAGGTACCCACCACAATACCGATGATCAGCGCGGTGGAGAATCCACGCAGCGCCTCACCGCCGAATACCAGCAGCACGACGAGCACCAGCAGTGTCGCGCCACTGGTGATGATGGTGCGCGAAAGCGTCTGGTTGACGGCCGCATCCAGCGTCTCCGCCGGCGTCGCCGTGCGCATGCCGCGGAAGCAGTCGCGTGCCCGGTCGAACACCACCACCGTGTCGTTCAGCGAGTAACCGATGGTGGCCAGCATGGCGGCCACTACCGTCAGATCGAAGGTCAATCCGGTGAAGGAAAACACACCCATGATGATGATCGGATCGTGCATGGCCGCCAGCACCGCACCGAGGCCAAGCTTCCACTCGAAGCGGAACATCACGTACATCATGATGAGCAGCAGCGTGAACAGCATCGCCAGCGCGCCCTTCTCGGCCAGCTCCGCGCCCACCTGTGAACCGATGGCCTCCACGCGCCGCAGCTGCACGCCGGCGTCAATCTGCCGCAGTGTGCTCAGGATGCGGTTGCCCACCCGCTCATCCTCGTTCTTCGCGCCGATGGGCAGCCCGCCGGTGTCCTCCGGCGGCATGCGGATGAGAATGTCGCGTGGGGAGCCGAAGTTCTGCACCAGCGCATCGGCAAAGCCGGCATCGGCCAGCGAGCCACGGATGCTGTCGAGATCGGGCGCCTCGGGGAAGCCGGCCTCCACCACGGTACCGCCGGTGAAGTCGATGCCGAGATTCAGCCCGCGGGTGCCCAGCGAAACAAAGGGGCCGATGATGAGCAGCGTGGATACAGCGAACCACATCCGCCGCGTGGCCATGAAGGGAAAACGGGGGACGGTCTTGAACAGTTCCATTACAGCCCGCCTCCGATCGACAAGCGCTCAACCTGACGCCGCCGTCCATAGAGGAAATGAATGACGACGCGGCTGCCCAGGATGGCGGTGAACAGCGAGGTGGCGATACCCAGGCACAGCACCACGGCAAAGCCCTTGATGGCGCCAGTGCCGAACACCCACAGCACCACACCGGCGATCAGCGTGGTGATATTCGCGTCCGCAATGGCCGAGAAGGCCTTGTCGAAACCCAGCTCGATGGCATTGAGCGGCGAATTACCCAGGCGCAACTCCTCGCGTATGCGCTCATAGATCAGAATGTTCGCATCCACGGCCATGCCGACGGTGAGCACCGCACCGGCGATACCCGGCAGCGTCAATGCCGCCTGCAGCAGCGACAGCAACGCCATCATGAAGATGATGTTGGCGCACAGCACCACGTTGGCGATCATGCCAAATCCGCGGTAGTAAAAAAGCATGAAGACGAACACCGCGATGGTGCCCCACACCATGGCCGCCAGACCCTTGTTGATGTTGTCCTGACCGAGGCTGGGACCGATGGTCCGTTCCTCGATGATTTCCTGCGGAGCGGCCAGGGAGCCGGCGCGCAGCAGCAGCGCCAGTTCGCGCGCCTCCGCCGGCTGCAGCCCGCTGATCTGGAAGCTGTTGGAGAACACCCCGCGGATGGTGGCCAGGCTGATGACCTTCTCCTCGTTCACCGGCACCTTGACCGTCTGCCCGTCGCGCTCGACGGTGCGGCTGATGCGCTCGATGAATACCACGCCCATGCCGCGCCCGACATTGGCCTGGGTGGTCTTGAGCATTTCCGCGGCGCCGCGCGAGTCGAGCCGTACAAACACCGCCGGGCCATCCTCGGAAGGTCCGGAGGTGGCGTCGGTCAGACGATTGCCGGTGGCGATGATCTCGCGCTTGAGCAGCACGGGACGGCGCTCGCCGCCGGTGCGCTGCGGGTCCATGTAGTAGAGCTTCGAGCCCAGTGGCGCACGACCGCGCTCGGCCGCCTCGTAGGCGTTGTTGGCTTCATCGGCGAGACGAAACTCCAGCGAGGCAGTCTTGCCCAGAATGCGGATGACCTCGGCGGAGTTCTGCACGCCGGGCAGCTGCACGGCGATGCGATCGACGCCCTGGCGCTGAACGATGGGCTCGGAAACGGCCAGCTCAGGCGAGTTCAGACGATTGCGCAGCGTGGTGATGTTCTGCTCGATGGCGTAGTCGCGCCGCTCCTTGATCTGCTGCTCGGTCAGCTTCAGCACCAGCTGCGGTCTATCAACACCGCTGTCGATCTCGATGGACATGCCGCCATTGGCTGCCATCAGGGCGGTGCGCGCGCTATCCAGGTCCGCCGCCTCGCGCAGCGTCGCACGCAGCGAAGCCTCGCCATCAGGCTCCACGGTGACATAGGGAATGCGCTCATCGCGCAGCGTCTTGCGGAAATCCTGCTCCAGCTGGTTCAGCAGCTGGGTGACGGCGCCATCGACATCCACCTGGTAGAGCAGGTACAGGCCGCCACGCAGATCCAGACCCAGGCTCATGGGCCGCAGCCCGAGGTTGCGCATGAAAGTGGGGGTATGCGGCGCGTTGGCCAGTGCCATAACGTACTGATCGGGCATCTTCGCCTCGATGGCCGCGCGCGCGAGAGCACGCTCGGCGACGGTATCAAAGCGCAGCAACAGCCGGCCCTTCTCCACGTAGGCATCGCTGTAGCTGGCGTCCTGCTCCTTCAGGACAGCCTCCACGGCGGCCTGGCCGGACTCATCGAAGCCATCGTAGCCCTGGCGCGCCAGCTGCAGCGCCGGGTCCTCGCCAAAGAAATTCGGCAGCGCAAAGACAATGGCCGCCAGCGTGGCCGTGATTACCACCCAGAATTTCCAGCGTGGAAACTGCGTCATCGTCGTGTCTTTATTATTGGGTGGCTACTTCGGGTGGCTACATGCGGCAGCAGGGAAATCAGAGCGTGCCCTTGGGCATCAGGGCCGTGATCTGCATCTTCTGCACCTTGATCTGGACGCCCTTGGAGATCTCCAGGGTCACGAAGGTGTCCTGCACATCCATCACCTTGCCGAGCAGACCGCCGCCGGTGACCACTTCGTCGCCACTGGCCAGAGCCGCCAGCATCGCCCGGTGCTCCTTGGCGCGCTTGCTCTGGGGGCGGATCAACATGAAGTAAAAGATCACGAAAAACAGGCCCATCATGATCAGGAACCCATATTGATTGCCCTGCGGTGCAGGTGCGCTCTGGGCCCAGGCGGTGCCGATAAGGAAGTTCATAGTGGATGGTCCGTATTGCGAGGCGCCGCATTATACAGATGACGGGCCGGGGGTCAGCTGGTGTGTGAAGGTGACGAAGCCCTCCAGGGCGCCAGCCTCGATGGCGGCACGCAGGCGGGCCATCAGATCCTGGTAGAACCAGGCGTTGTGCAGGGTGTTCAGGTAGCAGCCGAGCATCTCCCGGGTCTGGTCGAGATGGCGCAGGTAGGCGCGGGAGTAGTGCCGGCAGGTATGGCAGCCGCAGTGCTCATCCAGCGGGCCGGTATCCTTCCGGTGGCGCTGGTTGCGGATGTTGATCACGCCGGTGGAGGTGAACAGATGGCCATTGCGGGCATGGCGGGTGGGCATGACGCAGTCGAACATGTCGATGCCGCGGCGCACCGCCGCCACGATGTCCTCGGGACGACCCACGCCCATCAGGTAGCGCGGCCGCTCGGCCGGCATGGACGGCACCGTGGTCTCCAGCACCCGCAGTCGCTCCTCTTCCGGCTCCCCCACCGCCAGTCCGCCCACTGCATAGCCCTCGAAGCCGATCTGCAGCAGACCCTCCAGTGAGGCGGCGCGCAGATTGGCGTACATGCCGCCCTGCACGATGCCGAACAGCGTGCCCTCCTCGACGCTGCGCTGGCGGGCCTCATCGCTGTAGTAGGCCGCCTGGCTGCGCCGCGCCCAGCGCAGCGACAGCTCCATGGACTCACGCGCCTGCGTCTCGGTGGCCGGCTGCCCCTTGATTTCATAGGGCGTGCATTCGTCGAACACCATGGCGATGTTGGCACCCAGGTCGCGCTGCACCTCCATGGACTTCTCCGGCGTGAGAAACACCTCCGAGCCATCCACCGGCGAGCGAAAACGAACGCCCTCCTCGCTGAGCTTGCGCATCTCGGCCAGGCTGAACACCTGAAAGCCGCCCGAATCGGTGAGGATGGGGCCGGACCAGTTCATGAACCCATGCAGACTGCCGTGCGCGCGGATCACTTCGGCGCCCGGACGCAGCATGAGATGAAAGGTATTGCCCAGCACGATCTGCGCGCCGGCTGCGGCCACCGCCTCCGGTGGCAGCGCCTTGACCGTGCCGTAGGTGCCCACCGGCATGAAGGCCGGCGTGTCCACCACGCCGCGCGCGAACTGCAGCCGCCCGCGCCGCGCCGCACCGTCTGTCGCCAGCAGGGAGAAGTTCATCGTCGCGCTCCCGCCCGTGTCACAAACATGGCATCCCCGTAGCTGAAGAACCGGTATCGCGTCTGCACCGCATGCCGGTAGGCGGCCAGCATGCGCGCCGACCCGGCAAAGGCGCACACCAGCATCAGCAGGGTGGACTCCGGCAGATGAAAATTGGTCACCAGCGCATCGACCACGCGGAAATCGTACCCCGGCCGGATGAACAGGTCAGTCTCGCCCCGCAGCGGCGCCAGCGTGCCGCCGCGCGCGGCGCTCTCCAGACTGCGCACCACCGTCGTGCCCACCGCCACCACCCGCCCCCCGCGCGCCTTGGCCGCAGCGATGGCCTCGCAGGCAGCGGCGCTGACCTCCACCCGCTCGAAATGCATGCGGTGCTGATCCGGATCGTCCACGCGCAGCGGCTGAAAGGTGCCCGCGCCCACGTGCAGGGTCACATAGGTACTGGCCACACCGGCGGCCGCCAGCGCATCGAGCAGCGGCTGGTCGAAGTGCAGACCGGCGGTGGGCGCCGCCACGGCGCCATCCACACGGGCGAACACGGTCTGGTAGCGGCGCGCATCCTCCTGATCGGGCGCATCCGCAGCGCGCGTGATGTAGGGCGGCAGCGGCACATGACCGTGGCGCTGCAGGTAGGCCAGCACCGGTGACTCGAACTGCAGTTCCACCATCTCCCCGCGCCGCGCCAGCACACGCGCCGCACCGCCACCGTCCAGCTCCAGCCTGCCGCCGGCACGCAAGGGCTTGCTGGCGCGCGCCTGGAACAGCGCCGCGCTGCGGCTGTCATCGTCGGAGGACAGATCGGGCGCATCAGGCAGCACCCGCTCCAGCAGCAGCTCCACCGCTCCGCCGCTGACCTTGCGGGCGAACAGGCGTGCGCGCACCACGCGCGTGTCATTGATCACCAGCAGATCGCCCGGCCGCAGCAGTGCGGGCAGATCGGTGAAGCGCAGATCCGCCAGGCCGCCATCTTCACCCAGCGCCAACAAACGCGCGCCGGAACGCGCAGCCGGCGGTGACTGGGCAATCAGTTCTTCGGGAAGATCGTAGTGGAAGTCGGCGCGGCGCATGGGCCGCGCATCTTACCTGCAATGCGCATGGCCGACATGCGCGGGCGCCGGCACTTCAAATCGCCATCCGTCGATGGCGCATGCAGACCTTCAGCGCATCCGCCCGGCAGGGCTCCGGAACGATCCTGAAAGAGAGCGATCCATTGCCCCGTCTGACCCCAATCAATAACTAGCGTGGCCGGATCACCACGACGCCGTCGGGCTCGCGCGTCACGCTAAGATCATCCTGGCGCTCCAGGACCTCCACCATCGTGGCCGGGTCGCTGGCATTGAAGATGCCGCCGAAGCGGAAATGTCCGGGTTTGATATCCCTCAGCTGCAGTGTCGGCGTGCCGCCGTAGCGATTGAACTCGCGCACGATGTCCTCCAGCGGCGTTTCGTCGAAGTACAGGCGCCCTTCACGCCAGCCCGCGGCCTTGGAGATGTCAGGGTGCAGACGTTTGTTGATCCGCCGCGCGGTGATCTGTGCTTCCTCGCCCGCAGCTAGGGTTTGGGGAGCGTTGGCGCCGGCGCCCAGCGGAGTGATCCGCACTCTGCCTTCCAGCACCGACACGAGGGAGGTGTTGTCCGGCTGCTGATACACATTGAATGAGGTGCCCAGCGCCTGCACGTGGGCGTTCGCTGTTTGCACAATGAAAGGCCGCCCTGCGTCCTGCACCACCTCGAATATGGCTTCCCCTGCGAGCAGCTCAACCCGCCTTTCCGCTGCGGAATAGTCGATCCGCAGGCGGCTGCGTACGTTCACGAACATCCGTGTGCCATCCGGCAGTGTCATATGACGCTGCTCGCTGACAGCGGTGCTCACCTGATTCGAAAGCGCATTCCATTCATAAACGCCCCAGATGGCAAGTGGCGTCAGCACCGTCGCTGCAATCGCTGCCGCCAGGCGGCGGCCAGCCCGCGTTGCCGGGCGGACAGGGAAGGTATCGGGCTTGTGTGCGATGGCGGCGCTTGCGGGCTTGATTCGTTCTAACAGCGTCTCCAGCTGTGCGGCCGGCAAGGGTCCGAGCGCACGAAGTTGGTGGTCCAGTGCTTCGGTTTCAAGATAATGTTCGACGTGCAATTTCGATGCCCGCAACCACTGAAGGAACGGCGCATGGTCGACATGTTCGCCGCAGTTGAGTGCCTCCACCCACTCGGCTGCGCGTTGCGCCAACAGGTGATCGATTTGTTTCTGTACCCGCATGGTGTGCTCTCTTACCCCTCGCGCCTGTTGAGCAGTGCTCGCATGCGGGCGCGCGCCTCGCATACGTACACGCCCACCGAGCCCACTGAAAGCCCCGTCTTCCGCGCCACTTCCTTGTGCGTCAGTCCCTCGCGCAATGCCAGGGCGACGACGGCTTGATGCATGACGGGAAGCTGAGCGATGGCCGCTTCGAGTTGCCTGAGCTCCTGATCACGATTGAGGCGTTCAGTGAGATCCTCAGGCGCCGGCAAGTGTCGGCTGGCGCGATCGGATGCCTCCGAATCGAATGCCACTGGGCTGCGCAGCTGCAGTCCGTGTGCTTCCCGTGCCACGTTTGCAGCAATGCGGAAGATATAGGCTCGCGGGTTTTCAATTTCCTCCGGACGGCGGTTACGCAGGATCCGCTCGTAGATCTCCATGGTGAGGTCGGGCACGTCCGAGCCACGATGCAGGCGGCGCAGCAAATAGGCGTGCAGGTCTGGCAGGTATTCGCGGAATGCCGCCAAGGCCAGCCGGATGGCCGGCACGGAGGCCGCTTTGGATTTTGCGTCTGACATAACCGATCGGATCGTTTTAGCGCCTGTACCTCTAAGTGGGGCATTTAGGCGAAATCTTTAACCCGCCGAGCACGCTTTCTAAAGATTTCGGACGTCGCAGCCACGTAGGGGTTGGAACCGGCATTAAACTCAAGCCCTGGAGACTATATGCGCATCGTACAAGTCACCATATCCCTCACGCTGGCCCTCTGGGCTGGCGTTGGTATCGGCGCGGAAACGGACACGCACACGCTCGACATCAAGGCACAGCCGATCAAGCTGGCGCTGCGCGACCTTGGCGAGCAGACCGGCATCCAGATCGTCTTCCGGGCCGAGGATGTGGCGACACACGCGGTGACGACCCCCCGGGTCTCCGGCCGGCTCTCCCCGCAGGCAGCACTGAAGCAGATACTGCAGAGCGCTCCCGGACTGCAGTACGAGTGGGTTAATCCGCACACCGTGATGATCTCCGCGCGCACACGCGACCCTGAGCAGGCGGCAGTGCTGAGCGAGCAGCTGAAGCTGGTCCGCAACGATACGCAGCCGATCGCGGAGAGGAATGAGCCTGTTGCGCCGGCACGGCCCGCGGAGTCAGCGGCGGAGCAGGACCAGAACATCAAAGGTGTACCGGAAATTCTGGTGCGGGGCAAACGTACGCTTAACACCGACATTCGCCGCAGCGAAGACGATGTGCAGCCCTACGTGGTTTTCGACGCCGAGACCATCGACCGCTCTATGGCCACCAGCGTTGAGGGTTTTCTCAAGACCCGCTTGCCGATGAATATGATACAGGGAACTAACTCGCAGCAGCCCCAGGGCGCGGGAAACGTCAGCATGATCGACCTGCGCGGACTCGGCACCGATGAGACGCTGATCCTGGTCAATGGCCGGCGCATTCCGGGCGTCGCAGCGCTGAATCGCGGTGGTGCCATCGACCAGCCGGACATCAACGGCATACCGCTCTCGGCCATCGAGCGAATCGAAGTGCTGCCTTCCACCGCCTCGGGTATCTACGGCGGTGGCGCTACCGGCGGCGTAGTCAACATCGTGCTTAAGAGCAATTACAACACCATGGAGTTTGGTGCCACCTACGACAATACTTTCGATACCGACTCGGGTGCCCGGCGCATGGATGTGGTCGCCGGATTCAATCTCGAGAGTGGCCGGACCAATGTCATGGTCACCGGAAGTTATTCGGACGGCAATGCGCTGACGGTAGGGGATCGGAATTTCGTCAATCGCGCCTACGATCTGTACCTGCAAAATACCGGGGAGGATTTCTCCAGCGACTTCAGACCCCCGCTGGCCTCGACCGCAAACATTCGTTTGGCCTTCGACTACATCGATCCGTTTAATCCGCAGTTGCGGCTGCGGGATCCCAACGGCGGCCCTTCGATTCCGCTCGGGGAGCGTATCGCGCACGTCCCCATCGGCTACGCCGGGATTGATTCCGACAATGGCGCCGGGCTGATCGCGGCTGCCGGCAGCTACAATCTGGCATTGCCGGTGGATGTGCAGGGCCTGCAGGCCAGCATCGTGAACAGCCCTACTGTCTCCTCTCTCGGCCTGAGCATCCGGCGCGAGTTCACCGAGCGCATCGAGGGCTTCATCGACATCTCCTGGCGGGACAACGAAGGGCATGCCCAGTACGCTGCACAGAACACCAGCTTTGATCTCGCGCCCTTTCCCAGTAATCCATTTGACAGCTTTGTCACCGTCAGCTTTCCACTGCCCGGCCTGGAGTTCGACACGGTCTTTACCTCCGAAAGCCTGAGCGCCAACGGCGGATTCATTGTCCGCCTGCCGCGCGAATGGATCGGGCAGATCGAATACAGCCACGGCCGGTCGGAAAACGCCGGCGTGGGAACATCTCCCATCATCGGGCCGGATGGCCTCAGCGCACTCGAGAGTGGTGAGCTGGATATCTTCAGAGACCTGAACGCCTTCCCGCCGGACTACACCGGCTACCTGCTCGATTCTCCCAACAGCATTCGGGGACCGTTCCTCAATACCAGCAAGGGAGCTACCCTGCGTCTGGCAGGGCCGGCGTATGAGCTGCCGGGCGGACCGCTGGCGCTGTCGTTCTTCTACGAGCACCGCGAGTCGCAGGCCGATGCCGGTTTCATGGTGACCCAGAGCGCATTCACCGGAGATTTTTCGCGACTGTACTATGCGGACCGCTCCGATGAGATCGACAGTGTTTCGCTGGAGTTCAACGCTCCTGTGTTCTCCCGCGCCAATGCCAGGCCCGGTCTGCATGCATTGGAATTGCAGTTCTCGGCCCGCTATGACGACTACCAGGTCAACGGCGTGGAGAACGGCGGGGTGCTGGTGGCGCCGGGTGAGGTCCCGCCGCAACTGGCCAGGGCCATACTGAATTTCGATTCCAGTGACTACACCATGGGCTTTCGCTACGCGCCGTCCCCTGATGTGGCCTTGCGAGCCAGTTTCGGTACGGGTTTTCTGCCGCCCAACGTCGCCCAAATCACGCCCACGGAGGTTGTCGGCAATTTGTTCGCGCGCGATCCGCAGCGCGGCAACACGAGCTTGACCCAGAATGTGACCCAGATCAGGGGTGGAAACCCGACCCTCAATCCGGAGGAATCAGAGAGTTTGTCCGCAGGCGTTATTCTCACGCCCCGCTTCCTGCCCGGCGTGCGGCTGTCGGTGGATTTCACCGAGATTCGCAAGGTGGGTGAGATCGCCCGTATCCAGCCAAACACCATATTGAACAACGAGGAGTTGTACGCAGGGCGCATAGAGCGCGGAGAGCTGAGCGAACTGGATATGCTGCTAGGCTACACCGCCGGCCCGATCACCATGATAGATATCAGCATGATCAATCTGGCGCGCACCACCGTGCGTGCCCTGGACGCTCAGCTGGACTATACCTTCGATACCGCCCTGGGCTCAGTCAGGGCCTACGCCATGGCCACCTATCTGCGCGACCACATCTCCCAGGTCGATTCCACAGTCGATCCGCTCAACAATGCCGGACATCAATACTGGCTGAAGTGGCGCGGAAATACGGGCGTGACTTTGGAGCGTGCGCACTGGTCCGTCGACTGGAACATGCAGTACTACCACAGCTATCTGCTGTATCCGGCTGGTGTTCCGGAGGCGGCCATACAATTCTTCACTGCCGAGCAGGGCTCGGAGTCCATTGGCACACAGAACTATCACGACATCACGGCGCGATTTAACCTCGGCGAGATGTTCGGCGCCGGCTCCGGCCTGCTTGAAGGCACCGATCTGCAGGTGGGCGTCGCCAATGTGTTCAACACAAGCCCGCCCATCCTGGCCACGGCCAGTCCCGCTGGCGGCTACAGCTTCCTGGGTGACCCGCGGCTGCGACGGTATTCGATTTCGCTGCGCAAGCGCTTCCACTGAACAGGGAGCTCGATCCTGGTTACCGGGATCTTGCACAACATTTGCCCTCACCCAGGGACGCCGGACCTGAGCCGTTCGATATGTTCAGCTGAAGCCTCAGGTCGCTTCGTCGCGCGACGGCGTAGGTGGAATCCTGAAGGTACGCGGCGGCGCTTCGATCTCGCCGCGCTTGGGCATGGTCACCGCCAGCTTCATCTTCTTGCGCTCGCGCATGATGCCGAAGCTCAGTTCCTCGCCCGGCTGGTAGGAGCGCAGGATGCGCATGGCGTGCACGCCGCTCTGCGGCTCGCGGCCGTCGATGTCGAGAATGACGTCGCCCTCCTCCAGCTTCATCGTCGCGTCCCCTGGCGGGCGCAGCACCATCACGCCCTTCTCCGCGCCGAAGTAACGTCCCAGTTTCGGCGTCAGCGTCACCAGCTCCATGTCGAGCATGTCGTGGCCCATGAAGCGCAACACGGACACCGGACCTTTTGCACCCTCCAGCGCGTGGTTCTCCAGCATCACCCCCGGGCGGGCTGTGTAGCGCTCGCGCAGGTGGTTCTCCATGGCACGACGCTCGTCCATCTCCTTGCCCAGCCACACCAGACCGCGATTGGGCAACGGCAGGGCCGCCTCGGCCACCACCACTGCCGAGCGCTGCTTGCCATCACGACGGAACTGCACCTCCACCTTGTCGCCCGGTTTGACGCCTGACATCTGCCCGATCAGCGTCGCGGTGGCGCCGTCCGCTGACTTCTCCAGGCTCTTGCCGTCCACGGCCACCAGCACATCGCCCACCTGCAGGCCTGCCGCCGCCGCCGGACTGTCCGGCGTGACGCCTCTGATCACGGCACCGGCGGCAGCGTCCTCGCTGTTTTCCACCTCCACGCCCAGCCGCGCGCCACCGCGATTGCCCAGTACCTGCCGCGTCACAAAATAGTCGTAGGCCATCGGACCGGTCAGCTGCCCACTGAGCCGCGCCACCTCGCGCGCAGCCACCTCCAGCTGCTCGCGCGCACGCTTCAACTCCGCTTCCACCTTGGTGCGCTCCTGCACATCGGTCGCCTGCGGCTTGGCCGCCGCTTTGGGCGTCTGCGCCTGGGCGAGCGCCACACCGGCCAGCGACAACGCGCCGGCCAGCAGCAATGACTTCAAGATTGGCATCATCGTTCTCCTTTATAAGGGTGCGCGCGTCTGTGCATAGCGCACGGCCACCAGGGAATTGAGCAGGTCAACACGTTCGCGCCACAGCTGCTCGGTCTGCTGCGGCTGCAGGCCCGCCTCCTCACCAAAGGCCAGGTGGTAGTCCACCCAGCGGATGCGGTCCTGCAGATCTGCCAGCGTCAGCGCCGTACCGGCGCGCACCAGCCGCGGCTCCTGCGGCAGGGCCGCCAGCGCCTGCTCCAGCACATAGGAGCGCGCCATGAAATGCTCGGCATCACTGCCGCTATCCGCACCCCGCGAAGCGGCCGCGCCACCGTGCGCAGCAGCCACGGCATCACCCGCCTGCCGCGCGAGCGCCGCTTCCGCGCGCGCATCAGCCGGCAGCGACGTTTGTTCACCCTGCCAGACGATCAGCGCCACCGTCCCGGCCACCGCCGCAGCCGCCGCCAGCGGCCAGCGCCAGCCCGGCAGCCGCGTGCGTGCCGCCGGCACATACGGGCGCATGGCATCCGCCTGCCCGACAGGTGTACGCACCGGATGCAGCGCCGCCGCAATCGCATCCCACCGCCCCGGCGGCGTCCAGCGCGGCGGCAGCGACCGCAGCTGCACCGTCACCGACCGCAGCCGCCGCAACTCACCGCGACACTGCGCGCACTCGCGCACATGCGCCGCCACCGCCGCGTCAACGGCAACCTCATCACGCAAACTCAGGAGTTCGTGGAAACTGGCGTGCATGCCCCTTCCTCCACATGATCTTGCAAACACTCACGCAGGCGCAGATGCGCACGCATGAGCTGGGATTTGGAAAAACTCGGCGTCTTGCCGTACAGCGCCGCGATCTCCACGTGCGTGTAACCCTCCACATCGTGCAGCCACAACACCGCCCGCGCCGCCGGCGACAACCGCCGCAGCGCCGCGTCCAGGTCCATGCGCTCGCCCATGTCCACCACCGGCGACTCCACCAGCGCCTCCAGCGGCGCACTCTCCCCGCCCTCGCCCGCCTGGCTGTCCAGCCACAGCAGCCGCCGGTTCCAGGGCGAACGCAGATACATCAGGCATTTGCTCACCGCAATGCGTCGAATCCAGGCCCCGAGCGGCGCCTCGCCGCGAAACCGCCGCAGACTCTGCAGCACCTCGACGAAGGTGTCCTGAAACAGGTCATCCGCCATCGCCGCCCGCGGCACCAGCCGCCGGATCAGCGCATACACCGGCCCGGAAAAGGCGCGGTACACCGCCGCCTGCGCCTCCGGCGCCCCGGCCTGCGCCGCGCGCAGGACCTCGGGCGCCATTTCAATTTGCAGGAGTCGCGTCATCTGCAGTTATAGATGCGGGCGGGGGGTGGAACGTTGCATGGATGGGGGCTGGATTCGGGCAAGACGGTGGAACGGAGCTGGACCAAACCGGGCTGCGCACGGCTGACCGATAGGCAGGGGGCAGCGGTTTCCTTATACTCCCGGCCCCCATCGAATGCCCGAGTGGCGGAACTGGTAGACGCAGCGGACTCAAAATCCGCCGCCCTTAAAAGCGTGTCGGTTCGACTCCGACCTCGGGCACCAATAGGGGAGTAGCAGGGGGTATCAGGGTGTAACACCTGGTAACGAAAAAGGCTGGTTTTCCGGCCTTTTTTTATGGATTTTGCGCTCGCCGTGTATCACCAAAAACCTTGACAGCGCACGCACGGTGGGGGTACATCTAGGGGTATCGGAGCATTTGCCAAAAACGGTACCCCCCCATGTCACTCACGGAAATTGCACTCAGAAATACGAAGCCAGGCGAGAAGGATCGGAAAGTCTTCGATGCCGGTGGCCTCTTTTTGTTAGTCAAGAAGAACGGCGCGAAGCTATGGCGATTCAAATATCGCTTTGCCGGCGTTGAGCGCCTGCTAGCGTTGGGCGCGTACCCCGACGTAACGCTGAAGCAGGCTCGAGAGCGGCGGGACGAAGCGCGGAAGCAGCTCGCCTCGGGCCAAGATCCCAGCATCGAAAGGAAGCTCAAGAAAGCCGAGCTGGCCCATACGTTCAAAGGAATTGCACTCGAATGGATGAACATGCAGGCGACGCCGGCAAAAGATGCGCGCAGAGCAGCGCTTGCCGAAGTCACAGTGGGCAAAGCACTTTGGGCGCTCAATAAATATGTCTTCCCGGAAATAGGCTCCCGCCCTATCACACTGATTACAGCGCCCGAGCTCCTCCGGATGCTCAAGAAAATCGAGAAGCGCGGGCTGCATGAAACGGCGCATCGCGCCAGGGCGCGTTGTGGGCAAATTTGGCGGTATGCCGTTGCCACAGGCCGAGCTCCACGTGACATCACTGTCGATTTAAGAGGCGCGCTCGCACCTATCGTATCGGAGCACTATGCGACGATTACGGATCCGAATCAGATCGGCGAGCTGCTCCGGGCGATCGATGGCTATCAGGGCAAACCAGTTACAGCGATTGCGCTCAAATTTTCGCCGTATGTGTTTGTACGTCCCGGCGAGCTTAGAAAAGCCGAGTGGAAAGAATTCGCCCTGGACAAAGCCGAATGGAAGATTCCAGGCGAAAGGATGAAGATGAGCGCGTCCCACATCGTGCCGCTATCAAAGCAAGCGCTGGCCCTTCTGCAGGAACTGCAGCTGATTACCGGTCACGGGCGATATTTGTTCCCATCGCTCCGTTCGGGAGACCGGCCAATGTCCGACAACACTATAAACGCAGCCTTGCGTCGCCTTGGATATTCGACAGAGGAAATGACAGGTCATGGCTTTCGAGCGTTGGCTTCAACC
Source organism: Gammaproteobacteria bacterium (assembly GCA_021773365.1). Lineage (GTDB taxonomy): Bacteria > Pseudomonadota > Gammaproteobacteria > Steroidobacterales > Steroidobacteraceae > JAJFKF01. The sequence continues at coordinate 21,428 of JAJFKF010000125.1, read as the reverse complement.
TGTTTGAATGAGCAAGGCTGGAATCACGACTGGATCGAGATTCAGCTTGCACATGCGGAAAGCAATAAGGTCCGCGCCGCATATAACCACGCGAAATACCTACCTCAGCGTCGAGAGATGATGCAGGCGTGGGCAGACTATTTGGATACATTGCGGGCCAACAAAGCCGAACCACTTACGCGTGCCGCTTAGCGATTCGAAGAATGGCGGGATCAAAACCCGACCATGCATCCAGCGCAATCAGTAAGTTACTGATTTACTTGTTTGCCGAGTCCCCTCCATTCCCCCTGTTTACCCATCGCAGCCACCAAAGTGGGCACTAGGACCGGGGGCTCCGGCCCGTCCCCAAAACGGCGGCGAACGCCAGGCGCAATGATACGTGGATGACATTCCCGTGTCTTCGAGGGTTCTCAGAAAGTCTCGGCCCTTGCTCTCCATCACTCATTTCCATCACGTCAACCCGGGAGACGATGAATCTTCGCAAGCTTGAACGGCAGATGCAGACGCGCCTGATTCTGCTCGACCCAACGACGCTGCTGGTCGGACAATTTATCGGGAGAAAGCTTCACCTCGACAAAGAGGAATTCATCACCTTGCCATGCAAGCAAGTCTGGCCAACCCAAGTATCGGCCCCAATAGTCTTCTATTAGATATTTGAGCATCTGAACCGTTGATACTGCCGGGAGGATACGAAGCAATTGCCTTGCCCGCTCAAGGTCGCCTTGTCGATGTGCCCACAAATACTGCCTCAAGCCGTCCGCCAGCTCGATCCCCATCTCAAATCTCGCAAGTAGCTCGTTGCGGTCCAGCGGCAATTCTTGTCTGAAAAACCGCTCGATAGGGGCGACTCTTCGAGTTGCGTAGCCGGGAGTTCCAAAATCATCGGGAAGCATGACCACGATATCGTGTGAGGATGCTCGACAGGCCTCCCAGGATGAACGCTCTCCAAACCTCGCCTGCCGAACGCATGGGTCTTCTGGATCATGAATTAGTGGCGCCAGTAAAACCGCGAAGAGCACATGAATCGGAATGCTTTCGCATCGAATCGATGCTAAATCCCTGGCATTTTAAATGATCTATAACGAATTCTTCCGACGAATGAGTAACGCCATCCGCTCGCTTAATCAATCCTCCTTCAATGACCGCAGCCTTCAGCTCAAACTTATCGACAGGCACACGCTTCAAAAACTCAACTTCTGATTCTGCGTCAAAATGATATTTTGGCGACTGCTCGTGTATTCGCTTGATATCTTCGAGCGCTTGCGATGCCGCTTTCTTCCGTAGCTCTGATGCCTCGGGGCTATAGATATCAACCAAACCCATACCCATACTTGACAAGATTTCAAACTCGCGAAAGTGAAGCTCCCGCCAATAGTACCGCTTGACCTTACTGGTGCGTCCAGGCGTAGACGCTGTGGGAGAAGCGGTTGGAGATAAGCCTCTACATTCCCGGCAAATACCGAGCTGGAAACCCAACGTCACCCGCACACGCTGCTGGCTATTAAGCTCAACACCATACTCAAGCTGATGAGACAAGAATTTCGTGCCCCGCGCTCGGTCGCACTCACACATCATGATTTCGCTACATGCGCTACACCTATACTTTCTAACCAGCTCGTATTCGTTAAGCGACTCAACATTTTGATGTGTACAAACTTGAAATGTTCCAATCCCGATCTTCGCTCCTGACCCCACTGAGCACACTAGTGCTCGTCATGGCTCATGCCTACCTCAGCCGACGCTCGATTCTTGCTTCCATGTCTTGGCCCTTCGCCTCCTCGTCGTAGGAGTCTGCCATCTTCTTCATGATCGCGGCCACAAACGGGTGCGAGAATTCGAGTGCTGTCGCCCAACGCTTGTATTTGCCCGCGATCTCTCTTTCTTGATCGCCACCTTCGCCGCGCCAGTGAACCCCACGTTGGTTGTAAAGGCCGGTCCGCATACCGCTCGCGATATCGGTTGACTGGATACGCTCGAGAACGTCACGCACTGGCTCGCACGGCCAGACACCGTCCGCTCCAAGCGGTGCACTGGCGATCAGCTCTCCCAGCACAATATCCCCACTTTTCTGCCTGCCCAACGCTGCGCAGGCTTGTCTGACGGCATTTAGCCATTTATGAAACTCATCGGCGTCGATCTCGCCGAGTTTATTTTTTCCAGGAATCCGTTCAAGAGCGTCCAGCAACCTGTAACCACGATCAGCGCGGCCCTTTACAAGCTCTGGATCGTCCATCTTCAACGATTCCGGGTCTTCGGCGCCGTCACTTCGTTTGAAAACCCAGGCGATGACCTCTGCGAAAAACTCGGGATGACTCTCCATGTAACGTTCGAGATGAGGAATGCCGCGCGCACCATGCACACCGCGCTCGCGGGAAAGCGCCTCGATATAGGGAAATTCGAGGCCCGCCATTTGATCCGTAGAGAACTCTCCACTCGCATCGAGCATCTTGAAAGCCTCAGCGATGTGGTAGCCGTCGAGCCTGTAGTGTCCCGACGGCTCATCCTTGCTCGTGGCGATTTCAGAAAGCAATCGAAATAGCAACGCCGGTCTGATCTTCCCCAGTACGAAATGCACCCAGGCGAAGGCCGCACGCGGGCGTTTCGCGGAGAGCAGTCGTTCGACACCTTCATTTAGATCTGCGTCACTCTGATGCTGCCAGTTCGGCGAGACATCGGCCCAATAGATCTTCTGGGAAGCCTCGTCGAGATTGTCAGCCAGTGCCCAGGTCGCGCTATGAAAGGGAGCAAATTTCAGTATTTCGGCGAAGTCGCGTTGCGCGAGCGCCTGCTTCACCTCGCCGAGAATTTTGGTCCGCCCGTCATCTTTCACTGCGTGAAGCACACCGTAGACGAGATTCCTGCGCGTCCACGAATCGGTGCCCGGCGGCATTGCCGTTACGATAAAGCCGGCAATCTGCTCTTCCGGTAACGCCTTCGTTATTGACCATCCGATCTGGCCGGGTGCGTTGCCCATCTCAGCCAGTTCCAGAACCCCTTGGACGCCGCGTCCTGCGACAACTTCACGCATCGCTGCTGTCCGCAGCTGATCGATTCGCTCGGCCCGTTTTTGGTAGTCTGCCTCTTCATCGTTCAACTCGTCGGCAGACTCTTCGATCCACTGCTGGCGAAACAACCATTCATGCTTGCTGAGGATGTCGGTGGGTTCAAGCGCCTTATACGCGGCATCAGCCGCCGCTTTTAGCTTGTCCGTGCGGCGCTGCTGCTTCCCCAACGCCGCTCGCCGTGACATGAGGGTAACCCGAATTTTTTCGCGTACCCATGCCTTATCGAGATCACTCGCTCCGGCTTCCGCCCAGCTCTTTACGAGTTCCCACACAGTTTTTTGCCAAGCCTCGTCCAGTCCATAGATGCGGGTAATCAGATCGCCCAATGTCTCGCGGTTGTGGCTGTTCCATCCCAAGGCCATCTTGACCATTGCCACTTGAAACCTATGTATCTCCCCACTACGAAGCGGCTCACCGAATCCATGTCCGTCATTCCTCCAGCGAGGCTTGTGGCTGTAGTGGCCAACTTGCTGCGAATCGCCGAACTGATCGACGCAAATCTGCCACGCCACATCTGGAACTTCCTCTGCGAGACGCTTCATAACAGCGATTCGCTGATCCAGCGTAGCTTCCGTTTGGGGCATCCAAGCGCGGAAAATTGCGCGTAGCGACTCTATAGGCTTGTTCATCCAGTTATCGTCGATCTGAATTTTGGCGAGCTTCGCGAGAACCAATGCTGCGCGCGAGAGCATGCTCGGCGGCCATGCCAGACCTTCGAGCGCCCACAGCAGCCCGCTACGCACGCATCGGCCGAACGTACCGGACTCTACGGGCCGCATGAGAGAAAGCGCCGCCGGCGCTGGGTTCTTTAGATCTTCCTCAAGTATTGAAAGGAACTCGCCGGGCGCAGCTTCCGCGTAGGTCGGAAGATCACGTTCCTGAGCTTCCAGCGTGCGAGTCGTTAGGGGTATCAGCAGATCTCGGACGAGCCGCGAGACTAATGCCTCTACGTTGATCCCGAGTCGCTTTTGGAACAGCGTGTTCCCATGAACGGCAAGTAGCACAAGCGTCTCTGAAATGCTCTGCCGCAGAGCCGAGGAGATTTCCCGTGTCTTGCCGTACATGCTGGCCGCCCAGCGCTTTTCTTCTGGCAGATCGAGTGAAGGGTCGTCCTCGGAAAGAACCAGACGCGCAACGTCGACATACGTCCTGAGCTCTGGTTCGGTAAGAGTGCCGCTGATCGCGAATAGAATATCAGTTTTAGACACAACGCCGCGATATGTGCCTACCGACCACACCGGGGTATCGTTCAGACCCGTAAGAGCCTGCAGCTGCTTTTCTAGCACCGAGTAATCAGTGTCCCCGGCCAATAGTGAGACGATAGTTTGATCGCTCGTGTTAGTCGAGCTCCACGCTCCAGCGAAAAGAAACGGGACAAGGCGCCCTGCGGTACCGGCATCGGCTGCCCAGTGCGGCGTTCGAATTGCCGGAACCTTTGCAAGTCTTCTGCGTAAGACGGTAAGGGATCGACCAGATTCATGCCCTAGCCGATCGATGTCATCCCGCGTGAACTTCATCTCTTCCAGAGACGTGCGGAATGCAGTGTCGTGCAGAGGTTCAAGAATGACGTGTGGCTCCGCATTTGCCGCGTTCCGTGGGTAGACGACGATGGAATGGATAAGACGGCAATATGGCGCAAGCTCACGTTCGACTTCACGCGTGGCAGCCACCGCGATGAAGTTAGATGAACCGGCGGCGAGCTTGGGCAGCACGTTTGGTTCGTGGAAGACAACGACGCGATCTCGATAAGCGGCATATTCACCACCCGCGCTGTTGAAGAGTTGCGCGAGAAACGCCAGACCTTCCTCCATTGAATCGGCCGCAATAATTGTCGGCTCTTCGGGCGCTTTGCTAAGTTTAGCTGCGACGATCGTGCCGCTGACTTTGATCGCGGTGGCGAACAAGCTTCCGGAGAGCGGTGGATCAGAAACGTTCGCCCAATCGGCCCAGCATTTCTCCAGCGAGTGAGCGCCGTTCGTGGGTCGATGTATTTCCGCAGCGAACCACGCCTGAGCAGGGATAGATTGTTCAAGCCATTGCTCGAGATCGCTCGCGTCGAACGCTCGAACGTCTTTCCACTGTCCTTCGGCCCGCCGAATGTCCTCCCATTTCTGCTTGCCCGGCCAGCGCCTAGGTGTGACGAACATGAACGTCGTTTCGTCACGGTTCGCTTTATTTGTTGCCTTTGTCTTTTTCGCGTAGTCGTGGTCGGCCTTCGCTTTAGGGTCCTGGTCGCAACCAAACTCCCAGAAGGATTGTCCTACGGGAATCCATGGCGTGCCTTGCGCAGCCACCGCCGTCCCATCTAATCCGACGCGCTGCGCATCATCATTTCCCGGAAAATCGACTTTCGATAGGGCGATGCCGGTCGAGTTGACCAGCGTTCTCAGAAAGACAGCGAGTCGAGTTCGCGCTGAAATGCTGGTCCTAGCCCAATTTTCAATCTCGTTGGCTTTTATCTCTAAGAACGGTGGGACGTATGCTTTTGTCGCAGAAGGTGCGCCCTTCGCCTTGGCCTGCGTGGCGTCGTAGGCCGCCTGCATGTCCAGGAGTTTCTGTGCCGGGATACCGAAGGCGCGCTCGATCCTCGCGGCCATATCGGGCGAAACGGCGGCATTCCCATTCAAAAAGTTAGACAGTGCAGATCTTCCGACGCCGAGAACCTTCGCCGCGTGTGCAACCGATACGTTGTTCGGCGTCAGGGCAATGTCACGGACATACCGGCCTGGCAGCTCGGCTGGGTGACGAAGGGCGGATCGCGATTTGGACATGGTGTAGCCTCCTATGTCCCTATTACACCGTATCGTGTATCGTTACGCAATACGCCACTAATCTGGATTATTCACAACTTTCGTATTTTTAGTATAATGCGGAAACCTGCTCTTGGAGGCACCTATGACGCGAGTACCTGCCAGCGAATTTCAGCGCGAATTTGGCCGTTTACGAGGCATCGCCCACCGTGAAGCGGTCATCGTGACGAGTCATGGTCGCGACGATGTTGTACTGCTCTCGGCCGAGGAATATCAGCGTCTACGGAGTTTAGATCGGCGCGCGATGCACGTTTCCGAACTCACCGACGAAGATCTTGCCGCGCTGGATGCTGTGGAAATTCCGGCTGAGGCCGCTCGCTACAACCACGAAATGACTTAATCGCCAGCGGATGGCACTTCCTCCCCAATCGGGTCAGGTCATTCGTTACGCCTATTTGTGGTGGAACGAAGCGCGCGTGGGGCGTGAGGATGGCACCAAAGATCGTCCTTGCGGCATCGTGCTAACGCGTGTGGCGAAGGGCGGTAACACCGTCGCGTATGTCCTCCCTATTACGCATACCCCGCCGCTCAAAGACGAAAATGGCATCGAAATTCCGCCAGCCACCAAGCGGCGTCTCGGACTGGATATCGAACGGTCTTGGATCATCACCACCGAACTCAATCAGTTCGCTTGGCCGGGACCAGACATCAGACCCACGGCTTCCGGTGAATATCTTTACGGGTACTTGCCAGAAAAGCTGATGCGTCTCGTGCTCGATCAGGTTAAGAAACACGCCCGCGATAGGCAGCTAAAAACTGTGACCAGAACTGAATGATATTTCGTTAAGGGGACTACAAATGCCATTGTCCGATTGGTGGCGTCATGCGCTTGATCCAGTAAGTGCAGCGTGCTCGGAATATTGCCTTCATTTTTGGGAAGTAATTGGAGTGTGGTTTGCCGGCGTCGCAACATTCGGCGCGGTTTTCGTATCGCTTTACTTGGCGCGTCAGGGAGAGCGGGTTAGGGTCCGTGAACGCATCAGCAAAGAGTGCGGCAAGGCAAATCGATTGATAACAACGCTGGGTCGGCTACTCACGATCTTGGAAGATATAAAAGAGACTTTATTTGACGAACCCGCCAGGAGACTTGGACGTATGCCAAAGTGGAATGAGATAGGCGGACTTCAGGGCTTCCCGCAGCGTTTACCGAGGGTGGAAGTTGCTGAATATGACTTCCTCCTGGAGACCGAGAATCCAAGCGACCGTGCAGCGGAAGTACTTGGTCACATCGAGCATGTGCAAACTTTGATCGACTCCATCATGGCAATGATTCATGATCGAACGGACTGCGCTTATCGCCTTCACGAAATTGGTCCCGCAGCTTAGTTCGTGCGCGGCGAAGAAGCGATTATTTCCGGCAGCAACGCAGCAGCATTCAAGCGGCGGCTCCAAGAACTGACGGATGGTTTGGCCTCCGATATTCCGGACGCAATCTCCACCATCAACAAAGTCGTGCCACAGCTGCGCACTGCCCTCGAATCGCGCTACCCTGACAGACAATTTTTGTTACTCCTTCCGGCAAATCCAAAAGATCCGGCGTTATGATTAGCAACAAAGCATTTTTCAGGAGTCAGAAGCATGGCAAATAGAGGACCCTCTTCTTTCTTACTTGCTCTTCTCGATGAGGACAAGAAGGTCTTTACCGTCGTTGGGCCAATGACCGATGACACAACATGGAACCATCGCGCCTCTGAAGCACAAAAGCACGGGCGCAACGTGAAATTCTATGGCCCATTAAACAAGGGGGTGACTAAAGAGCAACTTATCATCGAGACGCGAACGCACACAGGTTACTCGTATACCGAAGACTCCATCCTTTGAGGTTGAAAGCGTGGCAGCTACGCTGACAAAGGCGCAGATCGAGCGACATATTTTTGAGTCGTTAATGCCCCTCACGGGACGGGCTATCGTCGCCGGCTCCATTCGGCAGAACAATCCGCCAGCACCCGATATTGAGTGCGTTGTCGCAGACACGGGGTCGCTGGCCGTGGAACTAGTCGCACTCGATGATAATGAGACACGCACGCGTCTGCGCAATATGAATGCAACCAAGGAGACTTGGTTCCGAGCGCTCTCAGGTCATTCAGCACCGGATCAAAGTCGATTGGGCACCGAGTGCGCCGATATGTTCCTCAGCGTAACGATAGATAATGCTGCAGGCCTGCGCGACCGAACGGCGATCATGAAGATCATTCAAGACGAGTTGCTTCGAAAACCGCCTAGATTTTCTGGTCCACTCTTCAATCCCATGAACTTGCCGGTCGGACTTTATAGAGCGATGGTCCATCGCGGTCATGTGGTGAATGGGCCTCGCATTTCGTCACCATCGGCCGGCAACGTGCTACCCATGCAGGTCGATAGGATCCGCGACAAACTCATGGACAAGACCTACAGGACGATGTCACCCCTCGAGTTGTTCGCCTACTCCATTCACGATGAGGTTGATGCCTACGCCAATGCGAGGGCCCTAATTGACGGATGCGTGAACGCTTATTTGCCGCAATCACGATTTGCGCGCGTGAAGGTGTTTGATTTCGGCTTTGGTCAGCTCAAGTTCGAGTATCCATAGCGAACAACAAAGGAATAGCCCTTGAGGAGAGCGCAAAACATTACGGCGATTTCTCACGTCCTCGACTGGCGCGATCCGGAACGCTGGTTCTCAGATATTGACCGTTACGCTGGCGGTCTACTGAACTCAACGTTAAAAAGGCGGCTACGAATCTCGAAACCAAGCGGGTGTTGGTCCGACAATCTATCTTGGTTACCAGACCCGGACATCGAGACGGATTTCCGGGAGCTGTTTCTCGGGTTCTATTCGCGAGCCAAAGGATTTCACGGTTGTCGTCCTGTTAGCGTCCGATCATATTATGAGCGTGGATTGCTCGGACAGAATAGGAGGATCATCGAAGAAACATTCAGACAACTTTTCTCGGATATTGATGGCTCACTCTTAGAGACAGCCATTGAGCAAATGACGCATCGGGGACACGATGAAAATGGAAAAATCTATTTTGTCAGCGATGATACATATCTCGTTGAAGAGTGCGGTCACTACCTGATTCAGGGAAGCGAGTACCTTATTGCGCTCGCAGCCAGCTTATGTGATCAGCGGTTTAGCCTGGAGGACTTTCGCCTTCGACTTCGAACGATCGGAATACCCACCATTTTTGAAGTCGATATCCCGTTCTCACTCGTACCCGAGGCACAGGTCGCTGCTGCCTGTCGGTCCATTTTGGCGGAGTGGGGAAAGCGGGCGTTGAACTCCGACCGTGGTGGCGCCGACGGCTTGGTATGGATTCCTCGCTCTGATCTCTCATCTGAATACATTCAAGCACACTGGCACCCGAAAAAGATTCCTGACCCATTTTTTGCACACGGCGTTTACATCGCGCGATCGACACAGTGTGACGCGTGTGATTCAAGAACTTATAAATCAGATGGCACATGACACCTCAGTGGAAAAATCTATGGCCCCGATACCCCATAATGAAGTTCATCGGCAATTTGATCCGCATTTCTTTACGGATTACGCACTATTCAGCGGCACGCTTCGTCATTACATTGCAAAATCTTTAGAGGATTTGTTGAAGGCAGACCCCAACGATATTCATAGGAGGTTCTTTATCATTGGGCTTTATCGTGAGGAGTATGCGGCCTACGAGGACATGGGTGCAATTCTCACGGCACTAATTCGTTTTCGGAAAAAGGAGTTGATGTTCCCACTCGAAGGAGTTCTCCGATATAAACCCGATAAGGTAATACTGGAGACTCTGTTTAATAATTTCAAAATAAAATCCCCCGATGATTTATACGCAGCTATCGGCCTTGATGAATGGATTCCAGCGGACTGGCATACGAACCATCCACGCATCGACTGCGCCAAATCCTTACGCCGAATGTGCCGTTTTATAATCGTTGATTGCCAGGAAAACCAAAAACGCTACGGCATAGATGCCTACAACCGTATCAAGCACGGCCTTGCATTTGTTCCAAATGGCAGTAGATATCTCTCCGGGCTCCCGAATGCTCCTGCTGTTTTGATATCTAATCCGCAGCCAAAAGCGAATCCATATGCCCTTCTCGGCCTGCCAATGGACGATTCAAAACTGGCGCAACGCGCAAAATTGGTTGAGTTCATTCAATCAACGCTCCGCGCGATAGTATCGTTTTACCTGATAGGTAACTATTCAGAGTTTTTGAAGGAAACTCGGAACGTTAGTCCTGGATCAAAGATATTCGAGCTACCACCATTACTCTCTGTCAAAGATTTCATGCAGCAACTTAGCGAGAGACCAGACCTGCCAGAGGTCACGGAGCGCGCTTCGCGAGTAACCTGACATTCGTGCCATTATGGGCTTTATTTTCACAAGAATTGCAAAGGCGATCTCATCGGATCGGATGCTGCTCACAAATCTTCTGCTCTTGCGTCTTGCTTAATAGTTCAGTGGCGATTTGTTCACGCTCGGTCTTAGACACGGGCATTGTTTCGACAAATCTCCTGACGTCGTTGGCAAGATCACGATGGCCATCTTTGGCGAGGAAACTGACAAGCGATAGCCATCCGCCCTCCACGGCTCTGCGCGTTTTTATAAGCGTTCGCTGGCCAGCGTCGAAGCGAATCTTTCCCTGGAGCAGCTCGGATGCTATTGCCTCCGCTTGCGTGCGTATGTGGATTGATGCACCGCGCAGACTTGCGCGATAGATGCCGTCCTTCTTCGCCTTTTTGATTTGGCCTCGGACTGCGCGTTCGGTGGCATTCGCCGGCACTCCAAGTAATCTGAGATGCTGGGCAAATCTTGCCCGCCAGTGACGGCGTGTGGCGTTCCTGATATTCAATCGGATGCCCTGTTCACTCACCGCTTTTAGAACCAAGTGGACATGCGGATGGGCCTCATCAATATGCAGGCCCAAAACGTATCGATGCTGGAGTGCGAATTCTTCGCGGGCGAAATTCCGAACGGCGGAGAGGACTTTATCCGGCGGTGTTCCTGCAGGCATCGAGAAGACAAGTTTGTGGATGAGTTTTGGCGGCTGTCGGCGTCCCGTTGGGGCTAGACCTGGTTGCCGCCGAACCTCATCGAGATCGAGATCCCACTCTTCCATCAGGGCCTTGCCATCGAGGCCCGATAACCGCTGCCCATCGTCGGTTTCGAGTTCCACTTCTCCATCGCGACTGATGTAGTCGATGTGCTTGGCCGCCGACTTCAGGGTGGTGGCAGACTTGGGCAGCACCTTCACGACAACCTCCGGCGCATGCTGTACGGTCCTTCGGATTTGGTCTATTTGAGCTTGAGTAAACCGGCCGCCATTCTCACGCGGCCCTCCGCGCGCATAGCTCACGAGGTCGAACAGCGGGCGCTGTTCCGCGGGGAGTTTAAAGGTCTTCGACATAGCCGCTGCTCCAGCTCGCTTCGTTCGTCTTTAACAGCGCCTTAGTGTTGTCCCGCAGGGCCTCGCAGACTTTCAGCATTGCCCGAAACTCCTCCCGTGCGGAGGTCGGTAGCCTCCCTCCCTCGCTCGCAGCCCTAGCGATCTGGTTGAGGTCGCGCCCGATGGCGGCTAGCTCGCTGATGCTGCGCTTCAGGGCTAGAAATTCCTTTTTAGGTAAGGGTGTCACTCGCCGCAAATGGCATCGAGTGAGTGCCGAAACATAGGTAGCAGGACGCAGGCCGCGCGCAGCCGCCCGAGCATCCAACAGCAGCCTATCCTCCCCTTTCAAGCGCACAAGCATAGGTCTGCCGCAGCGGCGATTCTCGCGTGCTTCCCGACCATGCCGGCGAACGCCTCCAGTCTGGCATGGCTCACGTCCCGCGATAGTTGCCCCTTGGCATACATGGACCTCCCGAACTACCAAGCGCTTAAGCCACGCCGCCTCCGACAAGAGTTCGCGATCCGCAATCTTTTTCGCCTGGAGTTTGATCTCCGAGGTAACTCTGGTCTTCAAAACTTCCGTGCAACTCATGGGACCTATTTGGCCCCAAACGTAAGCCAAAGGCGATCCTGCATGTACTGGAACTTATGGCAGAAACCTCGACAAACCACGAAAAAATTCCGCGCCACGTACTCGCCGCCAGCAGACCTCGACGCTCCCCAACCGGCCGACCGCGCTCAGTGACCCCACGCCCGCGATCAGGCGCCACGGCTGCCCGTGACGCCTCCTGCGGCCCATTCTCTTCACCTCGAGGCCTCAGGTCTTTCGGATACTCAACCCCACATGCGGCTCCAGATTACGTTCTGGCAGGGACCGTTTAAACGCATCCGCCGTCGGGCTCTCCATCGACTCCTGATAGCGGTCACAGGCCGGATCGGGGCAGAGAGGCACGGCAACATCCAGCCATTGCCGGGCCAGCCGCACGGTGTAGCCGCACGCCTCGCAGCTCGCCTTGAGCAGCCGCGAACCGGGTTTCGCCCCCGGCATCAGCGCTGCCAGTGGCGCGTGCGGATACAGCGGCTCGGCGGTGATCCATTCCGCGATCTGCGCCGCCAGCTCGGGTCCCGGCACGGTGGCCCGCATGGAACCTGTGAGGCCGATCTGGACGGCGATCCTTCGGAACGGTCCGCCGTGGCCGCACTTAAGCCCCGCCCCTATGTGGGTCAGCTCGTGCGCTAGCGTCGCCACGGCGTCGAAGGCGGACAGTTCCGGGGAGATGAAAACCTCGTAAGTGGAATCGGAGCTTGCCTCCCGGGCCCAGCATTGCCCGATGGCGTGTCCTTTTGAGCCGCGCCTTCCCTTTGGGAACCCCACGCTCACCCTGTACCGCTCGGGCTTCGCCCCTCCGGCCGCTTCGATCCGTGGCCAGATATACCGGGCCGCGAAATACAGCAGCCATGCCTCTCGTGTGGTCAACGTTTCCATGTGGCCTCCCTCACAGAAGGCCGCGAGAGGCGAAGGAAAAAACGGTGTCGCCCACAATCAGGTGATCGAGCACCCGCACGTCAATCAACGCCAGCGCTTCCTTCAACTTCCGGGTAATCAACTCGTCGGCCTGAGAAGGTTCCGCCACGCCGGAGGGGTGGTTGTGGACAAAAACGACGCTTTCGGCATTCCGGGCGAGCGTTTCCTTGATGACTTCGCGCGAGTGAACCTGCGCATGGCCGATGGTGCCGCGAAAAAGTTCAACGTATTCGATCAGCCGATGGCGGACATCGAGGAAGAGAATCGCGAATACTTCGTAATCGAGCGGCGCAAGGCGCAGCCTCAGGAATTCCTGCACGCGCTCGGGACACTCCAGCACCGGACAACCGGCGCGGAAGCGTTGCGCAATCAGTCTCTGCGCGCGCGTCAAAATCTCCTGCGGGGCGGCTTGGCGGTAGCCTTCGTTCTCTCGGACGTAGAATGTCGTCATGGCGTCTCTCCGTGTGCGAGGCGGGCGAAATTGCCCGGACCTCACCCCCGCCAAACCTTCCCTGTCGCCCTCACCGAAGCCGCTGACGGTGGTTCAATGGAAAATCCGTGACAGTGCGGCTTTGCGCGCTGGCGCGGATTTTCCCGGCGATGATCTCCGCCGAAGCCGCGCGGCAGCGATGGCGTTGCAGTCCGCGTGACAGGTGCTTTGACCTGGCGCGCGGACTGCGCTCTGGCCTACTCCGACGGGTGCAGCACGCCGGTCAGGGCTTATGCAGGCGGCGGCTCTCGGCCGGTGTGCGGGCAACGGCGGACAAGGGAGACAGGGCCGCCTTGGCCCGCTGCCGCCAGTCGGCAAACCATTCGGTGAGGTCGCCGCCGTCAATTTCATCGTCCGCCTCGAAAGCCAGCGCCTCATAGCCGATGGCCTCCTGGATCAACTCGGTCAGGGAGGTGTTCATGGAAATACCCTCGAAGATGGAAGTGCGTGAGGTCCGGCGGACGCGGGATGTGAAGTCCCACGCCCGCCGGAAGCCGATCAGTGCGCCTGCGGACGCAGCAGGCTCGGCAGCCAACCGCTGCCAGCGAGTCGCTGCTCGGCCACCGCCGCCAAGGCGGTCTTCTTCATCGTCGAGAGACTGGCGGCGACTTCGGGTGAAGTGGCTTCCCGAACTGCATCGAGGATGCGGGCCTTGGGCAAACTCCCGAAGTAGCCCAATGCCGTGGGCGTCCACCACGACTTCATATCTAAATGCGCAGCCTCGGCGATCGAGTCGAGCCGGTGATCGTTCTCATCGTCGCTCACACCGTTGATCGCCCTCGCCACGCAATACGCGCACAGCTCCAGCACCTTGTCCTGCGACTGCTCCAGCAGCCACCCGAACAATGCCTGCGCCTTGCCGGGCAGCTCGCGGGACAGCGCCTCGCGGCGCGCATCCAGTGCGACCTTCGCCTTGCAGTCTTCGATGTCCTCCGCGTAGGTCTTGAGCTGTGGTTCTTCCACCTTCAGCTGCACCGGATCATCCGGACCCATCCCCCGGCCGTAGAAGGCTCGGAGAACAAGTCGGTGCGCGACGGCGACCAGTGCCACCCCCGGCTGCTCCGCGAGTGCCGCTTGCAGGGCAATGGTCCGGTGCGCGGTCAACCGGCGTGTCAGCGCGGCGGAGTGCAGGCGCGGTCCCGTGGGCTTCTTGCCCGCCTTGGCGCTGCGGAAGCGTTTGGCGTCCTCTGGCTTGAGCAGCCCCTTCTCGATGCGCAGCTCCCCGCCATGGGTGATCGCGATCAGTGCCCCCGCCACCGCCTGCTGCTGCGGATCGGGCACCCGCAAGGTGGCCTCCACTTCCTCGATCTGCATGTCGAGTTCGAGTGTCTGCTCGTACAGCGCATCCGACCCGTCGTCGTCCTCACTGTCACCAGCGGCGTCGATCTCCTGCTCGATTTCCGTCCGCTTTGCTTTCAGCGCATCAAGCTTCGTCTGCTCCTTTTTGTTCGGCTCCCGCAGAGTGTAGCCGACATGGCCATAGGTGTTGAGGGTCGAGTAGTCGAGGTCCAGCATGACTTCCACCCAGGCACACCCCTCCGCCTTCAACTGCGTGGCGGCCTTCTCCAGCTTCTCGGTGGCGAGGCGGCGCAGCAGCTCGGGGTCCATGACAAATCGATCGTCCTCGCGCTCGGCGAACAGGTCGCGACGGATGAGGCCTCCGGCCTTTTCATACGCCTTGATCCCGACGAACTTCGCGATTCCTTCGTTCACGGCGATTTCGCTTTCAGTGAGCATACGGCGGATGCTGTCAGGATCGCGGTTGTACGATGGGAGGTTCTCCCACACCCGCCGCTGCTTGTCGTGGTCATCGACAATGGCCAGCGCCATCAATTGATCCAGCCCCATCTTGTCCCTGCGGTATTGCTCGATGAACTCCGGGGCAACGTTGGCCAGCTTCAAGCGCCGCTGCACCACCAGTGGCGTCACGCCGAACTGCGCGGCCACGTCCTCGATGGACTTGCCACCGTCGATGAGCCGTTTAAACGCCGCGAACTGGTCGGCTGGATGCATGGCTTCGCGGACGTCGTTCTCCGCGAGGCTGACAGCCTCGCCATCGTGGATATCATCGATCACGCACGGGATCGGCTCGTCCGCCTTGATCTTCTTATTTTTCACACACAGGAGCTGCGCGAGCCTGCGGCCTTCTCCGACTGTCACGAGGTAGAACCCTGTGGGCTTGCCGTCCTCCCGCTCGGTCTCCACGATCAGGTTCTGAAGCAATCCATGCGCCTCGATGCTCGCCGCAAGGGATTTGATGTGGTACTTGCTGTGCGGCACGGTACGCACGTTCTTCGGCGAGGGTTTGAGCTGGTTCAGCGGAATGCGCTGAACGGTTCGATCTTCGGCAACACGTTTCATGGCAGGAACTCCGTTTAAGTGCGAGGCGGGCGGAATTGCCCGGACCTCACACCCGCCAAACCGGTCTTTTTCAGGTCTTGCCGAAGCCAACGGAAATGCAGCCGGAAAATTTCGTGACAGGCCCGCCCTGGGGACTGGCGCGAAATTTGGAAATGGAGGACTTAAACGGAGTGGGCGGCAGCGGTGGCGTGCATCCATGGCGTGACAGGCGCTTCGCCTGGCGCGCCATGTGCTTCGGCTACAACCAGTCGCCTGTTGCGATCATATGCGAACTGCAAGTCCAGACGGCCATAGGACAGTCATCGAGAGTGTTCGATCACCACGAGCACCCCAAAGGACGATGTCAGCGGGAGTAACATCTGATGCTCTCAGCTATTCAGGATTCCGCCGATCCGAATGGCCTGGGGAAGATGTGCAATGGCCTGCGGCGCTTCAGCCTGTAGAGCTGCGCGGGGCGGTTCGGACCGCTCTTCATCCGCGGCACTGCATCGAACAAGTCTGCGGACGCCATCCGGGTGCGGAAGGACTTCTTCTCCAACCTGCGGCCCAGGATGATTTCGTAGGTCTGCTGGAGCTCGGCCAACGTGAACTCTGCCGGCATCAGGAACACCGGCAATGAGGTGTATTCCACTTTCGAGCGCAGGCGACTGACAGCCGCCCTGAGCAGCTCCGCATGATCGAACGCGAGTTTCTCTCCGTTGCGTTCTTCCATCACCGGAAACCAACGTGAGTCTGCGCTGTTCGCTCCAGCCTTCAGTACGATGGCTTCAGAGGGAATCAGCGCAAAGTACACATGGGTTGCCGACCAACCTCGCGGATCCCGCTGTGCATTCCCCCAGCTGCCGAGCTGCTCAAGGTAAGGGGTCTCAACGCCGGTCTTCTCCTTCAATTTGCGACGCGCACAGCCCTCCAGGTCCTCATCCTTGGCCGTATCGATAAACCCGCCTGGCAAAGCCCACTGGGCAGGAAAAGGGTCTTCGGCACCCGCGGGTCTTTGCACCAGCAACACCTTAAGTGCCTGGTCGCGAACCGTGAAAATTGCGATGTCCACCGTCGTCAGTGGCCGCTCGAACTCAACCAGTTGATTTATATGACGCTTATTTCCAGCCATGGGATTCTCCAACAGGACGATTGACATGGTACCGATCTTAGTGGGACTATACCACTTACTTAGTGGTATAGTCCCACTTACAAGAGGAGTCCGACCATGCTTGGCATCCAGTTCATCAAGGTCAATCCGACCACCCACCTGATGGCTTTCCGCAAAGGCCGGGCCACCCGGCAAGGCTCGGGGCTATCGCTGCTGTATTACGCACCCACCACGAGCCTGGTGGCGGTGCCAATGGAAAGCCGGGAGGTGCCTTTCATCTTCGAGAAAGTCACCCACGACTTTCAAACCGTCACCGTACAGGGCCAACTCTCCTACCGGATCGCCGACCCGGAGAAGACCGCCGCCAGCCTCAACTTCACTTTGGCGCCCAATGGCCGAGGCTACGAAAGCGAGGATCCGAAGAAGCTTTCCGAGCGCGTGACCGCCATCGCGCAGGTACTGGTCCAGCAGATGGTCCAGGCGAGTTCGCTGGCGGAGATCATCCGGGCAGCTGGAAAAGTCGCCGAGAGTGTCCTGCTCAATCTCAAACGCAATCCGGAGCTTGCCACCCTGGGCGTGGAGGTCCAGGGGTTGGCCATCCTCGCCATTAAGCCAACCCCGGAAACTGCCCGGGCACTGGAGGCCAAGGCGCGCGAAGCCATTCTCCGCGAAGCCGATGAGGCCATCTATATCCGGCGTAACGCCGCGGTGGAGAACGAACGGGCCATCAAGGAAAGCGAGCTCGACACTGAAGTGGCCGTGGAGCAGAAACGGCGGACCATTCGCGAAACGCAGATGGAGGCGCAGGCCGCCGTCCAGCGCATGCAGGCGGAATTGCGCAAGGCGGACATGGAGGCCAGCATCGGGCTCGAAGGGCAACGCAAAGAGCTCGTGAAGGCCGGCGCCGAGAACACCCGCACCGCAGCCGACGCAGAGGCTTATCGCCTCGCTGCCACCGTCAAGGCGCTGCAGACGGCCGATCCTCGCATCATCCACGCGCTGGTCTCCATGGACATGGCCCCGAGCCAACTCATCGCCCAGGCCTTCGGGGGAATCGCGGAGAAGGCGGAGAGGATCGGCCAGCTCAATCTCTCACCCGACCTCCTCCAGGCGCTCCTGAAGGCGCCCGCCCAACCGGAGACCGGCCATGGCTAGTCTCCGTAAAGCAGTGCTGGTCACGCGCCGAACTCGGATCGAGGAACTCGTGGCCCGCTTCCATACCATCGCCCAGGCCAAGTTTTATGTGGAACACCTGGGCGCGGACTTCTCCGACTACGAGCTTGAACACGCGAACTATGTGGCTGCCCGGCAGACGGTCGAACGGACCCTCCAGAATCGTTGCACGGTGCAACTGCTCGACCGCGCGTTCCTCCCGAGCTATCTCTTTGCACCCGACGACATCGTCGTGGCGCTGGGACAGGACGGATTGGTGGCAAACACCATCAAATACCTCGACGGCCAACCGCTGATCGGCATCAATCCTGACAGCAAGCGTTTCGATGGCATCCTGCTGCCCTTTATGCCAGAGGATCTGCAGAGAATCATGGATCAGGTTCTTGCCGACCAGCGGCCGTTCAAAACCGTCACGATGGCCAAGGCCACTCTGTCCGATGGTCAGTCGCTGCACGCGGTGAACGATCTGTTCATAGGACCCAAGTCGCACACATCGGCCCGCTACGAGATCGAGCTGGGGGGCCAAAGAGAAATGCAGTCCTCCAGCGGCTTGATCGTGTCCACAGGTCTCGGATCCACTGCCTGGATGAAAAGCATCGTCACCGGCTCAATGGGCGTGGCGGCGGCCTTCCTCAAGGGCCCATCAACAAAGCGCTACAAACCTATACCCTGGGATGCGCCGTATCTGCAATTCGCCGTTCGCGAGCCCTTCCCCAGCATAGCATCGCAGGCGGAACTCGTTTTTGGACGCGTCGATACTCGCCACCCGCTGCTGCTGCGTTCTTTCATGCCGGAGAACGGGGTGATCTTCAGTGACGGGATGGAGAATGATTTCCTGCAGTTCAATTCCGGAATGAATGCCACCATCACTCTCGCGGAGCGCGCGGGGCGGCTGATTCACTGATAATGTTCACACCTAAGTGCGCGACATCTATTGGGCCGGCATCCTGCTTACCACTTCCGACGCATTTCGAAGACGCTCGATCATCGTCTTTACAGCCGAAGTTGTTTCTTCGTTCATTCTCTTAAGTTCCGCATGCAGTCTTTCCACCACCTGCTGAACCGAAGTATCGTTCATGAGCGCGCGTCTCTCCAACATGGCGAGCAACCAAGCTTCGAAGTGACGGCATGCAGGCCAGAACTTCTTAACGTCGCGCTCAAGAATGTCTATGTGCTTCCTAATTTGCATCATGCTCTCGCGCACAGGTGTCACTTTCGATTCATCAATCAGGCCAGCAACTTGCGCCTCATGAGAACGCAAACTGTTCGAGGCCGCCCGCAACCACCGCATCCTTTCGGTCATCCATCCACCCAGACTACGGCCGACGATCTCCTCCTGAAGTCGCTCCCTAGCAATCTCTACGTCTAAATTCTCGAAAATGATGTCGTGTTCAAGCCAGGCGAGAGCATTCATATTCTCACCCCGCATCCGCACTTCAAGGAATGCAGCAAGCGCCACGGCGATCAGGGACAGATTGAATCCGCACAATAGCACCTCGTGCACGGGAGCCACCCCAAACAAGTCACTTAGCAACAAGGCTAGGTTTCCGAGAAACAACTCAAGGAAGAGCACATGCAGAATGGCATTGGTAATACCTTCTATCCAAGGGCCGGATACCACTCCCATCACAGTTGACGGAATGCCAAGGCGCCACTTCACAATTCGGTCAACCGCGAACGCCATTACGCCCGCCACCATGATAATAACAAATACCCACTGGTTGATGGTCATTTGAAGACTAAGCCACGCATTCGATGCAAGCTCTGACGCGAGCACCATATACGCACAAATACCGGGAACCACCAGAATGAGCGATAGTTGAGCCATCCCAACCATCGGATTGAATGCACCGGAGGCTATTCGTCGCTCCAATATTCCGCGGGAAGATCTTCGCCTGCCGTGACCGAAGATTGCGGTCGCGCCCATTATCATAAACATGATTTGTGCGTAGTACGAACAGACTGGCAGCCACTGCGCCGGCGCTTGTCCGATATCTGCGAGCTGCGGCACAACTTGCCAAATAAGGTAAACCACCGCGCCGGCCAACGCCCACTTTGTAAGACCGGTACGCTGATCCTGCTCCGAGTACCTCGTGTGCAAGCCTCGAATGTAGTCCAATAGTTCTTCTCGATTCACTTCGGTTCTATCCAAGCCTTCAGATTGATTTGTTATTGCGATACACCAGTGCCCCAGTTTGGTGCGCATGCAGTATCAGTACTTTAAAAGCATGGTGCAACCTGAATTTGCAGGTCGCTAAACGATGCAGGTTCCTGTCGCAAGGCTTGTGTTTGAAGGCGATTATCGAGTGAGAAGATGATCTCGATCAGGCGCGCGCTGAGGTTCCGGCGCGCCGCGCGCGGGGGTTTTGAGCGGCGGTGAAGGTTCCATCGGCTGCCCGTACTCGATGCGCCGCGCCAGGTGTTCGCGCAGGTTGTCCCGCCACTGCTGGCGCTGGGCTTTGTCGGTGTACTGACCCTGCGCCACCACTTCGCCGAGTTCCAGTACATCATAGGTGCCAGCAAGCTCGGGATGCCGTCGAGTGCCTTCCCCGGCGGTGATGGCGGAATCCCGGAACGTCGCGGCGAGCTGGGCGCGCTGGTCCAGGAACTCCTGTCGTTCCACGATCCATTGGTTGCGGTGGGTGTTGATGGACTTGCGGGAAATTTCGTTTCCCTGCTCGTCGCGCTCGGCCGCGAGCACGGTCACGGCGTCCTTGCCGACGGCGCGCACGCCCACCTTGTCCCCAATGCCCGGGGTGCTGAGTGAGTGGCGAAAAGCGCGCTCTAGATCCACGCCCCAGATATCGCGGTCGCCCTCGGCGGTCTCTACCCGCACGAAATAGGACAGGTCCTCCTTCGGGTTGTGCCTGTAGTGCGCGACGCCATGATCGACCAGACGGCCGGTGACGAGGTTGCTGTCGGCCGGGCGGGCGCCGGGGGCGCGTTCGCGTTTGGCCACTTCCCCGCCGATCTCCGGCGGCCTGTCCTGCTCCTTGTCCGGATTGGGTGGGGCCGCGCGCCGCGCGACCGCGCGCGCCAGGCGCTCGCGCTCGAACTCGCTCGGTTCATAGCCCTCCACTTTCAGCCCCGCGAGGCTGGCCGCGAACCAGGATTCCTTGCGGAAGAAGTCGCTCCCCTTGACCGTCACTGCACCGTCCGCGCTTCGCGCCTGGGCAACTGCGACCATGCCCTGGATGACCACGGCGTTCTCCGAACGGGTGGTCAGGCGATCTCCTTGATGCTGGAAAGCCTCCGCGCCATCGGGGAAGTAGAAGTGGTCGCCCACCTTGACGAAGCGCTCCAGCACCGCATCGGGGATTTCAGTGGAGCGCGCGTGGGACTTGCGCGGTTCGGCAGGCGCCTGCTTTTCTTTGTCGGGTTCCTTGGCGCCGCCGCCCTTCGGGGGCGCGGTGTTCACGGTGAACTGGATCAGGTTCACCGTCGGGAGGTCCACAGGTGTGCTGATGGGGGCACGGGCCTTGGCCGCTTTCGCGGGTTTAGGTTTCGAGTCTTCAAATGTCTTGGCCATGATTAGCTCCTACGG
>JAJFKF010000124.1 GCA_021773365.1 Gammaproteobacteria bacterium | reverse complement strand
TCCCCGGAAGCCCTGCCCGAGCCCTGACTCCAACAGGACTGTGGCCGGCCCAACCATCAGACCTGCATCAGCTCCTTCTCTTTTTCGGCGAGTATCTGGTCGACGTCGGCGACGTGTTTGTCGGTGAGTTTCTGGATTTCCTCGTGGACGCGCTTCTCGTCGTCCTGGGAGAGCAGCTTTTCCTTGAGCATCTCTTTCAGTTCGTTCATCACTTCGCGGCGCACATTGCGCACACTGACGCGGGCGTTCTCCGCCTCGGCGCGCACGACCTTGGTCATGTCGCGGCGGCGCTCCTCGGTCAACGGCGGCAGCGGAATGCGGATCACCTGTCCGGCCACCGCGGGCACCAGCCCGAGGTCGGCCTTGTAAATGGCCTTCTCGATCGCCGGCACCATGTTGCGATCGTAGGGTGTTACCGCCAGCGTGCGCGCATCTTCCACGGTGATATTGGCCGTCTGCTGCAGCGGCGTATCCGAACCGTAGTAGTCGACCTTCAGATGCTCGATGAGACTGGGATGAGCGCGCCCCGTACGCAGCTTCTTCAACTCGTTGCGCAAGGCCGCAACCGACTTGCCCATTTTTTCCGTAGTATCTTTCTTGATGTCTTCCAGCATGGCTACCCCCAAAAAACGACTATGCACAGGCCTCTATGCATTGTTCATGAACGCCACCGCCCCACCGCGCATATCGATACACGCCGGGCAAGTACGCAATCGCTGATGAACAATGCGCGCGAAACCCGCTCTCTGGAACGTTCTACCCGTTCGTCACCAGCGTCCCGACATTGCCCCCCTTGACGATGCGGATCAAATCCCCCTCCCCATTGAGGTTGAACACCCGCAACGGCAGGTTGTTGTCGCGACACAGAACAATGGCCGTCGCATCCATCACCTCCAGCCGGTCGGTCAGCACGCGATCAAAGGTCAGGGTGTCATAGCGCGTGGCCGTCGGGTCTTTCATCGGGTCGGCGCTGTACACCCCGTTGACCTTGGTCGCCTTCAGCAACAGATCTGCGCCAATCTCGATGGCGCGCAGACTCGCGGCGGTGTCGGTGGTGAAGAAAGGATTACCGGTGCCGGCAGCGAAGATCACCACCCGCCCCTTTTCCAGGTGCCGCACGGCGCGGCGGCGAATATAGTCCTCGCAAACCTGGTTGATGCGTACCGCGGACATCACCCGCGCGTACAAACCCATGCTTTCCAGCGCATCCTGCAGCGCCAGGGAGTTCATCACCGTGGCCAGCATGCCCATGTGATCGGCGGTGACGCGGTCCATGCCGGCGCGGGCCAGACCGGCGCCGCGGAAGATGTTGCCGCCGCCGAGCACGACAGCGACCTGGATGCCAAGACCGGCGATTTCCTGAACCTCACCGGCGATGCGCTTGAGCGTGGCCGGATCGATGCCGTAGTCCGCGTTACCGAGCAGTGCTTCGCCGCTCAACTTGACCAGAATTCGTTTGTATCGCGGACTGCTCATTGTTGGTGGCCGGCTTATCCCTTACTGGCTTCCACCGCCGCCTGCACCTCAGAGGCGAAGTCGGCCTGTTTTTTCTCAATCCCCTCACCCACCTCGAAACGCAGAAATCCGGTGACCTTTGCACTGCCGCGAGCCAGCAGCTGCTCCACGGAAACATCCGGCTCCTTCACGAAGGGCTGACCAAGCAGGGCCATTTCGTTCAGCCGCTTGCGCAAACGGCCTTCCACCATCTTTTCAATGATGGCCGGAGGCTTACCGGCGTTCTTGCCTTCGTTCTGCGCCTGCTCGGTGAAAATCTCCCGCTCCTTGGCCACCATGTCGGCTGGCGCATCTGCGGCGGAAACAAAATCGGGATTCATTGCGGCCACATGCATGGCGACATCACGCGCCAGGGCCTCATCCCCGCCCTGCACACCCACCAGCACACCGATGCGAGTGCCGTGTACATAGGCGCCGACTGCCGTCGGGGCTTCCAGCACCGCAAAGCGGCGCACGGTGATGTTCTCGCCGATCTTGACCACCAGGCTGCGGCGGCGCTCATCAACAGTCTCGCCGGCCGGCAATTTCATCCCCAGCAATGCTTCGAGCGAGGCCGGACGCTGGCTCAGGACCAGTTGCGCGGTCTGCTCCGCCAGTTCGAGGAAAGCCGCTTCGCGGGCGACGAAGTCCGTTTCGCAGTTGACTTCCAGCAACGCGGCCGCACGGCGGTCGTCGCTGACCGGCGCCAGGATGACGCCTTCGGCGGCGACACGGGCGGCCTTCTTGTCGGCCTTGGTCAGGCCCTGCTTTCGCATCAACTCGGCGGCGGCCTCAAGGTCCCCACCGGTTTCCACCAATGCCTTCTTGCACTCCATCATGCCGGCGCCGGTGCGCTCGCGCAGTTGCTTGACGGCTTCCGCCGTGATCTTGATCGCGTTCATGTTCAGTTCCGGACTCAGTTATTTGGCGTCGTCACCTATGTCGACGGCGGACGCATCTGCATCTGTACGGGTTGCGTCTGCGCTGGCTTCGTTTGCACTGGCTTCGGCATCGGCCGCGACTTCGCCGGCCGGCTGTGCAGCGCCTGCGGCGCCATCTGCTGCTGCAGCGGCTTCAGTCTCGCCTTCAGCAGCGGCATCGGTGGTGGCAACATCGGCGGCATCATCAGCGCGTGGAGCTGCGGGAGTATCCAGCGACTTGCCCACGGTCTTGCGCCGGATGGCCGCCTTCTTCTTCGGCGGCGCGGGGCGGCGGCGAGCGTTCTTGGCCCTGGGCTGGCCTTCCTCGTCGAGTTCGACGAAGTCGTCTTCGCCCACCGGCACGGTCGGAATGGCCTCCCGACCCTCGATCACCGCGTCGGCCACACCGGCGGCATACAAATTAATGGCGCGCATGGCGTCGTCATTGCCGGGGATGATGTAGTCGATCGACTCCGGCGAGCAATTGGTGTCCACCACCGCCACCACCGGGATACCGAGCTTCTTCGCCTCATGAATGGCGATGCGCTCGTGGCCCACGTCAACCACGAACAGCATATCCGGCAACGTGTTCATTTCCTTGATGCCGCCCAGGCTCCTGCGCAGCTTTTCCATCTCGCGCCGCAGCTGGGTCCCTTCCTTCTTGCCGCGCTTGTCGATGGCGCCGGTCTCGACCAGTGTCTCGATTTCACTCAGGCGCTTGATGGACTGGCGGATGGTCTTGAAGTTGGTGAGCATGCCGCCCAGCCAACGCTGGTTCACATAGGGCATGCCGCAGCGGGTGGCTTCCTTCTGGACGGCCTCGCGCGCCGAGCGTTTGGTGCCCACGAACAGCACCTTGCCGCCGTCAGCCACCACGCCCTTAACGAAGTTCGCAGCCTCCACGTACAGCGGCTGGGTCTTCTCGAGATTGATGATATGGATCTTGTTGCGTTCGCCGAAAATGTAAGGAGCCATTTTCGGGTTCCAGAAGCGGGTCTGATGACCAAAATGAACGCCCGCTTCCAGCATCTGCCGCATGGACATGCTGCTCATGACAAATTTTCTCCGTGGGTTAAGCCTCCGCGCATCCCGCATGGCAATCCCGTTACCGGGACACCCAGCCATGTGTGTCGATGCACGTGTGGATTAGGTTATCGCCCGTTTACTTTTTGGGCGGCGCGCTTTATACCATGAACCCATTGGCCGAACAATGCCTTACGAATCAACTATCCGGATGGACATTTCAATAAAAACAGCTGAAGAACAGGACCGCATGCGCGTGGCTGGCCGCCTGGCTGCCGATGTGCTGGACATGATTGGCGAGCACGTGGTGCCCGGGGTGAGCACCGAGGAGCTGGACCGCATCTGCCACGACTACATCGTCGATGTGCAGCAGGCCATCCCCGCCAACGTCAATTACCGTGGCTTCCCCAAGACCGTATGCACCTCGGTGAACCACGTGGTCTGCCACGGCATTCCCGGCGAGAAGGTGCTGAAAAGCGGGGATGTGGTCAATATCGACGTCACCGTCATCAAGGACGGCTGGCATGGCGACACCAGCCGCATGTACTTCGCCGGCAAGCCCAGCGTGCAGGCCCGGCGGCTGGCGGAGGTGTGCTTCCAGTCCATGTGGCAGGGCATCAGGCAGGTCCGCCCCGGGACGAAGCTGGGCGATATCGGCCACGCCATCCAGACACTGGCCGAGGCGGAGAGTTTTTCGGTGGTGCGCGAGTACTGTGGCCACGGCATCGGCCTGGTCTACCACGAGGATCCGCAGGTGCTGCACTACGGTCAGCCCGGCACGGGTGTGGAGCTGAAAGAGGGCATGACGTTCACGATCGAGCCCATGATCAACGCTGGCAAACGCCATGTCCGGCTGCTGCCGGACGGCTGGACGGTGGTCACCAAGGATCATTCCCTGTCTGCTCAGTGGGAGCATACGGTGCTGGTGACACCGACCGGTTTCGAGGTGCTGACTCTGGGTGCGAAGGACCGGTAGGGCTGGCCGGGCCGTTCGGGGAGAGTTATCCACAGTTTAAGGGGGGGATTCCC
>JAJFKF010000123.1 GCA_021773365.1 Gammaproteobacteria bacterium | reverse complement strand
CCGTGGCGATACGGTACTGCTCCTGAGCCTTCTTGCAGCGCTCGGCCTGGAGCTTGGCCATGTCCTGCTCGACGCCTTTTTCAGCAGCGCGTGTGGTTTGTTGCTGTCGTGCTTCAGCCTGTTCGATGGCGCGCCGTTCCTCGTCGGCCGCTTTGCGTTCGGCAATAGCGTCGGGATTGGTCGGGCGGCTGTCCACGCTCTTGACGCGCGTGGCGCCCGGCACCGGGCGGTCGCTGTAGTGCACGCGACCCTGCGCGTCCACCCAGCGGTAGATTTCCGCGCTGGCGGTAAAGGAGATTGCCAACAGCGTCAGCAGACAAATCAGCAGTTTGTTCATAGCGGTTACCCCAGTTACCCCTTACTCCGACGCTCTCTCCAGCAGCGGAGAGGGCTTAGAGCGCGTTGGCGTCAGTTTCCCCAGTGCGGATGCGGATGGCCTGGCCCAGATCGGTGACGAATATCTTGCCGTCGCCGATCTTGCCGGTCCGGGCCACCGTGGTGATGGCCTCCAGCACCTGCTCTACCCTGTCATCGGTCACAGCCAGCTCAATCTTGACCTTGGGCAGGAAATCCACCACGTATTCCGCCCCCCGATACAGTTCAGTATGGCCTTTCTGCCGGCCGAAACCCTTGACCTCCGTCACGGTGATGCCCTGGATGCCGATCTCTGCCAGCGCGTGGCGGACGTCGTCGAGTTTGAAGGGCTTGATGATGGCGGTGACGAGTTTCATGCGGCGCACCTGGGCGACTGAACCGGGTGGGCAGTGTAGCAGGGGTCCGGGCCGTGGGCAGTCCCCGCATGGGGGCGGATCGGCGCTTGTAATTCAGTAAGTTACCAGGGCCGGGTGGTGAAATGCGGACCTTGATGCGCTTGACGGCGTAGCGGCCCGACCCGATGCTCACACCATGGATACCAGCAAGCTTGATGATCTGGCGCGGCGTCTGGCCGCCTCTCTGCCCGAAAACCTGGCGGCCATGCGTCGCGAACTGGAGACAAATTTTCGTGCCACGTTGCGCTCCGGCCTGGCGCGGATGGATCTGGTGACCCGGGAGGAGTTCGATGTGCAGCAGGGAGTGCTGCGGCGGACGCGCGAGAAGCTGGAGGCGCTGCAGCGTGAAGTGAAAGAACTTGATGAGCGCCATCGATCCGCCTGATTCATGAACGACGCGGCTTTTTGCCGGTGAAGGCCGGACCGGGGAGGGCTTCCGGGGACAGCAGTCAGGGAGGAATCAATGATCGCGACGGTGCTCAGCCGCGCGCAGTACGGCATGGATGCACCCCAGGTCAGAGTGGAGGTTCACGTTGCCCCGGGGCTGCCGGCGTTCTCCATCGTTGGTTTGCCCGAAGTGGTGGTGAGGGAGAGCAAGGATCGCGTGCGTTCGGCGCTGACCACCTGCGGGCTGGAGTTTCCGGCCGGGCGTATCACCGTCAATCTCGCGCCGGCTGATCTGCCCAAGGAAGGCGGACGCTTCGATCTGCCAGTCGCCCTCGGCGTGCTGGCGGCCACCAGCCAGTTACCCGTTGCCGCGCTCGAAGGCTGCGAATTCTATGGCGAACTGTCGCTCAACGGTGCGTTGCGCGGTGTGCAGGGCCTGCTGCCTGCCGTCTGTCAGGCGGTGAAGGTCGCGCACAGCGTAGTACTTCCTGATATCAATGCTGCTGAGGCCGCGCTTGTCGAAGGGGCGGTGGTGGGCGCAGGCCGTGACCTGCTGCAGGTGATTGAGCATCTGCGCGGCGACAAGCCATTGAGCTTTGCTGCCGCACAGTCGCTGCAGGTCGCAGAACCGCTTTACGCGGATCTTGCCGACGTGCGTGGTCAGGCGCAGGCACGCCGGGCACTTGAAGTTGCCGCAGCCGGTGGTCACGGGATTTTGTTTGTCGGTCCGCCTGGCACGGGCAAGAGCATGCTGGCCAATCGTCTGCCCGGAATTCTTCCACCCATGACGCGGGCGGAAGCCATGGAGTCGGCTGCCATTGCCTCGGTGGGCATGCGGGGATTCTGCGTCGAGCAATGGGGTTGCCGTCCCTTTCGCGCGCCGCATCACACCGCCTCGGCTGTTGCCATGGTGGGCGGTGGCCCGCACCCGCGGCCGGGCGAGATCTCGCTGGCGCATCATGGTGTTCTGTTTCTCGATGAGCTGCCCGAATTCAGCCGGCGGGTGCTGGAAGTCCTGCGCGAGCCACTGGAGAGCGGCAGCATTGCCATCGCCCGGGCGGCCGGCCGCGCGCGGTACCCGGCGCGCTTTCAGCTGATCGCGGCGATGAATCCCTGTCCCTGTGGCTACTCCGGTGACCTTGACGGGCGCTGCAACTGCACGCCGGCACAGATCCGGGCCTATCGCTCGCGGGTGTCCGGCCCGCTGCTGGATCGCATCGATCTGCATGTGGAGGTCCCGCGGCTGCGGACGGCGCAGCTGGTCCATGACGAAGAAGTGGAGGAAGACAGCGCAACGGTACGGGCGCGGGTGCGGGTGGCGCGGGAAATACAGCTGCGGCGGGCGTGCAAACCCAATGCTGCGCTGTCGAATCGCGAGATCGGCCGCTGGTGCCGCATGGAGCCGGCAGCAGTGGCGCTGCTGGAGCGGTCAGTCACGGTGCTGGGGCTGTCCGCCCGCGCGTATCACCGCATTCGCCGGGTGGCACGCACCATCGCGGACCTTGATGCGAAGGAAGTCATCGCCCTGCGCCACGTGGCCGAAGCGGTGCAGTTGCGGCGCCTGGCGCCATGAGCGCGAAAGTGGTCAGCGCGAGCCCTGGACCATGTAGTCGACCGCTGCCTGCACCAGTTCGTCGGAAATATCCAGGCGACCGCCCTTGGGTGGCATCACGCCCTTGTCGCCCTGGAAGCCCTCGAGGGAATGCTTGTGCAGGGTATCGATGCCTTTGGCAATACGCGGCACCCAGGCTGCATGATCGCCGAACTTCGGGGCGCCCGCGATCCCCAGGCCATGGCAGACCGTGCAAGCGGCTTTGTACACATCTTCCCCACTCTCGAGCGCCGGGGCCGCCGCCTGGGTGCCGCCGGAAGCGGGTTGCACGATGGCCAGGGCTGAATTGTCATGGCCGGCTACCGCAACCTGGGCGAAAGGCTCGATACGCCCCTGCACGGCCGCCACTTGCAGGGCGTCGGACTTGAGGTGCTCGGTCTGCGAGGAGTGGCCGATCGCTCTGGAGAGTGCGAACAGCAGGATGGCAATGGTCACCAGGATGCCGATGACCAGGCTGAAAGTATTGAAAAAATGAGTGTCCTGCTTGCTCACGGGGGCTCCGGCTCGAAGGGGTATCGAAAAGTGGCGCGGAGTATAGCGGCTGGCGACGGGGCTATAAATATCTGAATAGACGGGTAAAGCCGCCCACCGTATAGTTTCGCCCCTCTTCGACGCGCCCGTAGCTCAGCTGGATAGAGTACTGCCCTCCGAAGGAGTCAAGCAGTGGTTCGAATCCTCGCGGCTTATCTGGCGCAATCAGGGACTTGGAAAGGGAGGATGATGGCGCCCACGGAGTGGAGTGACCAAGGCGTGACCAGCCGGAAGTCGAACGCTAAAATTCGGTCATCGATGCGCCCGTAGCTCAGCTGGATAGAGTACTGCCCTCCGAAGGCAGGGGTCACTGGTTCGAATCCAGTCGGGCGCGCCATTTTATTATAAAAATCAAACACTTGTGGACTCAGTCTCGCACCCTTTTAGCTTCCAGATTTGGTCACTCCTGGTCACTCCGCGTAAGAAGCCACGAGTAAACTGATTGGAGATGGCGTTTAGGCGTTGCTGAATGAACTACGAGCACAAGAAACTCATCGAGACCATCACGAAGCTAGACGAAGCGCCTTCAGACCCACAGGATTTCTCCCGCTGGCTTCAAGGCGGGGCGCACATCGCCTTCTTACAGGAGAACGCGAGCGCGGACGAGCTGGTCGTTTTTGCGTCGGGCGAGCACACGTTCATCAATGCCGTCGTCGTTCCGGACGAACGCCTGTCGCCCATTGACCGGAAAGACCTCATGGGCTGGAACTTCAACGCCCACAGGTCAATTGCCAGCATCGTTTCAAGCAGGGATGACGCATGGATCGAGAGGGGACTGACGGGGACGGCGAGCGACACGCTGGACGGCGGTGTGCAACTTATTTTTGGCCGTGTCTTTGAGGAATGGCGCGGCCCCGGCCGCAGCTATATTGAGCTTCACCAGGAATACGCCCATCTCGCGGGAATTCACTGGCGCCCGGAGAGGCGGGCCTATTGCCGCTTCAACAAGCACGGTGACCTGGAGCAAGTAGTTTCGATCACGACCCGCGAGGACAAGGGGAGCAATATCGCCTTGGCGACTTTCAAATGGGAGCCCCTGGAGGAATATCTCGCCGCCGGCAACGCTTCGCTCGTGCGCATGTTTGATATACCTTTGTACCGGACAGCAGGATTCTCGGGCTGGTCGAACGAGCCTCCGCAGGATGTTCAGCTCTCGGATGAGCTTTTCTTTCGCCAGAGGATCGAAGGCCCCGCTTCCTACATGCGCGGCGTCCAGATCATCCGCCCGCGCCGTCCGAAGAAAGTTATCTTCCCGGCCTGGGGCGCTAGGAAGAAAGACGACAAGCAGTATGCCGAGTTCATCGCCCATGACTGGCGCAACAAGTGTGTGACGAAAATCTCCACGGACCCGGCGACCACGACGAACTACTTTGAGGCGGCAGGCAATTCGCTGCCCTTTGAATTGTCGCCCGCGTTCTTTCGGCCCGACGTGCTGCTGAAGTACAAAGCGGACCGCGAAAAGTACACGGTGAGCGAGCGCGACGTGTCATGCCGTGCGGCCTGGCATCTGAGTGGCATCGATGTCAACGAGGCGGGACAGGTTCATGCCTACATTGTTTACCTGCGCAGCCTTCCCTACGCAGAGCAAATGCACTGGCTTGGCTACAACGAAGCGCCCAAGGCAGGGATTTCACAGCGCGCCATTACGACGGATTTTAAGGGTGAATTCTCGAACGATCTGGACCCGCTGAGCGAACTCTTAGGAGTTATCCGCCGCTGGAACGACGGCAAGACATCATGGTGGACCCTTCGCGATGAGAATCTGCTTGACCGTATAAACACGCCTATTACGGCAAGTCGTGATGAGTGGGCCGATGCCTTCATGGAGTTGTCGAAGCTGGTCGTGGAAGGCTTCGAGACGAAACCTATCCGCGCGAAGTTAGATGCGGCGCAAGTGCCCTACGACAAGGACGACAAGACGATCACGCTGCTCGAAAAGATGCTGAATAGGGGCAAGCCTGCAAGCGACGCCGAGAAACTTACGGGCTTGCGCGCCGTCCAGTACGTGCGCACGAAAGCGAAGGGGCATGTCGGTGGAAGTGATGGAGACCAGTTGGTTCAGGATGTGCTATTGGAGCATGAGACCTTCGCCAATCATTTCAGGAGCGTGTGCGCATTGGTTGTGGCCGAGCTGAAGATGCTCGGAGAGCATCTTTCTTCATAAATCGGCCCCGCAAATGCAAAACCAAATCATCACCCGACAGCCAAGCGAGTGCGCTGAAAACGAACTTGAAGCATTCGTCACTGTTGCGGCCAAGGGCGAAGAGGTCGAACGGCAGGACATCAAACGCGGCACAACGCGAGCAGCGGTCTTGCTGTGGATCGAGGGGAGTGGCGGTCCCTTTGCCGTTGCCGCTATGAAGACGCCGTTCAACAGCTATAGGGAGCGCGTGTTTCGGAAGGCGGGCGTCGCGGAGGGGCATAAGAAATTCACGCTTGAGCTCGGCTACATATACGTTGATAAATCGCAGCGGCGCAATGGACACGGCCCGGCGCTTGTTCAAAAGGCAATCGGGCTTTATGGGCAGCAAGGCATTTATGCTACGACACGTGCCGACAATGCGCGTATGCAGGAAATCTTGAAGGAGAACGGCTTTTCTTCCATCGGTTCCGACTACGCATCGGAACGAAATACTTCCCGCCTTGCGCTTTTCGTCAGGCCGCCTCGCCCGTAGTCACTCTGCGGGCGCAATGATCCGGCAATGCGCTGGCCAGCCGCCGAAACCTGTTAGCGCGGCGAAGCGTGGATCGGCGAACTCGATTATTTCCAGCACGTCGGCTGCTTCCAAATCCTTTTTCGTATTAAGATCAAATCCTGCTGCCGGTTCAGGATACTCGATTTCGTCGGAAATGAGCTGCGCCAGAAAACGCTCCGAGAAGTTTTCGTGATAGTGTTCCGCGCGATCAAACGGAATGGCGCACTTTACGATGCAGGGCGTTCCGATGCTGGCAAGGACCGGCGCAATTCTCATGTCGTCTTCATGCCCGCAATAGACAGCCTCGCCACCCCACGACCGGAATAGCCGGTACACACCGGAATAATCCTGCAAGGTCGAGCGGTTCGGGCAAAACCAGATCATGCCCGTTCTATGCGCGTGCACATCATTCACATTGTCCGCGACGCTCTTGCTGCCGGTAAGATATGCATGGTCGCGATCGCTCAAATGCCCGGCAGCATGGCACTCATCAAGTTTCTTCTTGACGAGAGCAGGCGTAAGAAGCTGCAAACCATTTTTCTTAATGCCTCCGATTTCGTCTTGCGTCAGGCGTGTGCAGTGAAACGCCACCAGCCTATGCGGCGTCAAAAAATCTTCTAGCCGTTCAACCAGCACATCGTAGTCTTCCCTGTATTTGTTCTTCGGCGGATTAATCCGCATGAAAATATCGTCCTGGCAAAGCTTGTCAATGCGGGCGCGTTCGCGCTGATAGGCAAGAACGAGCGGCCTGTCGCGGACGGCTTCGCTCCGAAATACCGGCGGCCAGCTTTCGTGGTCTTCAATTTCAATGGCGAGCTGCATACTCGACCTCCTCGATCAGGGCCAGTCTGCTGGCCTGCCAGTCAATTCGCATTTCCACCCCATACTGTGCCAATGGTTCTGGGCTACCCGTCCGACGTACCTCTGTGAACAATGCGCTCGGCGTCCGACTCGTAGGCCATCGACAGTTCCCGAAGCGATCCGGCAAAGCGGGCGTATCCGCCGGCTTCAAGTTCGTCTGCCTGTGCACGGTACTTGGCCGCCAATTGTCGCTCGGGCTTTCCCGTAGGATCGACCCAGTGCGCTCCACGGGAGTTATATGCCTCAGTGCGATACCCACTCCGCAAGTCATCCGCGTCCGGTCCGTTGAGAATGGCAGCCACAGAGTAATCGATCCATAAGCCTTGCCGATCAAGCGGCGCATAGAAGAGCGCATGTCCGATCATGGTCAGGGCAATTTCGAGATGGCCACTATCAGCGCAAGATGTTTTCACGGAAGAGAGCCATTCAGCTAAGGCGACACCGTCGATCGTCCCGTCAGTCTGTAATCCGGGTGGGTACCTCCACTCGTGAACGAGCCGAAAGGCCTTCTCTACCGTCTGTTGGTCGGGAGGGGCTTCCATGACGGTGGCCCTTGGCTCATGAGTGGACTTGAATGCCAGACGAATGAGTTCGCAAAAGAACTTCGGATCGCTCGCCATCTGACGCCACAGCGTTTTCGGTGATGCGCCATCGTGCACCGTCAATACCGGCAAGTACGCCCATTCAAGTTTTGCGAGTTCGGCAGCGGCAATTGTGGGATCGTCCTGAAGAACTGATATAAGTTCCACTACATCGTAACGATCCACTTCGATAGGGCCTTGCGATGATTCGAGTGCTGCGAACAGGGCTCGCAGCGCCTGCTGACGGTTAAAGGTACTTCCTGTGTGATACAGCCCTTGTAGGCACTGAAGTGCTGCGGTCGCTCGTCCATATTCAATGAGCTTATTGATGGCGGTGTCCACGCCATCTTTAGCCTCATGAAAATTCGGATTGCTTTTTGACCAATAGGGCGATTCATCGGCCGCAAGCAGGACATGGGCACGGTTCCAAGTGTCCTGCGTAAATGGCAAGAAGGCCAGGAATTGACCCACTTGCGCGGGCGTCCATGACCGCAGAGGCAACTGGTCCACCCACGGCCATCCGTGCCGGCGAAAGCGGCTTGCAACGAAACCACCCGTGAACTGCATCAGACCCCCGCTTTCCTCCAACAGCGCAGGCAATACTGTCGCATCCGCCTGAGGGGAAGCGACATCCCCAAAGGAAATTCCCACTCGCCAGGACGACTGTACAGTGCGGGCAAATTCAATCGCGGCGCCTGCGCCGCCGGCGGCCTCAATCTCAGTAATGGCAGCTCGGCGGTTATCTTCCAGCTCATTTCGTTGAGCGTCGTAATCGCCTTTGTGGGAGAACAAGCTCGATTCCCGATCGCTGAAAAGTCGGTGGTAGCGCAGTTCTGGTTTTTCGGGGGAGAGCGCGTCGGCGACGGCGGCTATGCTTTGCACTTCATCCGCCGTCATCGCCCACTTGGCGTCGGAGAATTTTCGGTGCTTGGTGAGCAGTGCGCTGAGTTCATTCCAGAGGGATGCCCGAAGCCGCGGGTCAACGGTTGCAGACGGAAGATACGTAAGGAGTTCCTCGCGAGCGTGGGGCGGCAGACGCTCAAAATCGCGCGTAAGGGAGATGAGGTGTCCGGGTTTTGACTTCGCCTCGGTCAGTGCCAGTGCTGTGTAAGCGTCAATCTGCTTCCAGTATTCCTCGCGGGGCGCCGAATGCGTCCAATCCTCTGGAATGCTTTCGCGCCACGCCGGACGCCGCGTTGCGGTTGAGATTCGCTCTGCGTTGGGCAGGAGCGAACGTAGAAGATCCCACGCGACGTCGGGAACCTCAGACAACAGCATCTTCATGGCAGCCAGCCGGCGTTCGAAGGGCGCGCAGGTCTGAGGAAGCCATGGCAGCAGAATAAGGTTCAGAGAACGCGCTGGGCGGTTGGTCCACTGCCCGCCGGGATCCCGTGTAGCGAGGTGTCCCAGGCATAGCAAGGCACGCATGAAATAGGCGCCATCCCATGCCAGCGTTTCGAGTGCCCAGAGCGTACCGTTCATGTAGGTGCGCCCCATCGTTCCTCCCCGTTCTTCCCCGAACACCTGATCGAAGGGAGAGTCCTTTCGTTTCAGGGCCTGTTCGATGGCCAAAAGAAATTCCTCGGGGGACCCCTCCGCAAGCAGTGGAAGGAGGTCGTTCAAACTTGCCCAGCGCTTCCACCCGGCGTCATTGAGCAATGTCCGTACGGCGAGTGCCGCCAGTCCTTGGGGCTTGCCAAGTGAACAGGAGGTGAGGGCTTGTGGATGAGTGCCAAGCAGCGCGAGATACTCGGTCAAGCCGTTACGCAGTTGAGACGAATGGGTCGGCACTTTTTCGTACAGCCCGGCGGTAAAGCGCTTGTCAGGGTCAAGGTCGAATTGCGGATCATCCTCTGATAGAACGCTGATCGCGGCTTCCTGGAGCCTCTGGATCTGCTCGTCGAAAAGTTTCGGTCCTAGCGCGTACCACCCTTCGAAGCGGGCGATAAACTTCCAGCTGCCTTCAAGATGGCTCAGGGGAGTGTTCGCGCGCAGCGTAACGTCACGAATCCTCGCGATCCACTCCCCGTATCCTTTTCCCGATATGCCCTCTACGACGGTGCGATCGGAGGCGGAATTGTCCGACCAGGACCCCAGCGCCTCAGCGATGGCGAGATCAGCGGCCGCCGTATCTTCCGCCCATTGCGGCATCAAGGACAGATTCTGCAGGCAGCGAAGGAGTGATCCGAGATTGCCACCGCTCCGCTGCGCCAGTGTGCGGGCCCGCTCCTCGCGATAGCCGCACTGCTCAAGCGCCGAGTGAATTTCCTGCTGACGTGGCGAGCCCAGAGCGACGGATGACGCCGGATCGGGAATACCGCCAGGCGTGCCACTGAAGATGATCGCATGGCGGCCGCGGCGTGCAATCTGGATCAGCTTTGTACCGGCGGGGCCGCTGAGATCGAGCGACGGATCAGCGATGAGAACATGTCTCTCCCTGAGTTCCGACAAGATTCGCCAGACGTCGGGTGTGCTTGCGATGAGGCAACGGCCGGATACATCGGCGCGGATCTCATCATCGAGAGAGGCGATACAGGCAGCTATGAAGTCTACGACTTGGTCAGGATAGCGGGTCTGGATGTGCAGTTGATTAAGGGTATCTGAGAAGATGGCCGAGAGCTTTTGCCGCGCCTCCTCTCGATTGGACAGAAAGACCTGCGGCGCGAGCGGCGGAGGTTCGCCGATGCTGCGGATTAACGCCCAATGCCGCCCAGGGGTGTCTACGCCAGAGAGACCTTTCCCCAAGATGCGTTCCGCAAGCCACAGTTCTACCGATAGGAATTGGCCCAGCCAATCGATGAGCTTCGTTCCATCGATGACATGGACCTCTCGCCACTCAGCGGACTTGCGCCGCTCATCGAGCCAAGTCGCTTGAGCTTCGGATTTCCAAGTGTGCTCCCAATCGCGCCGGGCGGAGAGCGGCGTAACGAAGACAAAGGCTGTTTGGCGGCGGATGTGCTCCGGTGTGTCTCGAGTCGCGTCTCGGTAATCATCAGTGGCTTTGGCGCCTGCCTTGATGCCAGTTCCGATTTCCCAGATCGACTGCCCTTCCGGTATGAAGGGTTCAAAACCGGCGGCAACATTTAGTCTGCCATCTGGACCATGTTGTCCGATACTATCGCTCAACGGAAATCGCCGATCGATCGGACGCGGACAAGAGGCAGCGACCAGCCGGAAAATTAGCTCCACAATCACGCCCTGAGCATCGCGCGAGTTCTGGCGCACCCATTCATCCAACTGATTCTCATTGACGATCATACCTGACCTCCCCTATGACGCCGGACGCTGATTCGGATGAGACTCTATAAACAGTTTCAGCCTGCTTTCAGAGCATTCCAATCAGGACGGCGGTGAATTTTTTGGCAGTATTCTGCGCTGTCATCCTGAAGTAGTAAGTTATCTGAACAGTGATACATAGGAATCGAAACGATACAGCCTGCCCCGCAGGCCGCCTGTAATTTCTTTCAGTATGCCGAAATGTTCCAAGTCGGCCACCAGCTTGTATGCCGACGCCGACGATACCTTCGCAACGATGCCAACGCGTGCCGCATCGATTACCGGCCGCTGATACAGCTCCCGCAATACCTTTTGCGCCTTTGCGGCCCGGCTCCCCAGCGTTTCGAGTTGTGCATCCACAGTCTTCTGAAGCTTCAGGATGTTGTCGAAGGTGGCAATGCCATTCTTTGCCGTTTCAATCACGCCAACGAGAAAGAACTTGAACCATTGATGCAGATCGTTGTGCTGGCGCACCCGCATCAGGTTATCGTAATAATGCATCCGATTGCGTTCGAAGAAATCGGATAAGTATAGAACCGGTTTTTTCAGAATGCCTTTGCTCACCAAGTACAGTGTAATCATCAGGCGTCCAACACGACCATTGCCGTCCAGAAAGGGATGGATGGTTTCAAATTGGTAGTGAACCAAGGCAATTTTCAGCAGTTCAGGGAAGTAGTGGCGGTCGTTATGCATGAACTTCTCTAGATCGCTCATCAGCTCTTCAATTTCCGTATGGGCTGGGGGAATAAACACGGCGTCTGCAATGGAGGCACCCCCAATCCAGTTCTGGCTGGCACGGAACTGTCCGGGCATTTTCTCTTTTCCGCGTACGCCGCGCATCAGCGTTTCATGAGTCTCCTTAATCAGCCTGGCTGAAATCGGCAAATTCTTGAGCCGCGCGATGGATTTGTTCATCGCCACGATGTAGTTTTGGACTTCTTCCCAGTCGTCGCGTTTATCCAGCGCCACATCCTCTTTAGCGCGCAACACTTCATCCATGTTCGTCTGCGTGCCCTCGATGCGACTGGACTGTGTCGCCTCCTTGACGACATTCATCCGGATAAATAAATCGATGTTCGGGATATAGTCCGAGTACATGTCGAGCCGGCCCATCTCCCGGTCCGCTTGACCCAGCAGCTGCAGCAATTCCATATTGTCGAGCGTCCACTCCCGATTGATCTGGGTGGGCTGGAAGCTCTTGTACTGGAATTGCTGCCGAAAGTGGCCGGCTTGAAATTTTTTCATCTACGCGAGCTAAAATAAGGAGTTGCCATATTTTAGATATTAACCCAAAACTAAAACAAGGCAATGCCTTATTTCAGATTCCTTTCGGGCCTCCAAAGGCCTTAAAAGCTACAACCAGCGATAGAGCAGGGCGGTCGCTTCTCATATTCCGCCCCAATACCCCTCCTTGCACTCGCGGATCCGCAGCCGTGGAGCGCTTGGGGAAGCAATTTCGCTTCCTTAAAGCATCGCGAATGCTGCGGAATGACGTCCGCTGTTCCTCCTACCAGTCCTGCTGATGCCATACGAGGCAGGTTGTGCCGTTCCTCGCAGATGCGGATCGTCGCTGACCCGAATCAGCGGATCACGTGATGTGCTACAGCCCGACCTATGCGGCGTACTTAAATACCCTTTCAAGTAGCCACTTCCCTTCAGCAAGACTGGAGCCTATTCGTTCCTCTGCTGGAACCTGCATCGTCCGCCGGCAAACGCTCGGATCGTGCCCGCGCAGCCTCGGTGCGAGACTGAGCGCCAACCGTTCGCGGCGTCTCCTTTCGCACGGTCGTCGGAATACGGCCTTTCTCTACACGGCGAATCCTGGCGCCCGCCGGGCTCAATCCCGACAACCCCATCGCAAGAACAATTTCCCCGGCGGCTGCGCCGCCTTACCTCGCCGACAAATTCTTTTTGTCGCTGGGGTACTCCGCGCCGCTGCGTTCCGACGGATGTCGGGCGCCCGCCGGCCGCCTTCTGCGATCGCCGTCAAGGCCGTAATTCCGCGACCTGACAAACCGAAAGGAAACTTTGCGATGAACATTGGCACTTTCACCAAGTCCGAAGATGGCTTCACCGGCACGATCCGCACGCTCACGCTGAGCACGAAGGTCAAGCTGGTTCCGGTAGAGAAGAAAAGCGAAAAGGCCCCGGACTTCCGGATCCTCTCGGGCACCCTCGAAATTGGGGCGGCCTGGAAGAACATCTCGCGGGAGAGCCGTCCGTACGTATCGGCGATCCTCGATGATCCGTCCTTCCCTGCACCGATCTACGCCAACCTCTTCGAGAACGAGACCGGCGAGCACACCTTGCTCTGGTCTCGCAAGGAGAGCTGATCGAAGGCGATCTGGCGCTCCGCCCGCAAGGGCGGGGCGCCTTCCGATGGCGGGCTCGGCGGCCGACCGCAAGAGTGCCGTTCGTCTGAAGGGTTCTTCTAGCGCCGCAGTATCCGCCGCAATACCTCCAGAGGATCGGCCTTGAGCTGCTCGCACCACTCGATAAACTCGGGCAGGTCGAGCCGGCGGTCACCGGTCTCGATTCGGCCTACATACGAGTGCGCGCGGCCGAGACGGCGCGCCAGCTCGCGTTGCGTCACCCCTGCGTTTTCCCGTATTTCCACCAGGACGGCCATCATTCGCTTGTGGCGAGGTCCGCGTAACTGCTTCGACAAGATGCCTGTCCCCTAAATGGCAGCGGGGAAGGTCACCACAACAACCCATTGAACTCATTTAGGGGACACGGATATGATCGGCCATTCAGCCACAGGGGCAGGGGTTGGACCCGTGGCGCCGGCAGGAGGATGATCGGTATGTTGGTGTTGACACGACGTCGGAACGAAAAAATCCGGGTGGGCCACGACGTGGTATTTACCGTGCTAACTGTAGGCGGGGGCCAGGTCAAGATTGGCGTTACGGCGCCAGAGGACGTGACCGTTGATAGGGAAGAGGTCTACCAGCGCAAGCAACGCGAGAAAGCACTGGACCTCGCGCCGAGACGCCGGATCGAACAGGAGGGGTGACATTCCGCAGTCCCGTAAATCCGCATCCACTGGTGTACGGACTTACGGAGTCTGCTACAGGTGCCGAACATGGTAACGCTCACAATTATTCTGCTGCTGATCCTGGTGCCGGCATCCCGCCGCGTCCTGGGCGGCATCTTCAGGTCCATCCTGGGCGCCCTTGGCATCGTCGCCCTCGTGGCGCGGGATTCCTCCAGCCGTCGTATCCGTTGATTCCGCCATTACGATTCAACACGCTTACGGCTCTACGTAAGTCAGTACATCCTGAATTGCACGCCGCTACCTCCTGTCGCGGCGTGAATCAACGCCAATAATCGCCACTGCGGCGCCATCAACAACCGTCATCCGCTCTGGCAGCATCGGGGATTCCAACATTGAGAATGGAATCTGACGTGACGACACAGAACAACTGGCGTCCGTCTGCAGCGTACCTTTACGTGCTGCACCTGGACGGTCCGGGGCTGGCGTGGGAGTACCTGCGACGAAACGCCGACTATCGACGCGATTACGTAAGTTTGGGTCTCCCCTGTCCGGCGAACAAGGCCCGGCACTGGGGGTTACGGTTTCCTGGAGAAT
This sequence comes from Gammaproteobacteria bacterium, assembly GCA_021773365.1. GTDB lineage: Bacteria > Pseudomonadota > Gammaproteobacteria > Steroidobacterales > Steroidobacteraceae > JAJFKF01. Next base: position 18,563 of record JAJFKF010000123.1, on the reverse strand, counting down.
CCTGATCTCGATGCGCGGCAGGCGCGATTGAGCTGGCAACCCGATCCGCCGTCCACTGTCCACCTGGTTCCCGATCACGATGCGACCCGCGCGGAAGCGTTTTCGCTGTGGAACCTGCCAGGACGCAAGACCCTCCTTCACGACGGCGGGCGATTGCTGCTGGCCAACATGCACCCTGGCAAACGGGTTTCACTGGCCCTGCGTGACGGTGTGGCCGATGGACTACCGTTTTCGTTCGCCATTCCCGCGAACGCCCGTCTCAAGACCGCGATGCGAAGCCTCCCAGCCACGTACCTCGCGCTCGCGCAGCGCACGCAGGAGGTCCAGCGGCGATTGCAGCGACCTTCTCGCGCGGCCATTTTTCATGCCCGTGCTCTGCAAGCCCTCGACGGCAAGCAGGCCGGCGCGTCGCAACGCGAGATTGCCATTGAGCTCTTTGGCGAGTCTCGCGTGCGCCGTGAATGGGAACCCAGCAGCGATTTGCGTGCGCAAGTGCGCCATCTTATCCAGCGCGCGAGCGCGCTTGCAGACGGCGCGTACCTCACGCTCTTGAAGCAGGGAGACCGACAGCGCCCGACGGAATCTCCCTCCCGAGCCCGCTGATCCCCGACCAGACTGCCTCTCATTCGCGCGGCTCCGACAGCCGCCGCTCTGAATGGAGACAGCCCTCATGAGTCAGCCACAAACCGATACGCTCCCCGCGCTCAATACCGTGCAGGCGGCGGCCAAGCTCGGCCTCTCGCCCGCGACGCTGGAGAAGTACCGCACGATTGGGGGCGGCCCCACGTTCCATAAGCTCGGCCGCGCGGTGCGATACACCGCCGCGAACCTGGAGACGTGGTCGAGGGCCAGGGCCTGCGAAAGTACCTCTGACCCCGCATACGAAAACCTGCGGCGCAGCGCTTCCTGATTGGCCCTTTATGCCGATCCGAGACCCACAGGAGTCCGAGCGCGAGCAGTTGCAAGTCTTCCGCGCGCTGCCCGGCGAACTCGCGCCGCGCGATGCGCAGGACCTGATGATTTATCCCTGGTTCTCACTGGCCAAGTCCAAGCGAGTAACGCCCCTTGAGTTTCGTGCCGGCGAGATCGCCTTGCGCGTGGAAGGGACGGCGGAGCACGGCATCGCGACCATTTGGGATGCGGACGTACTGATATGGGCCGCCTCGCAGATCGTCGAAGCTCGCGATGCGGGACTTGCGACCTCGCGTCTGATGGTCGCCACGCCGCACGAGATCCTGCGCTTTATCCACCGCGGCACATCGCTGCGAGATTACCAGCGGCTGAAGGCGGCGCTCGATCGCCTGCAGTCCACCACGGTCGCGACCACGATCCGCCAGGTATCGACTCGCCGGCAACACCGTTTTTCCTGGATCAACGAGTGGAAGGAACTGGCCGATGGCCAGGGCCGGCCGCGCGGCATGGAGCTCATCCTGCCGGACTGGTTCTACACCGGTGTGCTCGACGAGACGCTGGTGCTCACCATCGATCGCACGTACTTCGATCTGACCGGCGGCATCGAGCGATGGCTGTACCGCCTGGCGCGCAAGCACGCCGGCCGGCAGCCCGGCGGCTGGCGCTTTGACTTCCGCCATCTGTACGCCAAGTCCGGGAGTCTCGCGCGGTTCTCTGACTTCGCGCTCGATCTTCGCCGAATCGCCCGCCGGCAATCCCTGCCGGGCTACTGGCTCAACATCGAACGGCACGCGGACGGCACCGAAAGTCTTGCGTTGTGCGCGGGGCGCGATCCGCACTGGCTAGCCGGAGCCGTCAGCCAGCTCGCACAAACATTGGCTGGGGATAAGCTGTGAATTGCGACGTGCTATCAGGCGCAGCGACCTTTGTTAAACCCGTGCTATCGGGCGCAGGCGACCCGTGCTATCAGGCGCACGAAACACGCCTAAGCATTTGTTCCGTTTCGGTTTTTAGCGCCCGTAACTCTTCTAACTTTATAAAACCTCTAACAGGGAAGAAGAAAGCCGCGCTGTGGATAACGCGCGCGTTCGCTTCGCGGCGTTCCGTAAAGACTGAAAAGCGTACATCACCGAACAGAACGGAGGCGGCTGCATGATCATCGCGTTACTGCAACAGAAGGGTGGCGTGGGGAAGACCACGCTCGCCACGCACCTTGCCGGTGAGCTGGCAGGCCCGCAATCGAACGTCCTCGTCGTCGATGCCGATCCGCAAGGCTCGGCGCTCGACTGGACGCAGAAGCGCACGCTCCTGGGGCTCCCGCGGCGTTTCGGCACCGTGGGGCTGGCACGCGAGACGCTGCACCAGGAGGTGCCCGAGATCGCCCGCCACGCCCAGCACGTCATCATCGACGGACCGCCGCGCGTGACGGCCCTCGCGCGCTCGGCCATCCTCGCGGCGGATCTCGTCATCGTGCCCGTCCAGCCTTCGCCCTACGACGTATGGGCGTCGAATGAGATCGTCTCGCTCATCACCGAGGCGAAGCTCTACAAGCCCGCATTGAAGGCTGCCTTTGTCGTCAATCGCAGGATTGTCGGCACGGTCATTGGCCGGGAGGTGCGCGCGGCCCTGGCGGAGTACCCCATCCGGGCACTGAGCACGGTTATCAGCCAGCGGGTGGTATTCGCGGAGAGTGCCGCGAGCGGTCAGCTCGCCAACGAAATCGACGTGCGCTGTCCGGCTGCGCGCGAGATCGCCGCCTTCGCCGCGGATATCCGGGCACTGATGGCATGACTGGCAAACGCATCCCTATCGGAGCAAAGCCCACCGTGGATCCGGCAGCGGAGTCCTGGATACGGCGGGGCGGTGAGGAACGCAACGCAGAGACGCCCCGCCGTGCCCAGGTGAACACCGCGCGGCTGACCATCGACGTCACGCCTGGGCTTCGAGCGCGCCTCAAGGTCATCGCGTTCAAGCGGGGCGAGACCGTGGCGGACATGGTGCGCGCGATCCTGGAGCGGGAGTTCCCGGCAGATGCGTCATGAGCCGGCGCCGGTATCGCATCCCGGTATTGGTCGCCGCTTCGATTGCGGTCGCGGGTATCGGATTCGCGGCGGTCGCGACTCTCGATCCGCGCCTGGTCTACAACCCCAGCGAGAGCGCACCGCTCGGCTGGTACCGGATTGCCCCGGATGAGCGGCTCACGGTTGGTGTGCTGGTGCTCACGCAGCTGCCGACCGCAGTGGCGGAGCTCGCCGACGCGCGCGGTTATCTGCCCCGCACCGTGCCTGCCTTGAAGCTCATCGCTGCCATGGAAGGGCAGGAAGTTTGTATGCGGGCGGGCATCGTGTCGATTGATGGTCGCGTAGTCGCCCTGGCGCTACATCACGACGGGGCCGGCAGACCTCTTGTGGCGTGGATCGGGTGCCGAACGCTCAAGGCCGGGGAGGTGTTTTTCCTAAGCCCCGATTGCGCGGCGTCCTACGACAGTCGCTACTTCGGCCCGGTCGATAGGGCACTCGTGATCGGCAAGGCGACTCCCCTGTGGACGTGGTGAGAATCGTACCCGCTGCGCTGCTGATCGTCCTGGCGACGGCGCCGGACAGTCGCGCAGCCGACGGTGAACGCATGATGCCCTGCGGCACGAAGCAATGGCAAACGCTCATCGCCGAAGCGGCCGAGCGTTTCGAGATTCCGCCCGCCTGGCTGCACGCTGTCATGCGGGTCGAGAGTGCCGGCTGTACACACCTCAAGGGACAGCCCATCACCTCCAGCGCCGGAGCGATGGGCCTGATGCAGCTGATGCCGGCGACGTGGGCGCAGTATCGAGAACGCCTGTCGCTCGGTGACGATCCCCACGCGCCGAAGGACAACATCCTTGCCGGCACTGCGTACCTGCGCGACCTCTGCGACGCATTCGGATACCCGGGCCTCTTCGCCGCGTATCACGCCGGTCCCGGGCGCTACGCGGATTTCCTATCGGGTGCCCGACCGCTCCCGCGCGCAACGCTCGATTACCTCGCTCGCGTGCAAGGCGCTCCGACACCGAGTTCAACGACTGCCCTAGCGCAGGATCTTGCGCCCTTGAGTCGCAGCGTTTTCGCCGCGCGGCCTCGCGCCTCACCGTCGTCAGTGACGCCTGAACCTTCAGTCAGTCGGTCCCTGTTCGTTCCATTGTCCACATCGAGAGTTCGGCCCGATGTGCAGCCGGAATGAGATGAAGATGGAAGGCAAGATAAAAGGCGACGGCACGGGTGCGTCGCTAATGCATTGTCTGCACATCGGTTTTGGCGGCACGCGGCGGAGAGCTACCGTGCCGTGGAAGTGCAAAGGCATTGTGAGCATTGATGTTTTAGCGTGCTTTCCCGGCCTGAATCCGCTGACGCCCGATCAGGTGGGGTCATGAGAAACCGTGACGACGATCGTTTCCGACCGAAGGTTGGACCGCCGAAATCAGGCGGGCAGGCCCAGCCGCAGAAGTTCGTGAGCCGGGTTCTCAAGGAAACTTCCAAGGCCGGGAAGCGCTTCGGCGTGCGCTCGCCCAAGACGCTTCTGCGGGTCGGAGCCAAGCTCGCGCGGGGCCATGTCGCGGCCCGGTTCGCAGCGCAGTCTCTGGGTCCGAAAGGCCGCCGGGCCACCGTCAAGGTTTTATACGTCGTGGGGGCCACCCATCATCCGCGCTCGACCTCAAAGCATCTGCGATACATTGAACGCGACAGCGCCACCCGGAACGGGGAGCCGGGACGGCTCTTCGGGCCGCAGTCCGATCAGGTGGACCGCACCGACTTTGAGCGCAGTGTCAAAGGCGACCGCCATCACTTCCGGATCATCGTCTCCCCCGAGGACGGGGCGGAGCTCGGCGACCTCAAGGCGTACACGCGCCAGTTGATGGGTCAGGTGGAGCGCGACCTGGGGACGCCTTTGCAGTGGGTGGCCGCCGATCATTGGGATACCGGTCATCCACATATTCACATCTACCTGCGAGGCAAGGATGCCAGTGGCAGCGATCTTGTGATCGCGGGCGAGTACATCTCGCACGGGTTCCGTCACCGTGCCTCCGAAATCGAAACCGAGTGGCTGGGGCCGCGCACCGATCTTGAGATCCGACAAGGGCTCACCCGAGAGATCGAGCAGGAACGCTGGACCGGTCTTGACCGCACTCTGAAACACGAAGCGCAGGATGGGCGCGTGACTTTGTGGCCCGATGCCACGACGGCGGAGAGCCGCTTCCGCCATGCATGCCTCGTTGGCCGTCTGCAAAAACTCGAAGCCTTGGGGCTTGCGACGAAGCGGGATGTAACCACCTGGGAATTGGCCCCTCACGCCGAATCGACACTGCGGACGATGGGTGAGCGCGGCGACATCATCCGTACCATGCAGCGCGCCCTGGGCGCGGCGCGGCGGGCCTATGCCGTATTCGATCCGGCTGCTGCACAGATCCCAGTCGTGGGCCGCGTTGCGGGCAAGGGACTGGCGGACGAGCTTGCCGACCGAGGCTATCTCATCGTCGATGGCATCGACGGTCGGGCGCACTACGTGGCCACGCCGGCGCACACCGATCTCGATACGTACCCGATGGGCGCCATCGTCGAGGTCGGCGAGGCCGCGCCGCGGCCGGCGGACGAAACGATCCGCCGCGTGGCGCAGGACGGTGTCTATCGCACGGACCGCCACCTTGAGATCGCAAGCGAATCTCCACGGGCCGGATTCGACCCGCAGGCCTTCGTGCAGTCGCATGTGCGCCGGCTGGAAGCCTTGCGACGCGCTGGCCTCGTCGAACGGCTGGACGAAGGGGTGTGGCGCGTGCCAGCGGACCTTCCGGAGCGCGGTCGTGCTTACGATGCGCGCCGCACGGGCGGCGCGCACATTGAGTTGCGCTCAGGTGTTCCACTTCAGCAGCAGATCCGCGCCATTGGAGCCACCTGGCTGGACGGTCAACTCGTCAGCGGCTCGCAGATCACTTCAACGGCGGGATTTGGTGGCGAGGTGCGGGCGGCCCTGAACCACAGAACCGAGTATCTCATCGAGCAGGGATTGGCCAATCGCCAGGGCCAGCGCGTGCTCTTCGCCCAGAATCTCCTGAACACACTGCGCACCCGGGACCTGGATACAACGCTCAAGGCGATGGAGGCTGACAGTGGCCGGCCGCACCGCGTGCTGACCGATGGACAACGCGCCACTGGCATTTACCGTCGCGCCATCGATCTGCCGAGCGGCCGCTACGCGCTGCTCGACGAGGGGAAGGGCTTCAGCCTCGTTCCCTGGCGGCCCGTGATCGAGCCGCGCCTGGGGCAATCCTTGAGCGCGGTAATGCAAGGCGAGCGCGTTTCGTGGGAACTGGGCCGAAGCCGCGGGCTTGCGCGCTGATGTGCAGAGTGTCCGCGTTCCTGTCTGGATTTGAAGGCGCACTGTTCCACGTGGAAAGTGGTTCGTTTGTCCTGCTTGTTTGCTTAAACCCGACGGAACCGGATCAAGTTTGCTGGGCTTTGCCGTCTGTTGAATCCCGCTAATTGTCTTGCCGTTTTCGTCCTTGACGCCCCGCGCGCGCGTCAACAATTCTCCGCACCCACAACGGAATTCAAGGGGCGGGGGAGAGCGTGACACCGATGAGGGTGCTGGTGGGGCAGGTCCTGGTCGTGATCGGCATGGTGATCGCGGGTCTGTGGATCGCCACGCAATGGATCGCGGACCAGCTGGGATACCAGATGCGCTTAGGGGCGCCGTGGTTTCACTGGCAGGAGCTGCCCGTCTACTACCCCTGGCGCATCTTCGAGTGGTGGCATGCCTACGACGCCTATGCGCCGCAGATTTTCAACATGGGCGGCACCATCGCAGCCGGCAGCGCACTGCTCGCAGCAGTCGCGGCTGTGATGGGTTCGGTTTGGCGGGCGCGCCAGTCGCGACTCGTCACGACTTACGGTTCCGCGCGATGGGCGACCCGACAGGATGTGCGCGCCACCGGCCTCTCCAGGCCGGCCGGGATTTTCCTTGGAAAGTTCAACGGGCAGTATCTGCGGCACGACGGACCTGAACACGTGATCGCCTTCGCGCCGACCCGCAGCGGCAAGGGCGTGGGTCTGGTCGTTCCGACGCTGCTGACCTGGCCGCATTCGGCGGTCATTCACGACATCAAGGGCGAGAACTGGCAGATCACCGCAGGTTTCCGGTCCCGGTTCTCGCACTGCCTGTACTTCAATCCCACCGATCCCTGCTCGGCGGCGTACAGCCCAACAGCCGAAGTACGCAAAGGCCCAAACGAAGTTCGCGACGTGCAGAACATCGCGGACATCCTTGTTGACCCCGAAGGGATGCTGGAGCGGCGCAGCCATTGGGAGAAGACCTCCCATGCGTTGCTGGTGGGCGCCATCCTGCACACCCTCTACGCCGAAGCGGACAAGACGCTGCCCGGTGTTGCCAAGTTCCTGTCGGACCCCAAGCGTTCGTTCCACGCGACGCTCAAGATCATGATGGAGACTGCGCACCTGGAAAGCGGCCCGCATCCGGTGGTGGCGAGTGCCGCGCGGGAGGTCTTGAACAAATCCGAGAACGAAGCCTCCGGTGTGCTTTCGACGGCCATGAGTTTCCTCGGGCTCTATCGCGATCCCATCGTGGCGCACGTCACGCGCCGCTGCGATTGGAGGATCGCCGACCTGGTTGATGCCGCACACCCTGTCTCGCTGTACTTGGTGGTTCCCCCGTCCGACATCAGCCGCACCAAGCCCCTGATCCGCCTGATCCTGAATCAAATCGGACGGCGCCTGACCGAAACGCTCCCGCTGCAGGACGGCGGGGCTGCCCGCCACAAGGTGTTGTTCATGCTCGATGAGTTTCCCGCGCTCGGGCGACTGGACTTCTTCGAGGCGGCGCTCGCGTTCCAGGCCGGCTATGGTCTGCGCGCTTTCCTCATCGGCCAGTCGCTCAACCAGATCGAGAAAGCCTACGGCCAAAACAACTCAATTCTCGACAATTGCCACGTCCGCATCGCCTTCTCGACCAATGACGAACGCACGGCCAAGCGTATCTCCGATGCCTTGGGCACCGCGACCGAACTGCGCGCGCAGCGCAACTACGCCGGTCACCGCCTCGCGCCGTGGCTGGCGCACCTGATGGTCTCCCGTCAGGAATCTCCCCGTCCGCTCCTGACCCCGGGCGAAGTCATGCAGCTGCCGGCGGACGATGAGATCGTGATGATCTCAGGTCACGCCCCGATCCGCGCCCGAAAAATCCGCTACTACGAGGACCGAAATTTCACCGAACGTGTTTTGCCGCCGCCGGTGCTCAACACTGGTGCTTACCTTGACCGTCCCCCCGAACGGCCCGATGACTGGACGGGTGTCGCACTCCCTCCCGAGCGACCCGCCACGGCACATCGGACGATGGACATATCAGGGCAAGCAGAGACCGGCGGCGGCGCCCTGTACGAGATCATTCCCGATGAGCGGGTGGACGACGTGGCGCAGCCGCGAGAACCTGTCGAGCGGACACCTGCGCCCGTCGATGATCTCTCAATTCTGGACGATGAGTTCGATCAGGTACTCGCCGAGCAGCGGCAGTTGAGCCGCACCGCACGCCTGGCGGCGCTCGATCCGGCCGATGGGATTCCACTGTGAGCCGCACGCGCCTGAACATCTTCCTCGCGCGCGAGCACGCCAAGCGACTCGACGAAGTCGCGGTGACCAAGGGCGTATCCAAGTCCGGCGTGGTGGCGGCCGCGCTCACGGCGTATCTCATGCCGGATGGAGCAACCAACCGCGAAGCCATCATCCTGCGACGGCTGGACAAGCTTTCCCGTCAGCATGAGCGGCTGGAGCGCGATCAGACCATCCTGATTGAAACGCTGTCGCTGTTCATTCGCTACCAATTTTCAGTCTCGACACCCATTCCCGAGCCTCACCAGGAAGCGGCCCGCGCCCAGGGCCGTGCGCGGTTCCAGATATTTGTCGAACAACTCGGCCGCCACCTGCAACGCGGCCACAGTCTGGTGCGCGATGTCTCCGAAGAGATCGCTCCGGATAGTCCCCACCCACCAGCGATGACGGACGGCGTCGCGCACGAGACTCCGGGGCAGGTGCAAGGGTGAGCGCGCAGGAAGCCAGGCGGCTGCTTCACGTGGCGACCACGCACGACCGCCAGGCGCGGATGCTGCGCACGGCGATGGGGCCTGTGATCGGAACAGCCCTGGAAGATCCCGACATCGTCGAGATCCTGTTAAACCCCGACGGGACGCTGTGGTTTGATCGCCTGGGCGAGGGGAGAATTCCGTCAGGCGTGTCGCTCCTGGCGGCGGATTCCGAACGCATCATTCGACTGGTCGCCGCCCACGTGCGCGCCGAAGTGCACGCCAGCGCCCCCATCGTGTCCGCGGAGCTTCCGGAAACCGGAGAACGGTTCGAGGGGCTGCTCCCGCCCATCGTGCGCGGTCCTGCCTTTGCCATCCGCAAGCGCGCCGCCTCGATCATTCGGTTGGAGCAATACATCGCGGATGGCGTACTCACAGACACCCAGGCACACATTCTGCGTGAGGCCGTTGCAGGCCGGCAGAACATCGTCATCGCCGGTGGCACCAGCAGTGGGAAGACGACGCTGGCCAATGCGTTGCTCAAGGAGATGGCGGCCACCGGGGACCGGGTGATCCTGCTGGAGGACACCGTCGAGCTTCAATGCTTCTGCGATGACCATGTGTCGCTGCGTACCTGTCCCGGGGTCGCGTCCATGACCGAACTGGTGCGCTCCACGCTGCGACTGCGGCCGGATCGCATTGTCGTGGGTGAGGTTCGCGGCCCCGAAGCCCTCGACCTGCTCAAAGCCTGGGGCACGGGTCACCCCGGTGGTATCGCGACACTCCATGCCGGCTCTGCGCGTGGCGCCCTCACGCGACTGGAGCAGCTCATTCAGGAAGTGGTCGTGAGCGTTCCGCGACCCCTGATCGCCGAGGCCGTCAATCTCATCGTTTTTATCGCCGGTCGCGGACGCGCGCGCCGCGTGGAAGAAATCGTTCGCGTCCTCGGCCTGGACGCCACCGGCTACCAATTCGAATCCATCCATCCCACCACCGGAGAACTGCAATGACGTGGAATCACATTGACGGAATTACGCCTGTACGGAAAACCGCAATGGGGGGTTTGCTGCTGTACGCCTTGCTGGCGGGCACAGCGCTGGCCACCGGCTCCGGGATGCCGTGGGAAGCCCCGCTCACGCAGCTGTTGGACTCCATCCAGGGTCCGGTCGCCCGAATCTTTGCTGTCATCGTCATCATCGTGACGGGCCTCACGCTCGCCTTTGGCGATACCAGCGGTGGCTTCCGGAAACTCGTGGCCATCGTGTTTGGCCTCTCCGTGGCCTTCGGCGCGTCCTCGTTCTTCCTCTCCTTCTTCAGCTTCGGCGGCGGGGCGGTGATCGCATGATCGAAGGCTTTGAAGTCCCCATCCACCGCGCGCTCACCGAGCCGATCCTGCTCGGAGGTGCGCCGCGCGCCGTCGCCGTGGCGAATGGCACGGTCGCGGCGGCAGTGGGGTTGGGACTGCAACTGTGGCTCATGGGTCTTGCGCTGTGGGTCGTTGGGCACACCCTGGCCGTATGGGGCGCGAAAATCGATCCGCAGTTCATGGATCTCTTTGCCCGGCATCTGAAGCACAAGCCTTATCTGGATGCGTGAAGGGAGCCACCTGCGATGATGAACCTTGCCGAATACCGTAAGCGTCCCGCACTGCTCCACGACTACCTGCCCTGGGCCGGTTTGGTGGCGCCGGGAGTGGTGCTCAACAAGGATGGCGCGTTCCAGCGCACCTGCCGGTTCCGTGGCCCCGACCTCGACAGCGCCACGGAGAGTGAGCTGGTGGCCGTCACCGCGCGCGTCAACAATGCACTGAAGCGTTTAGGGTCAGGCTGGGCCCTCTTTGTGGAGGCGGCCCGGCGAGCCGCCGCCGACTATCCGACCTCCCGCTTTCCAGAAGGCCTGTCCTGGCTCATCGATGAGGAACGTCGCGCGGCCTTCGAGGAAGCCGGTTCGCACTTCGAGAGCGATTACTTCCTCACGCTCCTTTATCTGCCGCCGCCGGAATCCCAAGCGCGGGCCGCGAACTTGCTGCTGGAGTCCGAGCGCAGGCACAGCGTCGATTGGAACGACTATCTCGCGGCATTCGTGACGCAGACAGACCGGCTCTTGAGCCTGCTCGATGGCACCATGCCGGAAATTGCCTGGCTCAATGACGCCGAGACACTGACCTACCTGCATTCCACGATCTCCACGCACGCCCATCCGGTGCAAGTGCCGCAGAGTCCGTTTCACATCGACGCGCTACTCGCCGATTGCCCCCTGACCGGAGGCGTCGCGCCGATGTTGGGCAACGAGCACATCCGATCCGTCAGCGTTCGCGGCTTTCCCGCCAAGGGGTGGCCGGGACTTCTGGACGACGTGAATCGCTTAAGTTTCTCCTATCGCTGGGTGACCCGTTTCATCTGCATGGACAAACCGCATGCCGAGAGTGAGCTCGGGAAGGTTCGGCGGCTTTGGTTCTCCAAGCGCAAAGGCGTGCTGGCACTTCTGAAAGAAAACATTTTCCAGCAGGAAAGTCCGCTGGTCGATAACGACGCCACCAACAAGGCAGCGGATGCCGACGAAGCCCTGCAGGAGCTGGGAAGCGATGCGGTGGCCTTCGGGTATATCACGGCCACGGTGGTCGTTACCGATGTCGATCCGAAAGTCGCCGACGAGAAGCGCAGGGCCATCGAGCGCGCCATCCAGAACAAGGGATTTGTTGTGGTTTCCGAGACCATCAACGCCGTGGAGGCCTGGCTCTCCTCGATTCCCGGGCAGGTCTACGCCAACGTGCGCCAGCCACCGGTTTCGACGCTCAACCTTGCGCACCTGATGCCGCTGTCTGCCGTGTGGGCGGGGCCAGAGCGCAATCCACATCTCGATGGGCCTGCCCTGATGTTGACGCGCACCGATGGCGCGACGCCGTTTCGCCTCTCCAATCACATCGGCGATGTCGGCCATGCGTTGGTAATCGGTCCCACGGGCAGCGGCAAGTCCGTCCTGTTGACCACGTTGATTCAGCAGTTCCGCCGATACTCGAAGTCCCGAGTCTTTGTATTCGACAACGGCCGTTCCTCACGCGCCACGATCTTAGGATTGGCCGGGGACTACTACGACTTGGGCGCCGAGGGCTCGATTGCCTTCCAGCCGCTCGCGCAGATCCACCGCGACGCGGATCGCGCGTGGGGCGCGGAGTGGATTGCGGATTTGTTCGCTCACGAGGGTATCGAGGTGACGCCCGACATCAAGGATTCGGTATGGTCGGCGCTCGGCAATCTTGCGTCCGCGCCGGCCCACGAGCGCACCCTCACTGGATTCAACGCGCTGTTGCAATCCAATCCCTTACGCCAGGCGCTCCACCCCTACACCTTGAACGGCCCCTATGGGCGGCTGTTGGATGCCGACCGCGATTCATTCAGCGGTGCCGACATTCAGGGCTTTGAAACCGAAGAACTGATGCAGACCCGCAAGGCCATCCTGCCGGTCATGACCAATATCTTTCACTTGATCGAGGGACGGCTTGACGGGGCGCCGACGCTTCTGATTCTGGACGAGGCCTGGCTGCGCCTGGACGACCCGACCTTCGCCGGGCGCCTGCGCGAATGGCTCAAGATGCTGCGCAAGAAGAATGTCTCGGTCATCTTCGCCACGCAGTCCCTCGCCGATATCAAGGACTCGGCGATTGCCAGCACCCTGATCGACTGTTGCCCGACGCGTATTTACCTCCCGTCACCGCGCGCCCTGGAGCCGCAGCTCCACGAAATCTACCAACGCTTTGGCCTAAATGACCGCCAGGTCCAGATCATCGCGAGCGCGATGCCTAAACGCCATTACTACTACCAGTCGCCCCTGGGCTGCCGCCTGTTTGAGCTCGGCCTGGGCGAGGTGGCCCTCGCATTCTCAACCGCCTCGACGCCGGAGGATCAGCGCGAGATCGACGAGACACTGGCTGCAAGCCCACCAGCCGGTTTTGCCGAAGCCTGGCTGCGCCGCCGCAAGCTCGACTGGGCCGCCGAACTGATCGATGACTTCAAACCACAGGAGATATCGCCATGAAAACGCTACTGATGCTGCTGATGAGTCTGGCCGTGACCCTCGGCCTCACCGTGCCGAAACCGGCGCATGCCTTGTTTGGAGGGCTGGGCGGCATCGTGCTCGACCCGAGCAACCTGGCGCAGAACGTGCTCACCGCCACCCGCACGCTCCAGATGGTGAACAACCAGATCCGCCAGCTCACCAACGATGCACAGATGCTGACCAACCAGGCGCGCAATCTCCAAAACCTCGACTACAACACGCTGCACCGCCTGCGCTCCACGCTGGCGACGGTCCAGCGGCTATTTGATGAGGCCGAAGGCCTGTCCTTTCAGCTCTCGCACATGCAGTCGGAGTTTGCGCGTCTGTATCCGCGGGCCTATGCGGACGCCGTGAGCCGCGACCAGCTGCGTACCGACCGTCACGATCAATGGAACTACACTCGAGAGGCCGTGGGCACGGCCCTGCGCGTGCAGTCCCAGGCCACGCAGAACTTTGCCGAGGACGAGGGGGTGCTCGCCGATCTGGTGAACCGCAGTCAATCCGCCGCCGGCGCGCTGCAGGCAGCGCAGGCCACCAATCAGCTCCTCGCCTTGCAGACCCGCCAGCTCATGCAAGCCCAGCAACTGCAGATCGCCCAGGAACGCGCGGCGTCGCTGGAGCAGGCACGCGTTCTCGCCGCCGAGGAACGTAGCCGTCAGCTGCGCCGGCAGTTCATGCGGCCGGACACCCGCTACACACCCGAATCGGTTGCCCTGTTTCGTTGATCCCATCAGGAGGTGGATATGAGAACGCGGGTCTTCGCCATCGTGGCGAGTATTGGAATGCTGTCGGGGTGCGAGGCACCGGTACAGGATGAATCGGTGCGCTCGCTCCTGGCGAACCCGGAGCGACTTAAGGAAGTAACGCGTCTGTGCCGAGAGGATCGCCAGCGCGTCTCCGAACAAACCTGCATCAACGCGGCCCAGGCCAGGCGCGAGCGACTCATGGGGGACGGTGAGACGAAGTACACCCCGCAGGATGTGGAGATGTTCATGGTGCCGGTGGCGCCGTAAGCACGCATGGAGGATTTAGGCGTCATCGACCGCTTCCTGAACGTCTTTACGGCGTACATCGACAGCGGGTTCGGGTTGCTCGGCGGCGAGGTGGCGTTTCTGACGGCGGCTCTGGTCGTCATCGACATCACCCTCGCCGGCCTCTTGTGGGCCATGAGCGGAGGCGGCGATGACGTTCTGGCCAAGTTCCTGAAGAAAGTCCTCTACGTCGGAGCCTTCGCCTTCATCCTGGGCAACTTCAACGACCTGTCCAGCATTGTATTCCGCAGCTTTGCAGGCCTCGGGCTCACCGCATCCGGGTCCACGATGACGGAAGGGGAGTTGCTGCGGCCAGGAAGGCTGGCCAGCGTCGGCGTGGATGCCGCCCGTCCCATCCTCGAAGAAGTAGGCGATCTCGCGGGATTTCCGGAAGTCTTTGCCAACCTGGACCTGATCGCCGTCCTGCTGCTGGCGTGGCTCATCGTGATCGTGAGTTTCTTCATTCTGGCCGTTCAGCTTTTTGTGACGCTGATCGAGTTCAAGCTCACCACGCTCGCGGGATTTGTCCTGGTGCCGTTTGCGCTGTGGAACAAGACGGCATTTCTTGCCGAGAAGGTTTTGGGCAACGTCGTCTCCTCCGGCATCAAGGTACTGGTGCTCGCCGTGATCGTGGGTATCGGCTCCAGCATCTTTGGTGAGTTCATACCGCCGGCCGATACTGAGCTCACCATCGACCATGCACTGGCGACCATGCTCGGTTCCCTGGCCCTGTTCGCGCTGGGGTTGTTTGGTCCGGGTATCGCGACTGGTCTGGTATCCGGCGCACCCCAGCTCGGCGCCGGTGCAGCCGCGGGCGCAGGCCTTGCCGTGGGTGGAATGGCAGCCGCCGGCGGGGCCGCAGTGGGCGGCGCGGCTCGCCTGGCTGGCGCGGCGGGCGGCAGTTCGGTGAGAGCCGCGGCTGGTGGATACCAGGCGTTCAAGGAGGGCGTGGTCGCTTCCGGTACCGCAGGCGGGGCCGCCATCGCGCCGGGGCTTGCCAATGTTGCCCGTACCAGCGGCGCGGCTATCGCCGACCGTGCGCGCCAGGCCGTCGGGCTCAATGGCAACAAGACGCAGGCATCGAACAGCGCCGCTCCAGCCTGGGCGCAGCGACATCGCCAGCAGTTCTCTCACGGCGCGATGGTCGCCGCACATGCAGTGCGCTCCGGGGATCGCGGCGGCGGTGGCGCCAACCCTTCACTTTACCAGGACACCTAACGTATGCGATTCAAACGCCCAAGCGTCCGATACTCCGACACCCCGGCGCCCGTCACGCCCTATCAGGCCGCGCAACAGGCCTGGGATGAGCGCATTGGTTCCGCGCGCGTGCAAGCCTACAACTGGCGGGTGATGGCCTTCGGAAGCCTTGCGCTGTTGTTCATCATGGCGGCCGGATTGCTCTGGCAATCCACCCGCTCGACACTGGTGCCCTACATCGTCGAGGTGGACAGGGAGGGCGGCGCACGCGCCGTAGGGCCGGCTCGTGAAGCGCAGCGACCCGGCGACGGTCAGATCGGGCATCACCTGTCCACCTTCATTCACAACGTCCGATCGCTCTCCATTGATCCCATCGTACTGCGCGACAACTGGAACAGCGCCTACCACTATGTGACCCCACGGGGCGCTGCACTGCTGAATGAATACGCCCGCGCCAATGATCCCTTCATCCGCGTCGGCCGTGAATCCGTCGCGATCCAGATCACAAGCGTGGTGCGCGCCTCACAGACCTCCTTTCAACTGCGCTGGATCGAGCGCACCTACACCAATGGCGTGCTGACCGCCACGGCGCGCTGGACGGCCATGCTGTCCTTTGTGCTTCAGCCGCCGACCACCCAGGAGCTCATTCACAAGAATCCGCTCGGCATCTACGTGGATGGCCTTGACTGGAGCAAAGAACTCGACACGGGCCGCAATTCAGGAGATCCGCAATGAAGTCTGCGATGACGTTGATGATGTGTTTGGTGCTGATGGCGTGCGCCACGAAACTGCCGGCGCCTGAGGTCATGCTGGATGAACCGGTCGAGGCCACTCCAGCCGTGCGGCAAGACGACGTGCTGCCCATGCGGATCGTGGAGATCCCAAAGCCGATTCCGTTTCCGAACCAACTCAAGCCACTCCCGGAATTGAGTGCTCCAACACCGGTGGTGCCGCCCAGCGACAGCGTGCAAGGCGCCAACAGCGCAGCCCGCATTGAGCCCACGCCTTCGGGCTTCATCAACGCCATCCAGACCTGGCCCTACACGCCGGGCGCGCTGTACCAGGTCTATACGGTGCCGGGCAAAGTCACCGACATCGCGCTGGAACCCGGCGAGACCCTGATCGATATCTCCGCACCCGATCCAGTGCGCTGGATCATCGGCGACACGCGCAGCGGTGCGGGTGCGACGGAGCGCCAGCATGTGGTGGTGAAGCCGGTGCGCGCGGACCTTCAAACCAACCTTGCGATCTTCACCAGCCGCCGTGCATATCATCTGGAGCTCAAGTCCACGCCGGAGACCTGGATGGCGGCCGTCTCCTGGCATTACCCCACCGATACGCTGGTTGCGCTCAAAGCCGAGAATCGCGAGCGTGATGCGATGCAGCCCGTAACCACCGGCATCGCGCTGGAGCGCTTGCGCTTCCGCTATTCCGTCACCGGCGACGATACCCCCTGGAAGCCGCTGCGCGCCTTCGACGATGGCCAGAAGGTCTACATTCAGTTCCCCGCGAGTATCGATCAGGGCGAGATGCCGCCTTTGTTTGTCGTGGGTTCAAAGGGCGACGCCCAGCTCGTCAACTACCGCGTGCGCAGTCCGTACTACATCGTGGATCGACTGTTCGCCGCCGCGGAGCTTCGGCTCGGCGGCAAGGAGGCGCAGGTTGTCCGCATCGAGCGCACGGACTTAAAGCCGGTGAAGGGGCGCGGCCGATGAGCGCACCGGCGAAGGAAGATCCCGGCCGACTGGAGCTGCGCGCGAAACCGAAGCCCGTGACGCGACTCAACCGCACGACGCTGGCAGTATTGGTCGGTGTGCTGGGCGTCCTAGTGCTCTTTTCTACCCTGTGGGGATTGCGCACGCCATCGGCGCAGAAAGTGGAGGAAACGCCGGCGCCGAAGAATGTGGAGCGCGTCGCACGGCCCGAGGGGCTGTCGGCGTTGCCCAAGGACTACGCCAGTATTCCGCCGCCGCGGCTTGGGCCCCCGGCCGGCGAGCTGGGCCGTCCGTTGGTCCGCGCGGAACGTGAGGCCGGCATTGAGCTGCCCGAGCGGTCAGGCTTTCATCCCGATCCGGAGGAGGACGCGCTGCGGGCGGCTCGTTTGCGCGAGCAGAAGGAGGCCGAAGACGCGCAGCAGGCGCAAGTCCTGTATCCCCTGAAGCGCAGCACCGGTGCGCCACCAGCGCCGGGCTCCACGGTAGGAGAGAGTGGAATGTCGGACCTCGATTTGCTGAGGGCGCTGTCGCCGGCCTCGGGTGATACGGTTGCCGCGGCGGACTCCAACAAACAGGATCGCAAGGAAGCCTTCATCCGTGCAGAACCTGATTCCAGTCATTACGCTTCTGCGTCTTTGCAGCTCCCGCGTTCCCCGTACCAGCTGCAGGCCGGCTGGACGATTCCGGCCGCGCTCGTGACCGGCATCAACTCGGATCTTCCCGGCGACATCACCGCCCGGGTAACGGAGAATGTCTACGACAGCGCCACTGGCCAGCATCTGCTGATCCCGCAAGGCTCCACGCTCACGGGTCAATACGACAGTCAGGTGGCCTACGGCCAGCGCCGCGTGCTGCTCGTGTGGAATCGCCTCATCTTTCCCGACCAGTCCTCCATTGCTCTGGACCGGCTCGTCGGCACGGACGCGGCGGGCTACGCCGGCCTCGAAGATGGCGTGGACTGGCACTGGCGCCGCCTCTTCGCGGGCGCGGCGCTCTCGACGCTGCTCGGCGTGAGTGCAGAGCTCGCGGAACCCTCCAGCGGCGAGAGCGGCACCGTGATCGTGGCCGCCCAGGAAAGCGCGCAGGAGTCGGTGAATCAGGTCGGTCAGGAAATGACCCGCCGCAACCTCGACATCCAGCCGACGCTGACCGTTCGACCCGGTTTCCCGCTGCGTATCCGGCTCAATAAAGATGTGGTGCTACGGCCCTATCCGCGATGAAACTCATGAAAACCAGCCTGAAGCCGCGCGAACTCGGCATCGCGGTCGTGCTCACTGACGTGCAGGCATGGCAGTACGCGCAGTTCCTCAAGCGCGTCACGTTCGCAGACTATCGTCAGCGAGCCACGAGCGACGATGAAGCCTACGTCATGATCGCGGCGGGCGAGTGCCTGCGCGACGCGCTCAAGGAAAAGGGGTACGCGCCCCGATAGCTGTCAGATGAGCTTGCGCGCGATCTCCATGAACCGGCCTACCAGCGGCGAGGCATCATCCTTGCGCTGCAGGGCAAACACCTGGAATTTAAGTTCCTGGTCCTGCAGCGGCAGCAATGCCAGTTCCGCATCGTGCACCCGCTCGGCCTGGGCGGCGCTCACCA
>JAJFKF010000122.1 GCA_021773365.1 Gammaproteobacteria bacterium | reverse complement strand
AAGGCCAAGACGCGCCTGATCAAGTACCTGCACAGCGCGAAGGGCTTCAGCGTGCTGTCGTGGGAGTCCAATCTACTGGAGTGCATACTCGCCGACCGGGCGCTGCGCGCGGGGGAGCCGGTGAGTCAGGGCGCCGCCAGGGGTATTTATACGGTGTGGAGCGGCGCTGAGGAAGTTCAGCCGCTGTTCGAATACGTTCGCTCCACGCAAGCGATGGTGCAGCCTCTGGAGATGATCGGATTCGATTGCCAGTCCAGTGGAACAATGCTTGACCCTCTGTTTGAATTTCTCGATCGAGCTTATCCCGGTTCGCTGTCACGGAATGACAGAACGATGCTGCGCGCCCTGCAGGAAATGACTTATGCGGGCACATACGCGCAACAACCGGCGCGGGACAGGGTGCCGTATCAAACTCTGCTCGAACGGCTCATCGAGCTCACCGCCCGGCCAGGACCGAATGCCGGTGAGCGTGAACGCATGTTGATGAATCGCGCCCTGCAGGGCCTTTGGGATTTTCAGCATGCCTATTCCGTTTCCAGGGAGGTGCTTCGCCAACGAGGCGAGGAGAGTAACCGCCGCGATATAGCGATGGGCGGGAATCTGGCATGGCTGGCGCAGACCTACTACCCGGATCGCAAGATCATCGCCTGGGCGGCCAGCATGCATCTGGCCCGCGATGTCGCTTCGCTGCATGCGCCTGGAGAGTCTCGACGCCTGCTGGCGTATCGCCTGCCGATGGGCCAGGTTGCGCACCAACAGCTGGGTGATGAGGTTTACTCGATTGGCGTGATTGCCTACAGCGGCGCGGCCGGTCGCGTCAATCGCAGCGCAAGAATACCAGTGCAGGCATCTGCGGATTCGCTCGAAGCCCTGTGCCATGACACGGGTCATCAGTATCTGTTCGTGGATCTGAAACACACGCCGGAAAATCACTGGCTGCGCCAGGAAGTGATTGCCGGTGCTTTCGGCTACAGCGCGCTGGCTGGAGACTGGTCCAGGGTGTTCGATGCGTTCATCTTCATCGATGAGATGCATCCGGCTACGCCGGTCAGGAAAGGTCCATTGAAGGACGAACAATGATCTGCGAAGAACAATCGATGTGCATGCGGGTCGCTATTCCCGTGCTGCTGGCGGCAGGGTTTTTCTCCGCAGCTTGCCCGGGACAACAGGCCGAGTTGCAGGAGCGTCCGCAGGCGCCTCGGGTGGTCGGCGAGGTCGCAGTTGATGAGGTCATCGCAGGGAGACAGGTGGCGCTGGTCCTGGTGAAGGATTTTATGCGCTTCCAGAGCGCCGCATCGCATCCGGCGGTGGAGTTCGAGCGGTACATGCCGGTGATCGACGAGCAACAGGTCGTGCTCGGTCGATGGGTAACGGCAGTGGATGATGAGGGTCACGGGCATCCCGTATCGGTGGTGTCGTCGACCGAAGATTCGGCCGGGAATCTGATCCAGAAGTATCGCGTCGGCGCAGTGACGTCGGACTCACCGGTACTCGTAGCGACAACGACGCTGGTGGCGCGGCGGGAGCGCAAACCGCCTCAGGGGCGCTATCCGATTGCGCGCGCCGGGGACTATCCGCCGGAGGTGCGCGAGTACCTGCGAGCCAGCGAGATGATCGTGCTGGATCACGAACTCGTCAGAGCGGAGGCCGAAACGCTGCTCAAGCGCAGCGGTGGAGATGTCTTGAAGATCGTGACCCTGATGGCCGAGCGGGCACGCGCGCGCCAATATCTGCCGAAGCAGGGCCTGGCGGAGATGGGTACGATGCCGCTCTCCGCATTTGTACTGAAGTACGGTGGGTCGTGCTGTAGCAGTGCGGTGTCGGCGGTCGCGGTGCTGCGGACCCTGGGTATCCCGGCGCAGGTGACCTATTGCCCTGCGGCGTTTGTTCACGGCATCACGCGGCTGTATCTGAACGGCTACGGATGGATACGGATGGACACCACCAGTGGCAACGGGCGGTATCCGCTGGTACAGGAGGTGCGGGATCTGGGGTATCTGCGCCTTTACGATCTGCCGATGGAGATGGAGTACGCGCAGGCAAACTTTGCCTGGCCTTATCAGCATCAGAATTTACACGGCAGAAAGTCCCATCTGTTTTCATTGGATGGGCATGCATTGGAGGGCGTGAAACAGGTACAGGCGGACGCGCCGGAGGGCGCGCTTCCCTACGTGATGGAGCCGTTCCGGCATCTGGAGCCCGGATCGTGGAACAAGGTGCTGGGAGGCGTGCCGGTTGCAGGTGCGTGGACGGAATGGAATCGCCTGGTGGCGCGCTCGCGGGCAGCGGTCAAGGAGCGGTGCCTGGGCGTTTTTGCGCAGATGGCCGCGGAGCTGGATGTCGATGACTATGTGCGGGAAGCGCAGCGATCGGTCTATGGCGAACGCCGGGTGAGTACGATCCGGTCCGGCTCTTCCCTCGCCCTCAAGCCAAAAGCATTCTCCAGGCTCTCGATCCACCCGCTCACACTGTCGCCCAGCACCGTGCCGGTGACGCGCAGTGCGCCGATGTCCTGTGCGGCCGCGGCATCGATGACAATGGGTTTGGGGGCGTAGCGGTTGACGTCCTCGATCACATAGCGCAGCGGCTCCTCGCGGAAGGCGAGCTGGCCGCTCTGCCATGCCGTGGCGGTGGTGGGATCGGCCAGGCGCGCAGCGGTTTTCACGCCGTTGCTGCCCACGGTGGCCTGCTCGCCGGCATCAAGCTGCACCGGCGTGTCTGTGTTCAGCCAAGCCAGCGGGCGCGGTAGCGATGCAGCGGCGACCGTAACGCGGCCATCGATGACGGCGACCATGGTGCGCTCGAGGGTGCGCCGGACATTGAACTCCGTGCCCACCGCGGTGACGATGGCATCACCGCTTTGCACCACGAATGGACGCGCGCTGTCCCTGGCCACGACAAAGAAGGCTTCGCCCTGTACCAGCCGGATGTGCCGCGTCTTGTTATCCAGCCGGGCGTTCAGCACCGTGCCGCCGCCCAGCATCACGCGCGAGCCGTCGTTCAGGCGCACTTCGTGATTCTCGCCCACCGCGGTGCGGATCGCTTCACCCGCCGGGTATCGCCAGGTGTACGGTCCGTCCATTCCCACCATCCAGGCGCCGATTCCCACGGCTGCGACCATGGCCGCGGCCATGGCCAGCCGCGCGGTGCGCCGCGGCCGTACGCCCGGACGATCCAGCATTTCCCAGGACTCCTCCCAGACTTCCTCAATACGCGCGAAGGCCTTGGCATGGCGCGCATCGGCGCCGATCCATTGCTGCCACTGCAGTGAGGTCTCCAGCGGCAGGTCACGCTGGCGCAGGCGGACAAACCACTCCGCAGCCGCTTCATGGATAGGATCGTCCGCAGCCGATACATGGATGGGATTGTCCATGGCCGGCGCCTGCGGGTCGGGATCGCGCGGATTGTTCATAGGCCGTTCTCCGCATCCAGCCGGGTGCGGCAATGCAATAGCGCCCGCACCACGTACAGGCGCACCATGCGCTCGGACAACTTCATCTTCCGGGCAATGGCGGGAAAATCCAGACCGTCCACCCGGTTCAGCAGAAAAGCCTGCCGGCATTTGTGCGGCAGGGCGGCAATCAGGCGTTCGAGGCGCTGCACGGTCTGCGCGGCGGCGATACGCCGCTCGGGCGTGCGTACATCGGCGAACTCATGAAACAGCGGCGAGTCGGTGAGGCTCTGATAGCGGTCCTCGCGCCGCAGCCGGTCGGTGGCGAGGTTGGCGGCCGTACGGAACAGCAGCGAGCGGAAGTAGCCGACGGCGCCGGGCTTGTCCAGGCTCAGCAGCCGCACATAGGCCTCCTGCGCCACTTCCCGCGCCGCGTGGCGCGAGCGCAGTCGGGCGATGAGGAAGCGGACCAGCGACTCGTTGTGCTCGCGGAACAGCTGCTCGACCAGTTCGGGCGGTTCGTGCAAGGTCGCCGGAGTCTCCTCGGGACTGGCAGGAAACGCGCCCACTTGTTCTTCCGTTGCCATGAGGCTATTACGAACGAAGTGAACATTATTGCAATCTATATTTGCCGGCCAGCCGCGTGCTGTGTCGGTGGCAGGAAATCGGTTTCATTTTTCGTGTGTGCGTTCGTATTCAGTGCATCAGGCCAGCGGCCGTGTTCAGGGGACTGTAATGATCGCTATGCACCATAAAACGCGTGGAGCTTCCCGGATCCTGGCTCGGCCGGCGCTGTGGGCCGTGCTGCTGCTATGCGCCGGCTCGTATGGAACCCCGGTGCGGGCAGACCTGGCGGAGAAGGCGCGCTTCGATATCGCCCCGCAGGCATTGCAGGAAGCGCTGATCAAGTACACCACGCAGTCCGGCGTGCAGGTGACCAGCCCGGCGGAGATCGTCTCCGGCAAGGCCTCCGCGGGTGTGGTCGGCGTTCTGGGTACGCGCATTGCCCTGAAGCAGCTGCTCAAGGGAACAAACCTGACTTTCGAGGTGGTCAACGACAATACCGTGACCATCCGCGCGACGGGGTCCATCCGCGGCGATAGCGTGCCCGTCATAAAGACCTCCAGTCGGTCGGTTGTGGCCGCCCCGGCGTTGAAGTTGGCGCGGGCTGGTGGTGTCGAGCCAGCCGCAGAGCGAGAAGCGATTGCGAAGGACAAGGAAGATGCCGCCGTGGCGCGCGAAGAAAACGACAAGGGTATTCCGGAAATCCTGGTCGAAGGTCAGCGCGGCGCCAACACTGGCATCCGTCGTACCGAGGACGATGTTCAGCCCTACGTGGTATTCAATTCTGAAGACATTGAAGCGGCTATGGCGCCGGATCTGGAAAGCTTTCTGCGCACCCGTCTGCCCATGAACTACGTTGGCGAAACTCAGTCCATGACGGCCGGCTTCAATGCCGGACAAAGCACGATCAACCTGCGAGGCCTGGGTGCCGATGAAACCCTTGTGCTCGTCAATGGCCGGCGTATGGCCTCGGTATCCAAATCGTTGGGATTGGAGCTGGGTCAGCCCGATGTCAACGGCATTCCACTGTCTTCCATTGAACGCATCGAGATCCTGCCGTCCACTGCGGGTGGTATCTATGGCGGCAGCGCCACGGGTGGAGTGGTCAATATTATTCTCAAGCGCGATTACCAGGGCCTGGATGTGCGGGCCGGTTTCGACGGCACCGTGCACGGCGGCGGCGCCACGCGCAGGCTGGAAGCCAGCGGCGGATTCTCGCTGGAAGGCGGGCGCACCCGTATCAATGCTGCAGTCAGTTCAACCAGGTCCGAGCGGCTATCCAATGGTGATCGGGACTTCAGACGGCGTCTTCGTGCCCTGGTGCTAACGACCAATCCCGCCTCCGTGTTGCGCTACCAAGGAGTCTATGGCCCGCGGGGATACACCACCAACATTCGCAGCGCCAGCGGCAATCCATTGGTGCTGGCTTCCACCGGTCAGTCGCTGGGCTCGGACGTTGTTCATGTTCCGGTGGGGTACTCCGGCCCGGCAAGTGACAATGGCCTCGCGTTCCTGCAGGCAGCAGGTTCTTACAATCTTGATATGCCTGACGACAATCTCAATGACGGCGACAAGGAGGAAGTCGTGTCCAATCCGACCATCAAGACGGCATCACTTGGCGTGCACCGTGACTTCAGCGAAAGGATCGAGGCCTTTGTCGACATGTCATACTCCGACAACCGCGCTGATGGCGCCTATAACGGCATTCTGGATGGCAATCGCGGGCTGATGCCGGTGGGTCCGGTGAACCCGTTCACCGAGCCGGTGTACTTCCACATGCCGCTGGCCAATCTCAGCACAGACGATACCGCAATAACCGCGCATCAGGAGTACCGCAACGTGGCCGGCGGTGTCATCGTGCGCCTGCCCAGGCGCTGGAGTGCGCAGGCCGAGTACAGCCGCAGCGCTTCGACGTCCCGTGCTGCCATGTCGTACTACCATCTGACCAGCGAAGCGTTCCAGGCGATGCTCGATGGTCGGCTCGATGTCTTCCGTGACGTCAATGCCTTTCCGCTGGATCTCTCGCCTTACTACGTTCCGCAGCAGCCACAGCGTCGGTACGGCTGGGAGCTCATCCAGAAGACCGCCAGCCTGCGCGTGGCCGGTCCCATCTGGCGCTTGCCCGGCGGTCCGCTGAACCTGTCAGCGCTGCTGGAGAACCGCAAGGAAGACACCAAGCCTGCCATCAGCACCGACCATAGTCGCGACGAAGGCGTGCCGTCATACACCTACTACTCGGCCCGGGGAACGAGCACCGACAGTGGTTACCTGGAATTGACAGCGCCACTGGTATCCGCGGCCAACGCCCGTCCGGGTGTGCAGGGGCTGGAGTTGCAGGTTTCATATCGCAATGACCGTTCGCTTTACAAGGCGCTCAGCAATACGGATTTTGCGGTGCCGATTCCCTCGCCCGACGGTCCGTTCCCGAACGCCGAACACGAATACAACAGAGTGAATGCCAGTCAATATACATTTGGCGTCCGCTACCAGCCGTCCCAGCAACTCGCGCTGCGGGCAAGCCTTGGCAAGGGCGTACTACCGCCTTCATTGAGCCAGCTGGCCGCAAGCGAGTATCCTTTTCTCGTCAGTTTCTACAGCACCATACTGATGGATCCCAAGCGTGACGGTGAAACACTGGCCTCGCTCACGCGCTTGCGGACGGGTGGCAATGCCGACCTGATCTCGGAGGTGTCGGAGAGTGTCTCCGCGGGCATGATCTTCACCCCGGATGTGCTCCCTGGTCTGCGCGTGTCGGTGGACTACACGCGGATCGACAAGACCGATGAGATCAGGACGCTTGCCCCGCAGGATCTGCTCAATGTCGCAGATCAGGGTTTCTCCGATCGGGTGATTCGCGGTCCGCTGACGCCAGCCGATGAGGCGGCGGGCTTCACGGGTGGTCCCGTCCTCGAACTCGATGCCGGTGCGGTCAACGTCGCCTCTTCAAAACTGGAAGCCTATGACGTGCAGATCGATTACACCTGGAAAACCGGGTACGGAGACTTCACTGCCAATCTGATCGGGACCTGGCAGCCGCATCTGCAGCTGCAGATTCTGGCCAGCGAGCCGCTACGCGAGCTGGCCAATACGAACAGTCCTGATAGTGCATTGAAGCTGCGGGGAAATATGGGCATTACCTGGAACCGAGGCGCCTGGACGGCAGGCTGGAATATGCAGTACTACAACTCATATTCCATCTATAACGCGACCAACAGTGAGGCCACCAACGCCACCTGGGCGCTGACACAGGGTGCCACGAGTATCCCCAGTCAGAACTATCATGACCTCTTTGGCCGGTATCGCTTCAATGGGGCAGGCTCGGCTCGCTGGGGCTGGCTGGAGAACGTGGAGGTCCTGGCCTCGATCCAGAACGTGCTGGATACCATGCCGCCGGTGCAGGCAGTGGGGTACAATCAATTCGTGGGGTACAGCCCCTACGGCGACCCGCGCTTGCGCAGGTACTCGATCTCTGTTTCCAAGAGCTTCGGCCGGTAGTGTTTGCAGCCCTGGTGGACCACAGTTACCCGATTGCGGGTATCCATTCCCAGGCTGGCAGTACTTCAATGGTCTGCCCATCGACTTCTATCCGGTCTTTCTGATCGAGGGTGAGAATCAGCGGCCGGCGTTTCCCCGGCAGGGCCGCGCCGCGCAGTGCGCCGCGTACTTCCCGCTCCTGATTGTGGGCGGTGAGTTGAGCGCATACCTGGATGGCATGGGATGTGGTTATGAAGTCACACTCCCAGCCATCCTTCTCGCTGGCGTAGGCCGCGGTCTCGCCCTTGCGCCGCAGCGCCAGAAACACCGCGTTTTCGAGTCGATGTCCCAGGTCCGGCGTCAGTTGCGGGGCATTGGCGCGGCGCAGGCCGTTGTCGATGGCATAGTATTTGTTCGGCGCCACCACGCGCTTCTTGAACGATGAACTGAATTTGGGCGCGGCGAAGATCAGGTAGGCATCCTCCAGGTACTGCAGATAGCGCGAGGTCTGCGCCACGGAAGGTATGGCCAGCGATTTGGTCAGGCTTTGCATGGACAGGGCTTGTCCGGTGTTGGCCAGCAGGAACAGCGCCAGATTCATCACATGACGTGTTTCGCGCAGGTTGTAGCGCACGGCGATGTCCCGCTGCACGATGTCGCGCAGCAGTTCCTGAAGAATCTTTGCATCGCCTTCGCGCAGGAACGCGGGAAATCCACCCTCATCGAGATAGGCCGTCAACGACGCAGCATTCGGCTGCTTGCGCCGGAAGGTCAGATACTCGCTGTAGCTGAAGGGAAATACTTCGTACGACAGGTGACGTCCCGTGAGTTTCGCGCCCAGTTCGCGGCCCAGCAGCGAGGCGTTGGAGCCGGTAATACAGACCGTGCGCTTGCGATCCAGCAGCGAGCGCACCAGCCGCTGCCAGCCTTCGACCTCCTGGACTTCATCCAGGAAGATGCCGGCGCTTTTTGGCGCCAGGGTCTCGATCAACTTCAGAAAAGTGGGAAAGTCCCCTGCCGAAAACTCAAACAGGCGGGTGTCTTCCAGATTGCAGTAGAACGGCTTCTCGCGCGCACGCATCAGCTGGGCCTGCAGCGTGCTCTTGCCGGCGCGGCGTACGCCTGTCAGCACCAGCACCTGAACCGAGCGGGCCGGCAAAGTCTTTGCCAGCTCCCGGCCGATCTCCGTTCCCGGTGTCTCGGGAGGTTGCTGATCCTTCAGGATGGCGATGAGTGTATCTTGTAACATCACAAAAATGTTATATCGTAAAATACAAAATAACGTCAAGCCGGTATCCACTTTCCCCCGGGGAGCTGTCTATAGTTCCAAGGGCGTGAAATATCGCGGAGAACCGGTGCAATCGGACCAGAAATCAGAGCTGAAATCGCAGGACAGGCAGGCCTTCCTCGCCGCGCTGGTCAGGTCGCATGGCCGGCGCCTGCGCCGGTTTCTGGAGCTGCGCCTGGGCCCGGCATCGGCGGAAGCGCCGGATCTGGTTCAGGATGTCTACCTGCGCCTCGTGCGCATGCCGCGCCACGAGACCATCCGCAGTCCGCAGGCCTATCTGTTTACTGTGGCCCGCAATGTTCTGTACGAGCACCGCCTCGGCCGGTCGACTGCGCCGCAGGAGGTGAAGATGGATGAGATGCTTGCGGAGATGGAGTCCTACGTGCAGGACGATGCCGGTTCGCATGCCGACGCCTGCCAGCAGCTCGACCGCCTCGATCAGGCACTGAACGGTGCACCGCCCAAAGCCTATGCCGCCTTTGTTCTGCAGCGGCGCTACGGCTACACGCTGGAGGAGATCGCCGTTCGACTCGGCGTTTCCCGGCCGATGGTAAAGAAGTATCTGGCCAGGGCCGTGCAGCAGTGCCGGCTGCATGACACGCCGGTGAAATAAGGACATCTCATGCATACGCAGTATCCCGAAGAATCACTCAACGCGCAGATCCTGGAAGAGGCCAGCGAATGGCTGGTGGAGTTTACGACCGACGCACCGGACCTGGCCGCGCGTCGGCGCTTCGATGCCTGGCTGCGCCGCTCACCCGAGCATGTGCGCACCTACCTGGAGCTGCTGCCGATCTGGAAGCAGGGCACGGTTGCGCAGTTCGCACGCGACCAGGGGCCGGAGGCGCTGATCGCCTATGCCCGCACTGAGGGCAATGTGGTGCCGCTGTGCCAAGCGCAGCAGGAGCCCACGCGCGTCGGTCGTTCGTCCGTAAAGCGTTTGAAGGTCCGCCGCCTGGCAATGGCTGCCGCGGCACTGGTGGCGCTGGTTGGCGCCACGTTTGTATGGCAGGCGGCTGATCGTGGTACTGCCTATACAACCGGCATTGGTGAGCAACGTTCGGTGGTGCTGGCGGATGGATCGACGCTTGAGTTGAACACCGATTCCAGCGTCCGAACCCGTTTCAACGAACGGCAGCGAAGCATTGAACTACTGCGGGGTCAGGCGCTGTTCAGCGTGGCGGTGGACTCCCGGCGTCCCTTTGTCGTCGATGTCGGGGACACGCGGGTGCGCGCGGTCGGCACGCAGTTCGATGTGTATCGAAAAAAGGTCGGCACGGTCGTCACCGTGGTTGAAGGCCGGGTTGTCGTTTCATCGGCGAGTTTGCCCGTGGATCCCGCTGCGCCGGCTGCCGGCGCCCTGCTTTCCGCTGGCGAACAGATGGCCATTCCCGCCGCCGCGCCGCAGGGTCAGCTGCAGGCGCTGCCTGCCAACCTCGCCATCTCCACGGCCTGGACGCAACGCAGACTGGTGTTTGACGCTGCCTACCTGCCGCAGGTGGTCGAGGAGTTCAATCGCTACAACACCCGTCAGCTGGTGATTGCCGATGCCGCGCTCGAGCGCTTTCCGATCACCGGCACTTTCTCTTCCACCAGTCCTGACTCGCTGATTCGCTTCCTGCAGGCGCAGCCGGGCATTGCAGTTCAGTTCGCTACCAGCGGCGATCAGGTGCGGATATTTTCCCGGTAGCGGTATCCACTTTCCGGCTGATTGCTGTCATCAGTTGCATGCGCCGTCAATTTCGACGACGGCATCGGCACTGAGTCCCGCCAGGGGACGGAGGAAAGTTCATGCGTATGCTGACCGCCACAATGATTCTGGTTTGCAGTTCACTGACAGGGTGGGCTGCGGTTTGCGAGGCTGCAACCACGGCGCGTCAGTCCACGAATATTCCGGCGCAGGCGCTGCGCCCCGCGCTGCAGTTGCTGTCCAGGGAACGCAACATACAGGTCGTCTTTCGCACCGATGTGGTCTCCGATCTGCGCACCGCGGGCGCCTCGGGTGAGTTCACGATCGAGGAGGCACTGCAGCGCCTCCTCAAAGGCACCGGGCTGACCTACCGTTATCTGGACGACCAGACCGTGACCATCGAGCATGCCGTGGCGTCGAGCGCGCGCGTATCGACTGCGAACGCAGGCCTTACGCTGGCCCGGCTCGACACCGATGAGTTGGCGGAATCAACGGCATCGGCCCAGCCGCGAAAGTCGGCGACCGAAGAAGACGATCAACGGCACGCGGTCGCGGGCGACGACAGTAGCAAGGGCGTGCCGGAAATCCTGGTCAAGGGCCGACGCAGCGCCAACACCGGCATCCGCCGTTCCGAGGACGACGTGCAGCCCTACGTGGTGTTCGACGCCGAGGACATCGAGAACGCCATGGCGTCGACGCTGGAGGACTTTCTGAGAAGGCGCCTGCCCATGAACCAGAACGCCGAACCCGGGTCCGGGCAAGGTGACGTCGAGGCCGGACGCAGCGTCATCAATCTGCGCGGCCTGGGCGCCGACGAGACGCTGGTGCTGGTCAACGGCCGGCGCCTGCCCAGCACGCCCGGTCCGTCGGGCCCTAATGTTTATCAGCCCGATTTCAATGGCATTCCCCTGGCGTCCATCGAGCGCATCGAGATTCTGCCCTCCACCGCCGGCGGCATCTACGGCGGCGGCGCCACCGGCGGTGTGGTCAACATCATTCTCAAACGCGACTATCAGGGTCTGCAGTTGCGGGCCGGCTATGACGGTACCACCCAGGGCGGCGGCTCGAAACGCCGCCTGGAGGCCAGCGGCAGCTTTGTCCTCGAGGGCGGGCGCACCAGCATCACCGCCCTGGCCAGTTATACCGACAGTCAGATTCTGTGGGCAGGCGACCGTGAATTTGAAGCCCGCGCCCGCGAGCGGCAACTGGCCAACGACCCCGAATCCTTCCTGCTTGACATCAGGGGCAATCCCATCCGGGGCTACACCACCAATATCAGGAGCGCCAGCGGCAATCCGCTGGTGCTGACTTCCACCGGTCAGTCGCTGGGCTCTGACCGCACCCATGTGCCGGTGGGCTACGCGGGGCCGGACAGCGACGGCGGCGCTGCGTTTCTACAAACGGCCGGTGGGTTCAATACCGATCTGTCCAACGACGGCTATCTTGCCGGGCTGCGAAAAGAGTTGTTCAACGAGCCCACCGCGCGGTCGATGTCGCTGAGCGTGCGCCGCGAGTTTTCTGAGCGCATCGAGGCCTTTGTGGACATCTCGCAGACCACCACGAGTATCGACGGCATCGCTGTCGCCTTCAGGAACGGTCAGTTTCAGACCCTGCCGGTAGGCCCGTCAAACCCGTTCACCGAACCGGTCCGCATTACCATGCCGCTGGCGAACTTGAGCGATGAGATCGCGCGTTCCGAGGTGGACACCGAGCTTCGCGGCATTGTGGGTGGTCTGGTGCTGCGCCTGCCGGGCGGGTGGAGTGCGCAGGGCGAGTACAACTGGGCGACGTCCCGAGCCTTTTATTCGCAGAACTCCGACAAGTTCACCGGCGACGGTCAGGCGGCGCTCATTGACGGGCGGCTCGATCCGCTGCGCGATGTGAATGCCTATCCGCTGGATTTCTCGCCCTACTACGTTTCACCCATGCCCCAGGCCACGTACCAGCGGGTTCTGTTGATGGAAAACGCCACCCTGCGCCTGGCCGGTCCGGTGTGGCGCCTGCCCGGCGGCGCGGTGAATCTGTCGATGCTGCTGGAGCGCCGCGAGCAGGGGGACGAGAAGGCGACGGTCCGTACCACCTACACCAGCGAAGGCGTACCGACGTATAACTACTATCCGGCGCGGGAATGGAATACCGACAGTGCCTATGCGGAAATCACCGCGCCCCTGGTGGGCGCGCCCAATGCCCGCCCCGGCGTGCAGGGCCTGGAGCTGCAGGCCTCCTATCGCCAGGATCGTTCGGACAGCCGCACGCCTGGGCTTCTGGACGTTGCAGGATCGGTCATTCCGGCGCCTGAAGGCCCCTATCCGCAGTACGAGCTCGCGCGCAACTCGACGGAGGGGAACCAGTACACCTTCGGCGTGCGCTATCAGCCTTTTTCGCAGCTGGCGCTGCGCGCCAGCTATGGCGAAGGGGTATTGCCACCTGCAATCACCCAGATTGCGCCATACCGGTTCCCGGCGAGCAGTGTGGCGTTTTACCAGACCCGCCTGACTGATCCCAAACGCGGCGGCGAGAACCTCCTGTCGATGACTGATCTTGTTATCGGCGGCAGTCCCACGCTTCAGCCCGAGGAGTCAGAGAGCCTCTCCGCGGGATTGATTTTCACGCCCGAGGCGATTCCCGGCCTGCGGGTGTCCGTGGATTACACGCGGATCGACAAGGTCAATGAAATCAATGATCGGGTTGGTCAGCAATTGATCCTGGACCTGGAGGACCGGGCATTTGGTGATCGTGTAGTTCGTGGCCCGCTGACGCCGGCCGATGAAGCGCTGGGTTATACCGGCGGGCCCATTCTCGCGTTTAATGCTGGTTATGTGAATGTCGCCGGCACGAAGACGGAGGCCTACGACGTGCAGACCGACTACACCTGGCAGACCGCCTACGGGGAATTCACCGCCAACCTGATCGGCACCCTGCAGCCGCACCTGCGGCAGCAGCTGCTGCCCGACGAGCCATTCGCTGAGCTGGTCGGCCTGACCCGCGGGCCATTGAAGCTGCGCGGCAATATGGGGCTGAGCTGGACGCGCGGCGCCTGGGCAGCCGGCTGGAACATGCAGTACTATGATTCGTACTCCGCTTACAGTTTCGGTGACAGTGACTCCAGGCGCGCCGATGTGCTGCTCTGGCAGGGCTCCTCGATCATTCCCAGCCAGAACTACCACGACCTCTTTGCCCGTTATCGTTTTGGCGAGGACGGCGCCGCCGGGTGGAGTTTCCTGAACGGTGTGGAGATATTGGGCTCGATCCGCAATGTGCTCGGCACCAGGCCGCCAATGCTTGCCGTCGATAATTTTGCCGTCGGCACCTACAGTCAGCATGGCGACCCGCGCCTGCGCAGCTACGCGATCTCGATCGCCAAGACCTTCTAAAACCGCATGGCCCTGTCCAAGTCCCCGATCGAGGCCTACGATCTGCAGACCGATTACGTCTGGCAGACAGCCTACGGCGAGTTCAAAGCCAGCGTCATGGGGACGGTGCAGCCCCATCTGCAACAACAGGTTCTCGAGGGTCTGCCCGTGCTGGAGCAGGTCGGGTATAACCTCGGTCCATTGAGAGTGCGGGGCAATATCGGCCTGACCTGGAGACGCAATGACTGGTCCTTGGGCTGGAACATGCAGTACTACCATTCATACCTGATATACCAGACCAGCCGAACAGACGAGCAGAATGCAGGATATGCCCTGAGAAATGGCTCACCGGTTATTCCCTCGCAGAACTATCACGATATCTACGGCAGCTATCGCTTCGACGATCGCTCCGGCTCCCGGTGGTCCGGGTTGTTGAGCAATGTCGAAATTCTGATGTCGATAAAGAATGTGCTGGATACCGAACCGGCGCTGGTCACCGACGACGGTCAGGGGTACTTCTCGGCCAGCCCCTACGGCGACCCGCGCCTGCGCAGCTATGCCATCACGCTGAGCAAGAGCTTCCAGTAGCGCCTGTTCCCGAGCGACGCCGAAGGCGATCCGCGCCTTCGGCGTTGGTTTTTTGATTCTCCAGGTAGTTGAGTCTGAGATATGAAGTCAATCCTCTTGTTTGTGATGCTGGGTGCGGCCGTAGCAGTTGCTGGCGCTGGAGAGGCGAGTAGATCGCCCGAGGCGATTGAGGTGATTGATCGGGCGGTGCGAGCGGCCGCGCAATCGCAGCAATACGCCGCGCGGATCAGCAAGACAATTGTGGAGCAGGATCTGCACGTCCAGCAGGGCGCGGCGCAGTTGCCCGTGGCGCGCAACCTCGCCACCACGACGGTGGCCTTTCGCGCGCCGGGCTGGCTGTGGCGCAACGCCGCCTACGATGAAGGCCGGACGATAACGCTGGCCGACGGTGACACGCAGTACCAGTATTACAATGGGGCGCCGGAGAAGATCGACAGCAAGCCGGTGAGCAGTCTTCCCGGCATGGGATTGGAGGCTTATCCCGACCTGCGTTTCAACGTGCTCACGCCACTGACCCTGCAAGTGAGTTTCCTGGCGGAATGGCGTGATGATGCGGCGGTATCCATTGAGTACTCCGGACAACAGCTGGTCAATGGCGTGCTATGCGATGTCCTCGAGCTCGCCGTGCCTCTTGCCGAAAGAACCTGGACGCAGGCGCGCGTAACCAATCCCGCGCTGCCCGACACGCCTGGCCATGCCGCGTATGTGTACTACATCGGTGTCATGGATGGCTGGGTGCACCGTTCGACGATCACAAGGCAGATTGCCGGTGTTTCCCGATTCTGGCTGGAAACGACTTACGACATCAGGCCGCTGGATCCACAGGAGCGGTTTGACTTCGAGCGCCTGGCGGCCGAGGTGCAGTCGATGGTCGGCGAGCAGCCGCTGCCGCCGGTGGTAGAGGCCTTCAACGACTCCGGCCGTTCACTGCCCGAGTTGCAGGCCACACTCTACGACGGTGGCGAGCTGGACTGGCGCGACTACCATGGCAAGGTACTGGTGGTGGAGACCTGGGCGACCTGGTGCGGATACTGCAAGAAGGCCATGCCGTATTACGAGAAGATGCGCCAGGCGCTGGCTGCCCAGGGCGTGGTATTCATGGCGCTGAATTTCGAGGAAGAGCAGGAGAAGTATGAACAGTGGGTGCTTGAGAACCGCGAGCACTACGGCTTCGTATTTGCCCGGGCGCAGACGACCAGGGAAAACTGGCGCGAGGTGCTGCAACAGTTCAAAGGCAGCCTGCCGGCTTTTTATGTGGTTGGGCGCGACGGCAAGGTAATCAGCGGCTACAGCGGCTACGGCTACAGCGAGGACCAGGCGGACCCGCGCCTGCTGGCGGCGCTGGCCGAGGCCGGCGTGCGGCCGTAGCGGCCGCGCTGCTGTTGGCACCATGGCCCACAGCGCAGGCCCAGGTACAGGCAGATGCCGCTCCTGCGCCGACCAGCATGGCCGACTGGATTTACGAGACCACCCGGACAGACGCGCAGAATGCGGTATTTGCCCTGCGAAACGGCGCGCCGGTGGTTCCCTCGCAGAACTATCACGACCTTTACGGCAGCTATCGTTTAGATGATCGCCCGGGCACCCGGTGGTCCGGACTGTTGAGCAATGTCGAAATTCTGATGTCGATAAAGAATGTGCTGGATACCAAGCCGCCGCTGGTCTCCGACAATTCGCAGGGCTACTTTGCGCATAGCTCCCACGGCGACCCGCGCCTGCGCAGCTACGCGATCACGCTGAGCAAGAGTTTCCGGTAGCGCTGCTGACAATATCCCGGAGGCGCGGATGACACATGCATCCGCGCCACGAGAGACCCGCCTGCGGCAGCAAAGTGCCTGCCGCAGATTGCGTGACGCAACTTGCGGCAGATTGGGCGGTCTTGTCAGCGCGGGGATGGCGACCGCTTGCCGTCCTGGGCAGCAGCCCGGCTGAGGTTTGTGTTGTCCATCGGTTCGGTTACCACGCCGATGCGATAACCGAAGGGGCGCAGTAGTTTTTCCAGTGTGTCCACACGCGGATTGCCGCGGCCGGCTTCCAGGTCCGCCAGCACCCGGGGTGCGACGCCGCAGAACTTTGCATACTCCGCCTGCGATTTGCGGGTGATCAGCCGCATCAGCTTTACCAGCGAGGCCACCGGCGCCTGTCCCTGTGGAACCTGTGCAGTGAGTTGGTCCCTCAGCGCCTGGATGTCTTCCCGCGCGAGATTGCGCCGTACACGCTGCACTACTGCACCTCCAGAGCGGTCAATTCCCGGGCCAGCCGGGCGATATCGGCGCGCCGGTGCTCGATGATGGCGCCGTCCACGCCGCACTCGTGCATGAGCGCGGGCAGCGTCTGCAGCGCCCGGCCGAATGCGAGCATGTGGGTTGCAATTCGCTCGCGCGCCAGCGGCGCCATTCCGGCTTCCTCGAAGCGGGTGGCTAGATTGTCCAGCACGCGGTTCCAGTCGGTTCCCATCGCTTCCTCACCGTCCCAGCGCATTACGCGTGCGATGGCGCGTGCGTCGAGGAAGCTGGGACCGAAATCGAACAGCGGCGCCAGACGCAGCGTGCCGTCGGTGTCTTTGACGATGGCGGTGTTGCGGCCATGGTTGTCGCGGTTGCCGAGCGCGAGATTGAGCAGATCGCGCCGGATGTATTCGAGAACCTGCGTGTCGAAGTTAGTCAAGCAGCCGGACAGCGCGATCAGCGCATCATGATGACGCAGATATGTCTCGGCGGAATCGAGTACGCCGGCAATTGAGTAGAGGCTTTCCACGCCCAGTTTGACCTCCCGGTCGTCGATGCGGCGGCGATCGAAGCGCGGGATCAGCAATGCACCGTCAACATACCGCGGCAGCGGCGCGGTGACGTGCAGACCGAGACGAGCCGCCACCTGCTGATACGCTGCTTCGTGACGCAGGATATCTGCGGCCTTCGGGCCGGCTTCCGGTACCGGAAACTTCAACAAATAATAGCGCTGTGCGATGTCCTCCAGCAGGCCCCCGTCCGGATGCCAGCGTCCGTGTGCATCCTCGGCCACCCAGAATTTGGGAGCATCGCCCTGGGTGTCGGTGGCGCCGGCGACGGTCGAGCCGGTTTGTTGGGCATAGTCGATGAACGCATCTCCGCGGGCGGTCATCTCGCTCAACTGAAATCCCGGATGCGTCGTCCTCGTGCGTGGTTCACGCATGGGCACTCGCAAGTTGCCCACGGGATTGGCGGCGCCGCGTTCCAGCAGTGCCCATTCGCTCAGCCCGCTTTGCGCCAGGCGCTCGAGCCTGGCGCGGGCGGCACCCTGGGGCAGCAAGTCGATCAGGAATGATGGCCAGTGGTGGAGGGTGCGGATACCCAGATCGACCGGCGCGCGGACGGTTAGCGCACGGTGATCGCGGGCGCCAAGGTGTTCTATGGCGTAATCGGCGTCATATTGAAGGCGAACGGGACCGCGCCGCGAGCCTTGGGCTTCGTCGGCCAGCTCTACGCTTGCGCATCGCCGCCAGGCGCCGTCCAGATGAATCTGTAGCTCCATAATGCGCGGAATAGTGTCATAGTAATGGCCTAAAGGGCAATTAGTAGGCTATTTAGACGCGCATTAGTGGAGGTACGGTCGGGGCTGACCGGACTGCAATTGCCAGCGGAAAGGCGGGGGAATGAGCCGGTATCAGCGCCAGCGCTCACCTGAACCGGCAATGCAATACGCGCGACGGCCGGATTGATCTTCCGCCTGCCGCATCGCTGGTCGGGTGAGCTCGATTATGGCTGGGGCCGCTCGCGTACCGCGCAGTACAACGTTCGGTATGCGCTTGATACCGCCGGTAGCGCCGCCGTGAATACCGGCCTGCCCTCGGGCGACGGTCGTCCGGCATTGAATGTCCTGCAGGAGGGCAACACCTATCCGGTGGATTACTCGCCGTATCTGATGCCGATTCCCAACTATGGACTGGGGCCCTTCGACACCATTCACACCGACGCGACGCTGCGGTTGTCCGGCCCGGTGATGGAACTGCCCGGCGGCGCGGCCAATCTCTCGGTGCTGGTGGCGCGCCGCGGCGAGAATGTCGAATCGGGATTCATCCACAGTTACAGCAACACCACGCTGGCGCCCACGTTCCGCTGGTATCCACCGAGAAAGCAGGATACTGATTCGTACGCACTGGAGCTGCGCGCACCGCTCATATCCTCCCGCAATGCCATGCCGTGGGCACAAGCGCTGGACCTGCAGGTATCGATCCGCCGCGATGAGTACACCATGTGGACCTATCAGGGTTCCACCCTCCCGGTGCCTTCAAAGGAGGGTCCATTTCCGGATCTTGACTATTTCGAGGCCGGGCTCAAGTCCACCGATTACTCCCTGGGACTGCGCTATTTGCCGCTGGAAGATGTCATGCTGCGCGCCAGTATCGGCACGGGCATTCTGCCGCCCAATTTGCAGCAGATCGCTCCGGGAGCATCTTATCCATACAATTTTGCCTATGGCATTCTGGATCCCAAGCGCGGCAATACGGATTTTTATGTCGGCAACGTCTACCAAGTGGCCTTCGGCGGATCACCGGACCTCACTCCGGAGGAATCAAAGAGCCTTTCGGCTGGCGTGGTCTTTACGCCGCGGAATCTGCCCGGTCTGCGAATGTCGGTGGATTATTCGAAAATTGACAAGACCAATGAGATACAGATCCCGACCTTTGAATTCGTCATCGAAAGTGAAGACCTGTTGCCAGGCCGGCTCGAGCGCGGGCCGAATTTGCCCGGCGATCCGGCAGGCTGGGCGGGGCGGGACCGGCTCAATGGAGTTGGCTGGAGAATGTGGAAGTCCTTGCGTCGATCCAGAACGTGCTGGATACCGTACCGCCGGTGCAGGCTGTGGGGACCAATCAGTTTGTGGGATTTAGCCCCTACGGCGACCCGCGCCTGCGCAGCTACGCGATCTCGATCGCCAAGACCTTCTAAAACCGCATGGCCCTGTCAACGGTGACAGGGTCATTCTTCGCGCTACGTGCCTGCAGGATTAAGCGACGTGTTCATCTGCGGATGTCGCTACGCACGTCACCTTTCGCATTACGAGTCGCACCTATCCGGCAGCAGTCAGCGCCCACTCATACCCTGTCTGTACGGTAATGCCCTCGGGTACTGCCGTCGGTACGGCATCGCGCGTAAGCGTCAGCAGCCGCTTCGTCGCCCTGGGATAAATCTCACCGGCTTCCTCCAACGCCCGCAATTCACGCTGCAGCGTCTGTTCGCCCGCAGGGTCTGCGCACACCTGGATCAGCTCCATGTTTCCTTGCGGTCCGCGCGCCAGAAAATCCACTTCATGTCCCTGCGGCGTGCGCACGTAGGTCACCTTCATGCGCCGGCGCTCCGAGGCAGGATTCCTGCCAGACCGAGCGCACCAGGAAACAACTCTCTGTGTCAGGTTACTTCCCGGCCGCAGCCGTTGGCGGCGGACATGAGCCTGGAACCCGCAGGCCGTGTAGCGTCGCAGAACGCTTGACCTGGGCCGATTGCCAGCGACAATGAGGCCTTATCGTTCGGGGACTGCATGAAACTCTCCGGCCTGGAAGCCATCACCCGCGCCC
This sequence comes from Gammaproteobacteria bacterium, assembly GCA_021773365.1. GTDB lineage: Bacteria > Pseudomonadota > Gammaproteobacteria > Steroidobacterales > Steroidobacteraceae > JAJFKF01. The sequence goes on along the minus strand of JAJFKF010000122.1, from coordinate 4,149 downwards.
TGCTGGATGCGCAGGTACGCTATCTGGTCGTCGGTGGACTGGCCGTCGCGGCGCATGGTCATGGGCGGTTTTTTCCAGATGCATAGCGACTTGCACCCGGAAACCCAGATCGACCTGTTTATCACCGAACCATTTGATTTTGAAGAGGAATACGCCGGAGCGCTGGTTGGCGAGCTATTGCCGGCACTGAGCAGCCGCTTTGTGCGGCTGGCGACGCTGATCCGCATGAAGGAGGCAGCAGGCCGTGAGAAGGATCGTGAAGATATCCGGCAGCTGCAAATGCTCGCGAAGGAATCAGCCGATGAGTGATGACTGGCAGGGATATGAAAACAAGCAGGCCGCATGGTCGGCGCATGAATGTGAGCAGCTGCGGCATTTTCAATCTTTGAGCCTGCGGCAGAAAATGGAGGCCGTGCAGGGCATGGCCGACGTGCTTCGCCGCTTCAAGGACATGAGACGCCAGGGGCGTTTTACCGGGGCGGGTTCGAGCCAGGCCGGCATCGCCAGTCCTCGATAGCGATTGGAACCGCACGACCCTGTCTACGGTGGCCAGCTCCCGGCTAACCAGCGCCGTCGGGGTGTGGCTTCCGGCAGAGGCGACACCAGCGAGTCGGCCACCTATTGGCCAGCCTGTGGCGGGCAGATTCCATAAGCCCTTGATTCACAGGTCACAATTTATCCTTTCTAAAAGGACAAATTCCCCAAGGCCTGCCCGGGAGGCAAGATTGGTTGCCCCGAGCGCTTCAGGAGTTCCAGTGATATCGACGTCGCGGGTCCCGTGCGTCAGGTGCGTCAGGAGTCAGGTATTGCAATCCCGCAACTAGCTCCTGCACGTTGCAAGACCTGACCCCTATGGGCGCCTATGGGCGATTGCCTAGTCACCCCTTTCAGTTGTCTTATGGCCCCATGAGGGGAAAAACCGACCCGCAGACCGACGGACCGCGCGACGCAGCGCCCGCGGAGGACACTGCACCCCCCATCCAGGCCGATACGCTCCCCCGGCTGATCGCCGAGCACAACCGCGCCCTGCACGCCTTCCTGATGATGCGCGTGCGTGACGAGCAGGAGGCCCGCGAGGTGGCGCAGGAGGCCTACGTGCAGATGCTGCAGCTGCACCAACCCGGCGCGGTAAACTTCATGCGCGCCTACCTGTTCAAGACCGCATCCAACATCGCCATCAACCGGGCGAAGCAGCGCCGCACCCGCCAGCGGCTCGACCAGGCCGGAGGCGCTGAGCCGCCGGTGGACCGGCTTACGCCCGAGCATCGGGTGCTGGCCGCGCAGGAGCTGACAGTCTTGCGCCGCGCGCTGTTCGAGCTGGCGCCGAAATGCCGGCGCGCCTTCGTGCTGTACCGGCTGCGGGACTGGAGCTACGAACAGATTGCCGGCGAGCTCGGCGTGCAGCCACGCATGGTGCGTCACTACCTCACGCACGCCGGCCTGTACTGCAAGCTGCGCGTGCAGGGTCTGTCCTGCGCACAGGCCAGGGAAAAGACAAAGACAAAGGCAAAGGTGAAGTCATGAACCACGGCGCGCAGGATGTGCGGACGCAGACCGATCAGCTGGCGGCGGCATGGCAGTGGGTGCTGCGGCTGCGGGAGGAGGAGGCTTCGCAGGAGGATGTGACCGCATGGCTGCACTGGTACGAATTGGATCCGCGGCATCAGGCGGCCTTCGAAGAGATGCAGACCTTCTGGCGCGAGTCCGGCCGGCTGGACACTGATCCGCGCGCCGTGGCTGAGTTACTGAGCGACGCGGACGATGCTGGGGGCGAGGTGGAGAACCCTACGATGGTGCCATCGCGTACCCGCCGCCGCGTACTGGCCTGGAGCGGTGCGGCACTGGCGGCTGCCGCTTCGCTGACGCTGGTAATCGGATTGCAGCTGCATCCCACTTCGCCGCCCACGGCGGTGGCACAGGAAAAACAGCTGCCCGATGGCTCGAAGGTCCAGCTCGCCGCCCGTTCGTCGGTCGAGGTGCAGTACACGCCGCGCCAGCGCCTGCTGCAAATGAGCGCGGGCGTGGCCTATTTCTCCGTGTCCAAGGATCCCGCGCGGCCCTTCGTGGTGAACGTGGGCGACCTGCAGGTGCGGGCGGTGGGCACGGCGTTCAATATCCGCCGCGCGGATGCGCGCACCGTGGTGACGGTGACCGAAGGGGCGGTGGATGTGCTGAAGAACGGTGACAGCGTGCGCGCGGCCGCCGGCGAGCGGCTGACTTTTGACGGGCATTCCGGCGCGCCGGAAAAAGCCACCGTCGATGCCGCGCATGCCCTGGCCTGGCGCAACGGCCGCCTGGAATATCTCAATGAACCACTGGCCGCGGTCATTGCCGACATCAATCGCTACGCCAGGCATCCGGTGACCTTTGCCGACGAGGCCGCCGGCCGCATTCTGTTTTCCGGCACGGTGTTCACCGCTGAAACCGACGCCTGGATCCGCGCACTGCCGCGGGTGTTCGCCGTCGAGGTGCGGGTCGAGGATGACGGTCGCAGGGTGCTGGTACGCACCGACTGAGATTTGTCGAAAAGTCATTGCCTGATCTGCACGCTCACTTGTCTATATCCGCACGGCCGCCCACGACAACGCCCGGCGGTATAGATCAGGAGTGAACCATGTCTTTTTCATCTAACAAAGCGGCCTCATGCCATTCGATCATCGCGCTGACAGTGGCGCTGATGTCAGTGTTGTTCGCGCCGCAGGCGCTGCAGGCCGAAGCGCCGGGTCTGGCGCGGGCGGTCACCGTCGACATCGGACCGCAGAAAGTTTCCACTGCATTGATTGAACTCTCGCATCAGGCCGCGGTGCAGGTGCTCATGCCGGGCCTGGTCGCTGACCAGCAGAATACCAAGGGTGTGCGCGGCACCATGTCGGTGCAGCAGGCGCTGTCAAAATTGCTCAAGGGCACCACGCTGCGCTACCGCGCGGTGGGCGAGAACGTGATCGGTATTGAAGCCGGGGCTGAGGACGCGAGTCCCGCTGCCAAAGCTGATGCAGACCGGACCGCGAGGCTTTCCGCCGCCGATTCCGCCAGCAAGATGCAGCGGATTGCGCTGGCGCCGGTTGCCGAGGAGGCGGCGAATGATGAAAAAGCCAAGAGGTCTGCCGCGACTGAATCCACCGCGCCTGATTCCAGCGGCATTCCGGAAATCCTCGTCAAAGGTGCGCGCAGTTCCAACACCGACATCCGTCGCACCGAGGACGATGTGCAGCCTTATGTGGTGTTCGATGCCGAAGAAATCAGCCGCTCCATGGTGCCGGATCTGGAGACTTTCCTGAGAACCCGTCTGCCGATGAACCAGTCGCACGGCAGCAATGGTCAGAATACGATCGGTGTTCGAGGCAATGAAAGTACGATCGATCTGCGCGGCCTGGGCGCTGACCAGACCCTGATCCTGGTCAACGGCCGGCGCATGCCGGGCGTGGCCACACCAGTAGATTTCTACCAGCCAGACATCAATGGCATCCCGCTCTCGGCGGTGGAGCGCATCGAGATCCTGCCCTCCACGGCGGGCGGCATTTATGGCGGCGGGGCCACCGGCGGGGTGGTGAACATCATCCTGAAGCGCGACTACAACGATCTGGAACTCACCGCCCGCTACGATGGCACCTTTGCCGGCGGCGGCGCACAGCGGCGCCTGGACGCCACGGCGGGCTTCACCTTGGAAGGCGGACGGACCAACGTCATGCTCACGGCCAGCTATCGCGACGGCAATCCCCTGTATATGGGCGATCGGGATTTTGCTGCCCGCTCTCGCGCCCTGCAGGAGGAGAACAATCATGCCGCCATTATCGCCTCGACCAATCCGGTGCACGGCTACACTACCAACATCAGGAGCGCCAACGGCAGCAACCTGGTGCTGAAGCCAATCGCCCCAGGCGGTGCGGAGCGCCCGCTGAACTCACCCATCGCGTCTGTGCCGATAGGGTATGCGGGGCCTGACAGCGACAATGGCGCGGCGTTGCTGGGCACCGCCGATCACTACAATCTGGCGCTGGCCGACGATGTGCTGGGCAATCAATACTCGCTCCTGAGCACCCCCTCGGTGCGCTCGCTGCAGTTGAGTGTGCGCCGCGAGTTCACCGACCGCATTGAGGCGTTTGTCGATGCCGCCCGCTACGACAACCGGTCGGTGCGCATGGGAAGTGT
>JAJFKF010000121.1 GCA_021773365.1 Gammaproteobacteria bacterium | reverse complement strand
ATAAATTGTGGATAACTTCCTTCCGCTCCCGGCCCCCACTATTGCCGATGCGCTATCCTTCGCCCTCCCAATGCCTTGCCCCGGACCGCCTCCATGCCGAAAGCCAAGAGGAACGCCTTCTACGCCCAGTCCGGCGGCGTTACCGCCGTCATCAACGCCTCCGCCGCCGGTGTCATCGAGACCGCCCGCAAGCACCGCGATCGCATCGGCAAGCTCTATGCCGGCCGCGACGGAATTGTTGGCGCCCTCACCGAAGATCTCATCGACACCGGCAAGGAGTCCGCGCGCACCATTGCTGCACTCAAACACACACCCGGCGGCGCCTTTGGCTCCGCGCGCTACAAGCTCAAGGGCCTGGACCACAATCGCGCCGAGTACGAGCGGCTGATCGAGGTCTTCCGCGCACACAACATAGGCTACTTTTTCTACAACGGCGGCAACGACTCCATGGACACCGCCCACAAGGTGGCGCAGATCGGCGAACAGCTGGACTTCCCGATCACCTGCATCGGCATCCCCAAGACGGTGGACAACGACCTGCCGCGCACGGACTGCTGCCCCGGTTTCGGCTCGGTGGCAAAATATGTGGCCGTATCCACACGCGAAGCGGCACTCGATGTTGCTTCCATGGCGCGCACCTCAACCAAGGTTTTTGTGCTGGAAGTCATGGGACGGCACGCCGGATGGATCGCCGCCGCTGGCGGCCTGGCCGGCAACAAGGCCGGCGACCCGCCCCATATCATCCTTTTCCCGGAGATCCCCTTCGAACAAACCGCCTTTCTTGCGCGTGTGAAGCGCTGCGTGCGCAATTATGGCTACTGCGTGATCGTGGTTTCCGAGGGCGCGGCCACCGCCGACGGCAGATTCCTGGCCGAGGCCGGCGGCAAGGACGCGTTCGGACACAGCCAGCTGGGCGGCGTCGCCCCGGTAGTCGCCGACATGATCAAGCAGGAGCTGGGATTCAAGTGCCACTGGGCGGTGGCCGACTACCTGCAGCGCTCAGCGCGGCATATCGCCTCGAAGGTGGATGTGCAGCAGGCCTACGCAGTGGGCAAAGCTGCAGTTGAACTCGCGTTGAAGGGCCACAACGCCGTCATGCCCATCATCGTGCGCAAATCCAGCCGTCCTTATAAATGGGGCATCGGCCATGCGCCGCTGGCCGAGGTGGCCAATGTGGAAAAGAAAGTGCCACGCGATTTCATCACCGCGGACGGCTTCGGTATTACCGCGCCGTGCCGCAAATACCTGACTCCGCTGATTGCCGGCGAGGCCTATCCACCATACAGGAACGGCCTGCCTGATTATGTTGCCATCAGAGGCGTGCCCGTGCCGAAGAAGCTCAGGACCGCCTTCAAACCCTGAGAGCCGCGCCGCAGTTCTGATATAGTCGCGCCCCTTTTTTATCGTCCACTTTCGTCTATTTTCGGCCGCTCTCGGCCCGTTTTTAGGCTGAACAACCCAACAAGTCCATTGCGGGAGGAAAGACATGACCCCTAGTGTTGCACTGTGGCTGGCCGTCGGTGCCAGCGTAGCCGCCATTCTGTATGGCCTGCTGTCGGTACGCTGGATCAACGCCCAACCGGCCGGTACGGCGCGTATGCAGGAGATCGCCGCCGCCATCCAGGCCGGTGCCAAGGCCTACCTGAACCGCCAGTACTCTACCATCGCCCTCGTCGGCGTGGTGCTGTTCGCGCTGCTGGGCTTCGCTCTGAGCTGGTCGACCGCGGGCGGATTCGCGGTGGGCGCCATCCTCTCCGGTCTCGCCGGCTACATCGGCATGAACGTGTCGGTGCGCGCCAACGTGCGCACGGCGCAGGCGGCCAGCGTGGGGTTGAATCCGGCACTGAAGGTAGCCTTCCGCGGCGGCGCCATCACCGGCATGCTGGTGGTGGGGCTGGGCCTGCTGGGCGTGGCCGGCTATTTTGGTCTGCTGCGCGGGTACGTGGGCGATGACGTTGCCCTGCACGCGCTCATCGGCCTGGCCTTCGGCGGATCGCTGATTTCCATCTTCGCCCGCCTGGGCGGCGGCATTTTCACCAAGGGCGCCGATGTGGGCGCGGACCTGGTGGGTAAAGTCGAAGCGGGCATTCCGGAAGACGACCCGCGCAACCCCGCGGTCATCGCCGACAACGTCGGTGACAACGTCGGCGACTGCGCCGGCATGGCGGCCGATCTGTTCGAGACCTACGCGGTCACGGTAGTGGCCACCATGGTGCTCGGCGGACTGCTGTTCAAGACTGCCGATGGCGGCATCGACCTCGCCTACATCCTGTATCCACTGGTGCTGGGCGCGGTTTCCATTGTCGCCTCCATCGTCGGTACCTTCTTTGTTTCCGCCCGCGAAGGCGGCAAGATCATGAACGCGCTGTATCGCGGCGTCGCGGTATCCGGTGTACTGGCGCTGATCGCCTTCTGGTTCGTGACACAGCAGATGATGGGCGCGCAGGCCGGCAATCTCTTCGGCTGCGCGGTGATCGGTCTGGCGCTGACAGCAGCCCTGATCTGGATCACCGAGTACTACACGGCAACCGAATACAAGCCGGTGCGCTACGTGGCCGAAGCCTCGCAAACCGGCCACGGTACAAATGTCATTGCAGGCTTGGCCGTCTCCATGAAATCCACGGCCCTGCCGGTGCTGGCGGTGTGTGCCGCCATCTGGGGCGCCTACACGCTGGACGGGCTGTACGGCATCGCCATTGCGGCAACGGCCATGCTGTCGATGACCGGCATGGTGGTGGCACTGGACGCCTATGGCCCGATCACCGACAACGGCGGCGGCATCGCGGAGATGGCGGGTCTGCCGAAGGAAGTGCGTCAGATTACCGATGCGCTGGACGCGGTGGGCAACACGACCAAGGCGGTGACGAAGGGCTACGCCATCGGCTCCGCCGGTCTGGCCGCGCTGGTGCTGTTCGCCGACTACACGCACAACCTGGAAGCAGCCGGCAAACTGGTTGAGTTCTCGCTGTCCGATCCTGCCGTCATTATCGGCTTGTTCATCGGCGGTCTGGTGCCGTACCTGTTCGCCGCCATGGCCATGGAGGCTGTGGGCCGCGCCGCCAGCTCCGTGGTGGTTGAAGTGCGCCGCCAGTTCCGCGAGATCAAGGGCATCATGGAAGGCACCGCCAAGCCTGAGTACGGCCGCGCGGTCGACATGCTCACGCGCGCAGCCATCAAGGAAATGATCGTGCCCTCGCTGCTGCCCATACTGGTACCGGTGGTTGTGGCCTTCGGCATGAACTGGCTGATGGGCCCCGGTGAGGGCATCAAGGCGCTCGGCGGCCTGCTGATCGGCACCATCGTAACAGGCCTGTTTGTCGCCATCTCCATGTGCACCGGCGGTGGTGCCTGGGACAACGCCAAGAAGTACATCGAGGAAGGACACTTCGGCGGCAAGGGCTCCGAGGCGCACAAGGCGGCGGTCACCGGCGATACGGTGGGTGACCCCTACAAGGACACCGCCGGGCCGGCCATCAACCCGCTGATCAAGATCATCAACATCGTGGCGCTGCTGCTGGTGCCGCTGCTGTAAGGCAGCCATCGCGGCATTCCATTGCCAGGCCCCGCTCCTCACGGAGCGGGGCTTTTTATTTGCTCGCCGGAAATGCGGACTAGCGATAATCCCTGTACGATTTCTCCTCGACAATCTTCGAGCCAAGCGTTTCGTTCACGCGCTTCTTGATGGCAGCGCGCTCGTCATTGTTGATGTACACCGCGCGCGCCAGCTCGATAAATTCCTTGTCGAAACTCGCCGTTGCTTCCTTGTCGCGGATGTCGTCCTCAATGGTCCACAGCCGGCCATTGACCGACTCCAATGCGGTCTCCTCGGCGCTCACATCAGCCGCCGGCTGCGCCTGCCTCCAGGTTGTCTCCAGCAGCGCCAGCTCGTGGCGCACATTGGCCAGCTTGGCTGGATCGCTCATACGCCGGGACTTGATACGCAGGATGGTGATCTTGTCGAGCAGTTCGCCAGGCGAAACGGGGACGAGGATTTCTTTCATGGAAATTCCTGGGATTGCGGTCGGAAACTAGAGCAGCTGTACCGGCCGCTTGCGCTTCTGGCGCAGCAAGCCGTCGAGCTTGGCGATGACATCCTCGGGGCGGATGAGGTCCATCACCCCGGGCTTCTCAATCTTGGTGGTCCACGGCAGCCGCTCGGGCGATTTGTGGCGGTACTTCACGGCCGCCTCCGCAAAACGGTTAACGCAGTAGGAGCGGCTGAAGAATGGTCCGGTGCGCTCAGGATTGGTGGCCGCATACAGACCGATGACGGGCGTACCCATGGCGGTAGCCATGTGTACGGGACCGGAATCGGGGCTGATCAGCACTGCGGCACGTTTGAGCACGGCCATCATCTGCGGCAGCGTGTCGCGACCGATGGTATTGAGCAGCGGCTGCTGCGCCGCCTGCTCGATGGCCCGCCCCATGCCTTTCTCTATCAGGCTGCGCCCGCCAGTCAGCAGCACACGCATGCCGTGCAGGCGGGTGGCATGATCGGCCACGCGTGCATAGTGCTCCGGCCGCCAGTTGCGCCGCGCGTGACTGGCGCAGGGGCTGATAACCAACAGGCGTCGGTTCTCTTCAACGATGGTGTGTGCATACTCCAGCGCCTCATCGGGCAACGGAATGTCCCAGCGCAGCAACCGGTCATGCACGCCCAGGGCCTCGGCAAAACCAAAAAAGCTGTCGAGAGCATGTTCGCGCTCACGCGGCTGAATGCGATGGCTGGTAAATAGCCATTGCAGCTCGCGCGCGCGCGCGCGGTCGAAGCCGAGTTTCACACGTGCTGGAATATAAAAACTGACGGCACTGGAGCGCAGGGCCGTCTGCATGTGCAGCAGCAGGTCGAAACGCCGTCCGCGCATCGCACGACGCAGACGCAGCAGCTCTCGCAGCCCGCCGCGTTTGTCGAAGATGATAAACTCGATTTCGGGTATTCGTCCGACCAGCGCGGCCTCGGTCTTGCCAATTACCCAGGTAAAACGTGCCTGCGGCCAGGCCTGCTGGAGGGTACGCACCACCGGCAGAACATTACAGGTGTCGCCGATGGCCGAGAGCCTGAGGATGCAGACCGTTGTGGGGGGGGTATCGAGAATCATGAACCGCGATTTGTCCGGAGCACCCTGATCGGGATTCCCATGCCTTCCATGCCAATTATCCAGTCGCCCATTCAGGCCACAATTCCGGGCGGCGCCATGCTATATGACGGCTCCCGCCTCGGCAACGCACAGCCGCAAATCTTCCGCCCCGAATACTGGCGCGAACGCGGTCAGGTCTCGCGCCCACCGGCAGGCCGTGGCGCAGCGCTGTTCGTGGAGGACGGCACCGTACGCTGGGTACTGCGTCACTACCGGCGCGGCGGGATGATGGCGCACCTCTCCCGCGACAGCTACCTGTGGACCGGCGAGGCGCGCACGCGACCTTTCCGGGAATGGCGTCTGTTGCACGGCATGCACGACGAAGGACTGCCCGTTCCGGCGCCCGTCGCGGCGCGCTATCGGCGCAATGGGCTGACATACACCGGCGAACTGATCACCGAGCGGATTGCCGATGCGCGCCCGCTGTCGGCGCTGCTGCAGTCACAATCCCTGCCGACCGGCACCTGGGAGGCGGTGGGGCGGTGCATACGGCGCTTCCACAATGCAGGAGTGTTCCATGCAGACCTCAACGCTCACAATATTCTGCTCGACAACGCCAGTGCGGTATTTCTAATCGATTTCGACCGCGGACAGCGCAGAACGCCAGGGGGATGGACCGAACAGAACCTGCAACGCCTGCTGCGTTCCCTTAACAAGATCAACCAGGGACTGCTGGCCGAAGGCTCTTCCAGCGCCGACTGGGAGGCACTGCTGCGTGGCTATGCGCAGGCTCGCGCCTGAGCCTCCGGCAACAGACAACATGCGCCGCATCTACATTTTCCTCACGTATGCCCTGTTGCCACTGGCTTTCGGCGCGGTGCTGTGGCGCGGCCTGCACGACCGTGACTACTGGCACAATCTCGGCGAGCGTTTCGGCTTCGGCAAGTACATTGCCGACGAAGGCAGTCTGTGGGTACATGCCGTCTCGGTGGGAGAAGTGCAGGCCGCCGCAGCGCTGGTGCGCGCGCTGCGCGCCCGCCATCCGCAGTTGCCGGTGGTGCTCAGCACGGTCACACCCACCGGGGCCCAACTCGCCCGGCAGCTGTTCGGCGACAGCGTGCATGTCCGCTACGTACCTTATGACCTGCCCGGATGCGTACGGCGCTTTTTCCGGCGCATCAAGCCCCGCCTGGCGCTCATCATGGAAACGGAGCTGTGGCCGAACCTCTTTCACGAATGCGGGCGCCGCCGCGTACCACTGGTGTTGGCCAGCGCCCGGATCTCTCCACGTTCAGTGCGCCGCTACCAGCGTCTGGTGCCGCTGTTTCGCAGTACGCTGGCGCACGGCATCGTCATTGCCGCACAAACCGCCAGCGATGCCAGACGATTTGTGTCGATCGGCGCCAGTGCCGATCGCACCTATGTCACCGGAAACATCAAGGTTGATTTCGAGCTGCCCGCAGCAGTGCTGACCAAGGGCCGGCGGCTGCGCGAGATGCATGCCGCCGGACGGCCGGTGTGGGCGGCTGGAAGCACACATGAGGGGGAGGAACAGATCGTGCTCGATGCGCACCGCCAGATACGCGCTGGCGGCAGCGACGCCCTGTTGTTGCTGGCGCCGCGACACCGCAACCGCTTCGAGGCGGTTGCCGAAATCCTGCGTCAGCGGAACATCACATACCTTACGCACAGCAGCGGGCGGCGGGGCACCCCGCAGGTCGAGGTATTGCTGATCGACTCCCTCGGCGAGCTGATGGACTTCTACGCCGCCGCGGATCTGGCATTCGTGGGCGGCAGCATGGTGCCTGTCGGCGGACACAACCTGCTCGAACCCGCCGCCCTGTCCCTGCCGGTTCTGACCGGCCCGTACAATTTCAACAGCGAGGATATCGCCACCCTGCTCGTACAGGTCGGCGCGGCATACAAGGTCAGCAATGCAACCGAGCTGGCTGATCAGGTGGCCGGTTTGCTGGCCGATGCTGGTGAGCGCCAGCGCATGGGTACGCTCGGCCGCACCACCCTGGACGAGAACCGCGGCGCGCTGGGCAGGCTGCTGGACCTGATCGAACCGCTGCTGCCCGCCTAGTGCGCTGTCCGAATCTGGCCTCTTCCCGCCATGCGCTCTCCGCAACACCCCGGGGCAGGCTGATGGGAAAAAACCACGGATGAGCATCACGACTGTTGTGTAACTCGTTGGTTTGAATAGAATGCGCGATCGCCACCGCTAGACGGTGCCGGTTTCTCCCTGGCATGCGATATGTCGTTTTTTTACAACGCGAGGGAGAAGACGGATTTTCGAAGAGAAAACAGAGCAAAACCAACCCTTTGACGGAGAATTGCATGCGCAAGACATTGGCACTACTGGGATCAACCGTGGCGCTCGCCAGCCTGGCCGGGACGGCCGCGGCTGCCGAGAACCGCAGTTATTCCTACATCGACCTCGGGTACAACTACACCGAGTACAACGATTTCATGGAAAATTTTGGCCTCGACCTCGAAGGCGGCGGCCTGGCTTTCCAGGGCTCGGTAGCCGTATCCGACAACCTCCATGCCTTCCTCGACTGGTCTGATCAGGACTTCAACTTCCCCATGGACGTCGAGACCATGGCCGTGGGTCTGGGCTACCACCGTGCACTGACCCCGCGGGTCGATGCGGTGCTCAGCGTGATGTACCTGCAGGCCAAGACCGATCCCGCTGGATCCAGCAATTTCGGCGAGGACTACAACGGCATGGGCTACGAGCTGGGATTGCGCGGCCACCTGGTCGGCAACTGGGAAATGGAAGGCGCGGTGCGCTATGCCGGTATCGGTGACTTTATCGACGACACCCTGTTCAAGATAAAGGCCCGCTACATGTTCAACGACCTGTTCGGCCTGAACTTCGGCGTCGACGTCAGCAACGAGCAGGTTGTGTACAACGGCGGCTTCCGCCTGAGCTTCGGCCAGTAAATCGAGCCGTTGGATCGTCCATCAGGACGCGTGGCGGGCATTGATTGCATGGCAATCGTGCCCGCCTCCTCTCACACCCTCCAGATCCTTATTCGGACGGTGTTTCCAGGGTCTCTGCTGACGGCGGCGCATTCAGCCAGCCGTTGATCTGCGCCAGATCCTCCATGGCAAGGCTCCCGGCGGCCAGCTCCAGCTGGATCAGATTCAGCAGATAGTCATAGCGGCTGCGGGCATAGGCGGACTGCGCCAGCGCCAGCCCCCTGCGTGCATCGAGCACATCCACCGCAGTACGCGTACCGACTTCATAACCGGCTTCAATGGCCTGCAGAGCGGTGCGGCTGGACTCCAGGGACTGCTTCAGCGCTTTCACGTGTGATATTTCGGACATGACCCCAAGATAGGCATCACGCGTGGCGCGCTCGGTTTCGCGGGCCGTGCGTTCCAGACGCTCCTTGGCTGCCCGGTGCAGGTAGACGGTCTGTCGCACCCGCGAGGAAGTCCGCCCGCCGCTGTAGATGGGCAGTGTGACCTGCAGGGCGATCTCATCCACCTCGGAGTCGCTGTCGGCGGGAAATGTCCCGGTGGCCGTGGTGCGGTCCGCATTGGTGTCGGTGTTCGAACGGGTGGCTGTCAACGAAACGTACGGCATGTGCCCGCCACGCGCGATGCTGATCTCATCGCGAGCGATCTCCGCCGCAAGACGGCTGGCGACGAGTCGGGGGTTCTGCTCCATCGCCGCGGCGATCCAGCGCTCTTCACTGGCCGGCTGCGGCGGCTGCAGGGGCATGGACTCTCCCGGGCGACTCAGGACCGAAGCGGAAACGGCATCACCGGTAATTTCCCGCAGCAACTCCTCGCTGGTGGCCAGAGCACGTTTGCCGGCAATCACGGCGGCCACACCGGCATCGTAGGCAGCCTGAGCTTCCTGCACATCAGTGATGGCTATCAGACCGACTTCAAAGCGCTTGTTGGCCTGCTCGAGCTGGCGACTGATGGCATCCAGTGCGCTTTGCTGGGCCTCCACGTCGTTCTGAGCGGCCAGTACGCCGAAAAAACGCTGCGCCACCCGCACCGCCAGATCCTGCTGGGCCGCCAGGTATTGCGCTTCAGCCTGCGCCACCTGCTTGCCCGCCTGCTGCCAGGTCGCCCAGTTTTCCCAGCGGAAGATACTCTGCTCCAGTCGGGCCACGTAACCGGTGCCGTCGGAGTCCAGCTGCGTGGCAACGGTGGCGATATCGCCCGTACCGGTAAAAAATGCCGACGTGCCATCGGATTCAGTATTGCTCGCCTGCCCGGTCAGACTGATCTGCGGCAACAGGGCGCTAAGCGCCTGCGGTCGGGCCTCACGCGCAGCCAGGCGGTTGGCCTCCGCCTCGCGCACCAGAGGATCGTTTTGCAGAGCGCGCTGATAAATATTAATTAAATCAATAGATTGCGCATGCGCGGCCAAACCCGGCACCAGCGTTGTGAGCAGGCAGGCCCATAAAATACGTGCAGGCATCAGCGTCCCCCAGGATTCAGAAAACAAACGGCTGCCGCCGCGGGGCATTGATCAGCGGCTCAATCACCGTTTCGAACAGGCTCTCACGCATCCACTGCTGCGCGCCCGTCCTGCGAATCAACATGGCTTCCATCGTCGGCGCCTGCCCGACAACAACAAACAGACGCCCACCCGGGCGCAGGGCCTGTTCGAAACGTGGGTCGTATACCGGCAAGGATGCGGTAATGGCAATGGCATCATAACGTTCACGCTCACTCAGCGTCATGGCGTCGGCAACCTGCAGGTTCACGCCGCCTATACCGGCTGCACGCAGGTTCCCGGCGGCCTGGGCACTGAGATCGGGAAGGATTTCCATGCTGCTCACCCCACCGGCCATCCGGGCAAGACAGGCGGCCAGGAATCCGGATCCGGTTCCGATCTCGAGCACTTCTTCATCGGCCTGAACGTTCAGCGTCTGCAGGATACGGCCCTGGATCTGGGGCGTCAGCATGGACTGGCCGTGTCCCAGCGCAATCGCGGCATCGGCAAAGGCCAGCTCGCGCATGGCAGGCGGAACGAACAGCTCGCGGCGCACACAGGCCATGGTCTCGAGAACATCCGCGTCAAGCACGTCCCAGGCACGCACCTGCTGGTCGATCATCTGGCGGCGGGCGGCTTCAGAATTCATGCGGGCAGCGGGCATGGCGCGGAGTGCGAAATAAAGGTTAAAACGGGCGGCACAGAGTACGGAGTTTCCGCGTGGGCCACAAGCGCGAACCCGTTGCGTCGAACCGAATTCAGGTCTCACATCAAATGCGATTATGGTGAAAACGCATCGGCATGGCCATGCCTTCGGCTATCCTTCTTTCCCGTCCGGCGCGGGCACGAAATAAGCACCAGCCCCGCGCGCCGCAGACAGGATGCCGCGCAGCCAGTGCGGTTGCCCTTGCTGGTCATTTTATTCCGGCCTGACTCCGCCAAGGATCGATCCGATTCATGTCAACAGAGGCTGTCCTCACCATTCTGGTAGCGGTTGCTGCAGTGCTGCTCGCAGGCGTGCTGGCGCTGTATCTGCGCGCGCGTCGCGACCTGCGCGCGGTACACGAGCTGGCCGGCCAGCTCGAGCACATCAGCGTCCAGGCTGGCGCCGATGAGCGCATCAATCTGGAAGGCAAAGCGTCCAGGCTGGAGCCTCTTGCCGGGACCGTAAACAATCTGCTGGCACGGCTCGATTCCGGTGGCCACAAGCTGCTGGAACGGGAGCTTCTGTTCAGCCGCCTGGTGGAGACCGTACACGAGGCCGTGGTGCTGCACCGGCAGACCATTCTGTACGCCAACACCCGCTTCGCGGCGCTGACCGGCCTCGACGCCCATGAACTGACGGGGCGTCCGCTGCACGAGCTGGTGCCGGAGGACTATGTCGATCTGGTGCGCGAGAATATCAGCCGTCGCCTGGCCAACGAACCGGCTCCGGAGCGCTTCGAAATTGAGCTGGTGGGCGCCCAGGGTCAGGTCAGTCGCCTGGAGCTGGCCAGCAGCCGCATCGATACCCCGGGTGAGCCGCTGCTGCTGATCACCGCGGTGGAAATGGTGCCACGCCGGCTCTCTGCAGCCCCCGAAACGGAACGTTCGCGCGCACTGGTCGTCCTGCAGTCGATTAGTGAAGGGGTGATCGCCGCGGACAAACGCGGCCACATCGACTACATGAACGAGGCAGCCGAAAAACTGACCGGGGTCACTGCTGCCCAGGCAGTGGGCAGGACTCTGGATGCGGTGGTCAAGCTCGTTGATGAGAACGACCGCAAGCCACTGGGCGATCCATTTCTCGAGTGTCTGGCTGGCGGCGTGCGCGTTAATCTTGCCGGCCGCAAGGCATTGCTGCTGGCGCCGGTTTCTGGTGCAGAGCACTCCGTGGAGCTGACCGTCTCGCCGCTGCACAGTTCGCAACAGGAACTGCTTGGCGCGGTTGCGGTGCTGCACGACGTCACCGAGCAGCGCGGCCTGGCGAGGCAGATGTCCTATCAGGCCAGCCACGATGCCCTGACTGGCCTGGTCAACCGGCGCGAATTTGAACGGCGGCTGGAGGAGGCGCTTGAATCGGCGCGCGCTGAGTCCAGCAGCCATGTGCTGTGCTATCTCGACCTCGACCGCTTCAAGGCGGTAAACGACAGCTGCGGGCACATGGCCGGCGACGGTATGCTGCGCGAAGTGGCGGCCCTGCTGAAGAATGCGGTGCGCGACTCCGACACCGTGGCACGCATCGGCGGCGATGAATTCGCGCTGTTGTTGGCCGGGTGTCCGCTGGAGAAGGGCCGGCAGATCGCAGACGATGTCTGCCGCGCCGTGCATGACTACCGTTTTGTGTGGAAGGACAAGATCTTCAACATCGATGTCAGTGTCGGCCTGGTGGAAATCGGCCGCGAGAGCGGCGGCGCCGAGGAAATGATGGGCGCAGCGGACTCAGCCTGCTACGTCGCCAAGCAGCAAAGGAGCCGCGTACATGTCTACTCGATCCGCGATGAATCCATGGCGCGCCAGCGCGGGGAGATTCACTGGCTGCATAAGTTGCAGAGTGCACTGAAGGAAAACCGCTTCGAGCTGTACGCTCAGCCCATCGTGTCCATGAACGGCACCGATCCGGACGGACCCGGGCTGGAAGTGCTGGTGCGTCTGAAAGACGAATCCGGACGGGACGTGGCCCCCGGTGAGTTCCTGCGCGCCGCCGAGCGCTACCGACTGATGTCGCTGGTGGACCGCTGGGTAGTACAGACAACGCTGGCCGCCATCGGCCGCGGCGCCATCCACATCCGCCCTGGCAGGAGTGTGGCGATCAACATTTCCGGCCAGACGCTGGCCGATGTGCAGTTCCTGGAGTTCGTCGTCGAGTCCTTCGACCGCACAGGCGTGGCGCCGTCGCGGGTCTGCTTTGAAGTCACGGAAAATTCAGTGATCACCAACCTTGAGCACGCACGGCGCTTCATCGGCGTCCTGCACGGCATGGGCTGCAAGTTCGCGCTGGATGATTTTGGTCAGGGGCTGGGCAGCTTCTCCAACCTCAAGAACCTGACCATGGACTTCCTGAAGATCGATGGTTCCTTCATGAAGAATCTGGCGCACGATTCGGTCAATCAGGCGATGGTCGCGGCCATGATCAAGATGGCACGTACACTGAATTTCAAGGTAGTGGCCGAGCAGGTCGAGGATGCGGAGGTAATGGAAGCTGCGCGCAAGATGGGCGTCGACTACGTGCAGGGCTACATTACCGGGCGGCCGCAGCCTTTACTGGTGGCCAGCGGCTGAGCCGGAGATTTTCACGAGCGGATCAAGGCCATCGAGAGCGCAGACCGCAGGGGGGAGGGGTTCCGGGGACCGGCGGTAAAACGCCCTACAAGGGGGCCGTGGGTAAAACCCAACCGGGTTTTAACAAACCCCGAAGCCCGCCCCCCAGCGG
>JAJFKF010000013.1 GCA_021773365.1 Gammaproteobacteria bacterium | reverse complement strand
CAGCAGCAGGCCCGCCACGGAGGCGGCGTTCTGCAGCGCCAGGCGAGTGACCTTTGTCGGGTCGAGAATACCCGCTTCGATCAGATCACCGTACTCATCGGTAGCAGCGTTGTAGCCGTAGGTGCCCTTGCCTTCCTTGACCTTGTTCACCACCACCGCGGCGTCCACGCCAGCGTTGCTGACGATCTGGCGCAGCGGCTCCTCAATGGCGCGCGACAGGATTCGGATACCGACCGCCTGGTCATCGTTGCTGCCTTCCAGCTTGTCGATGCCGCGCTGGGCGCGGATAAGCGCCACACCGCCACCCGGCACCACGCCCTCTTCCACCGCCGCACGCGTGGCGTGCAGGGCGTCCTCGACGCGGGCCTTCTTTTCCTTCATTTCGATCTCGGTCGCAGCGCCAACCTTGATCACCGCCACACCGCCGGAGAGCTTGGCAACGCGCTCCTGCAACTTTTCCTTGTCGTAATCGGAGGTTGCATCCTCGATCTGCTGGCGAATGATGCCTACGCGCGCCTTGATGTCCGTGCCCTTGCCGGCGCCGTCGATGAGGGTGGTGTTTTCCTTCTCCACGACCACCTTCTTCGCCTCACCCAGATCGTTGAGCGTGGCCTTTTCCAGCGTCAGGCCGACTTCCTCGGCAATGACCTGGCCACCGGTGAGAATGGCGATATCCTGCAGCATGGCCTTGCGACGGTCACCGAAGCCCGGCGCCTTTACGGCACAGACCTTGATGATGCCGCGGATGGTGTTGACCACCAGCGTGGCCAGCGCCTCGCCTTCAACATCTTCGGCAATGACCAGCAGCGGCCTGCCGGCCTTGGCCACGGCTTCCAGCAGCGGCAGCAGTTCGCGGATGTTGGATATCTTCTTGTCGTACAGCAGGATGTATGGGTTTTCCAGCTCGGCGGTCTGGTTCTGCTGATTGTTGATGAAGTAAGGGGAAAGATAGCCGCGGTCGAACTGCATGCCCTCGACCACGTCGAGCTGGTTCTCCAGGCCCGAGCCCTCTTCCACGGTGATGACGCCTTCCTTGCCCACCTTTTCCATCGCGTCGGCAATGGTCTTGCCGATGCTCTCGTCGGAGTTCGCCGAGATGGTGCCGACCTGGGCGATGGCCTTCTGGTCCTTGCAGGGCTTGGACAGCTTGCGCAGCTCATCCACAGCCGCGCTCACGGCCTTGTCGATGCCGCGCTTGACGTCCATGGGATTGATGCCTGCGGCGACGGCCTTCATGCCTTCGCGGATGATGGCCTGGGCCAGCACGGTGGCGGTGGTGGTGCCATCGCCGGCTTCATCGGAGGTGTTGGACGCGACTTCCTTCACCATCTGCGCGCCCATGTTCTCGAACCTGTCCTTCAGTTCGATTTCCTTTGCCACCGAGACGCCGTCCTTGGTGATGGTCGGAGCGCCGAAGCTCTTTTCGAGCACGGCGTTGCGGCCCTTGGGGCCCAGGGTCACCTTGACGGCGTTGGCGAGCAGGTTCACGCCCTTGACCATGCGGGAGCGGGCGTCGTCGCTAAATCTGACTTCTTTGGCAGCCATTGCTGTTGTCCTCGTTGATTCTGTTAGTGACTGGCGGTGTGCTTACTTGCCTTCGATGACGGCCATGATGTCTTCTTCGCGCATCACCAGCAGTTCATCGCCATCGACTTTGACTTCAGTGCCGCTGTACTTGCCGAACAGCACCTTGTCGCCGACCTTCACGTCCAGCGGACGGATGTCGCCGCCTTCGAGAATTTTTCCCTTGCCGATCGCAACCACTTTGCCCTGGATAGGCTTCTCAGTGGCGCTGTCGGGGATGACGATGCCACCGGGCGAGGTGCGCTCCTCCTCCAGTCGCTTGACGATCACACGATCATGAAGCGGGCGAATCTTCATGGATAACTCCTTAAGAAATTCAATGGGTTGATTGCTTATTGGGGCCAGGGCGGCTGTTAGCACTCCCCCCAGGCGGCTGCTAATCATAGCGGCCGAAGTTTGCAAATCAAGGGGAGATGAGAAACTTCTGGCCCCCCGTGGTCCCTGGCCGGGAAGACAGACGGAGCAAGAGCCTGCGGCCCATCATGGCTTACGGAACGATCGTGCGGTCATGTGGGTCGACATGTGGCCGCGTGCTTCAGCCGCCGTTTAGGCGGCTGGGCTACACTGGCATTCAGTCCATACCAACCCGGGATTCTTCAAATGCCATCGATCCGCCGCTTCCGTGCCATCACCGCTGCCGTCCTCGCCACCACCGTCGTTTCGCTGGCATGGGCTGCCGGCGCGAATTTCAAACCCGTGAAGACCGGGGCCGAACTGGACCAGGCCATTGCTGCTGCCGCCAAGTCAGGCAAACGCGTCATGCTGGATTTCACCGCCGACTGGTGTGCCCCGTGCAAGAAGATGGAGAAGCAGGTCTTCCCCGATCCGGCAGTACAGAAGGCCCTGGACGGCTATGTCTTCCTGCAGGTGGACGTGACCAAGAACAATGCCGACGACAAGGCATTACTGAAGCGCTTCGACTCCAAGGGCCCGCCGGTCATCGCCTTCTTCGACGGCAAGGGCAAGGAGCTGAAGCAATGCCAGATCAACGGCTTTACCAAGGCCGAGAAGTTCAGCGCGCATATCGAGAGCTGCACCAGGTCCTGACGCCTGGGTTCTGACACTGGCTCGCACCCACCTATGAACGCAGCTGTGCGGTGGATGCTGACGGCAGGCGCGGTCCTGGGTGCCGGCGCCCTGGGGTTCTGGCTTTACTGGCAAGTGGCGCCCAGGCCCCCTTCTGGAGCGGCTTCCGCCCCGCCACCCCCTCTTTTGGCAGCACCTGAAACAACAATCCCGACAGCTCTACCCGACTTTGTGCTTAACGATGTTAACGGTAGACCCCGTTCCATCGCTGAATGGCAGGGCAAGGCCCTGGTCATCAATTTCTGGGCGACCTGGTGCCCACCCTGTCTTGAGGAAATCCCACTTCTGCAGGCACTGCACGCCGAACATGCAGGCCAGGTGCAGGTCGTTGGCATCGCTGTGGACCGGCGCCAGGCCGTGGCTGACTATGCAGGAAGCCGGAACATTGGCTACCCCCTGCTGGTAGGCGAACAACAGGCGCTGGACGTGGCGGCAGCCTTCGGGGTCGATGCGGTGGCGCTGCCTTTTACGGTATTCGCGAATGCAGCCGGCAGCATCGTGGCTGTGACGCCCGGGGAACTGAGTAAAAACGAACTGGACGGCATCGTCGATGCGGTTCTGGAAGCCGACAGCGGCGATATCACCCTGGCGCAAGCCCGGGCCCGGATCGAGGCCCTGCGACGTTGAAGTCGTCCCCGGCGACGGCAGGAAGCCCCACCCTCGCCGGACGAAATCCCGTTATGAGCCGCTCAGCGTCACCGGTTTTGCGCCAGACTCGTCCCGCCCCCGCAAGGCATCGAGGACGATACCCGGAGTGAGAATTTCTGGCAGCGGCATGGGCTCGGCCACACCAGGCAGGTAGACCAGATTGAACGGAATCGCATTGCGCTGCCACCTGGCCAGTTCCGCCGTAATCAACGGATCGGCGTTGGTCCAGTCGGCCCTGAGCGTCGCCACCTTGTTGTCGAAGAAGTAATCTTTCACCTCACCCGAGGCAAACACGACCTTCTTGTTGGCCTGACAGGTAACGCACCAGCGCGCCGTAAAATCCACGTAGATCTGGCGGCCCTCTTCACGCAGCTGCTCGATGCGCGCAGCGCTCCATGGCTCCCAGACAATGTCCGTGGGTGCCGGCGCATGCGGCCAGCCCATGGCTGCGCCTGCGACAAGCAACGCCAGTCCACCCGCCAGGCCAAAGCGCGCCCGGCCAGCGCTGTTACCCGGAGCACGGTAACGGCCGTACAGCCATATCGCCATGGCGATCACCGTCAGACCGATGAGCGCCATCAGCAGGCCGCCTTCGCTGACCTGCCCGGCCAGCACCCAGACCGCACCGGCCACCGTGGCGTACAGTGGAAACGCCATGGCCTGCTTGAATGTCTCCATCCACTTGCCCGGACGCGGCAGGTACCTGACGGCCTGCGGAAAGATCGACAGCAACAGATACGGCGCCGACAGGCCGATCGCGATCATGGTGAACACCAGGAAGGACTGCGCCGTGGGCAGGGTGACCGCGGCAC
>JAJFKF010000120.1 GCA_021773365.1 Gammaproteobacteria bacterium | reverse complement strand
CCATTGCCAGAGGGCGCTGTTGCGGGCATTCCTGCCGGAACGTTGCCGGAGGAGACCGACCCAGGGCTGCGCGGTGCGTTGTCGGCGCGTTTTTCATCGCGCGGGGGACGCTGATCGCGGCGGGAGTCTCCGCCGCCACCGCCACCACTACTGCCGCCGTCACGTCGCGGGCGTGTGTTGCCACGCTCGCCGCCGCGTGAGCCGGACCGTTCATCCCGACGATGCCGGGAGCGATCATTGCGGTCGTTGCGACCGGAGGAGCGCCGGTGGTCCGAACCACCGCTGCGCGGACGGTTCGACGAGGAGGGGCGGGAGGCCGGTTGGGCGGTGACGGGTTTGGGTGTGCCGGTGCCGAACAGGGCGCGCCAGATACGCACGAATATCCCCGGCTTGTTCTGCTGTTGCGCTTCTGCGGCGGAAATGACGATGGGCGCGGGGGTTGCCGGCATCACCGGGGCCACTGCAGCCGCCTGCGGCTCGGGCTTCTGGGCAGCTGCATAGGCCTCGTCGGGCAGCATCGGATCCTGCTGCGCCATGGTGTAACTGGTGGCGCTGTTCTCCGGCAGGGCCGTTTCATCACCCCGCACGCGTTTGATCGAATAGGCCGGCGTCTGCAGATTCGGGTTGGGGATGACGACGACCTCTACCGCCGTGCGCTCGGTAAGGTTGTTCATGGCCGAGCGCTTTTCGTTGATCAGGAAGGTACCCACGTCCACCGGTACCTGCAGCAGCACCTTGGCGGTGCGGTCCTTGCGCGCCTCCTCGCCCATCAGGCGCAGGATGGCCAGCGCCAGCGATTCAACCCCGCGGATGGACCCCTGGCCGCTGCACCGCGGGCAGGCCTTGTGCGTGGCCTCGCCCAGGCTTGGGCGCAATCTTTGCCGCGACATCTCCAGCAGGCCGAAGCGCGAGATGCGTCCGATCTGTATGCGTGCCTTGTCCTGCTGGACGGCGGCGCGCAGGCGCTCCTCCACCTCATGCTGATTCTTCTGCGACTCCATGTCGATGAAGTCGATGACCACCAGGCCACCGAGGTCGCGCAGGCGCAGCTGGCGGGCGATTTCCTCGGCCGCTTCCAGGTTGGTATGGAAGGCCGTGGTCTCGATGTCACCGCCGCGCGTGGAGCGGGCGGAGTTGATGTCGATGGACACCAGCGCCTCGGTGTGGTCGATGACCAGGCTGCCGCCCGAGGGCAGGTTCACCTTGTGTGAGTAGGCGGATTCGATCTGGCTTTCGATCTGGTAGCGCACGAACAGCGGTACCTCGTCCTCGTAGAGCTTCAGCCGACGCTGTGACTCCGGCGGCATGAACCGCTGCATGTATTCCTGGGCCTTCTGGAAGGCACCTGGATCGTCGGCGAGAATTTCGCCGATGTCATCAGACAGGTAGTCGCGCAGCGCGCGGGTCACCGCGTCGCCTTCCTGGTAAATCAGGAATGGGGAGGGGTTGTCCTGGGCCGCCTGGGCGATCTGCTGCCAGGCGCTGAGCAGGGTATCAACATCCCACTGCAGTTCCGGTGCCGAGCGGCCGACACCGGCGGTGCGCACGATGGCGCCCATGCCCTGCGGCAGCACCAGATCATTCATGGCTTCACGCAGCTGGTCGCGCTCTTCGCCTTCAATCCGTCGCGAGACGCCACCGGCGCGGGGGCTGTTGGGCATCAGAACCAGGAAGCGCCCGGCCAGGCTGATGAAGGTGGTCAGGGCCGCGCCCTTGGTGCCGCGCTCCTCTTTCTCGACCTGGACCATGATCTCCTGCCCCTCGTCGAGCAGCTCGCGCATGTTCACGCGACCGTCGGCCTTGGGCTGGCCGCGGAAGTATTCGCGGGAGATTTCCTTCAGCGGCAGGAAGCCGTGACGCTCGGCGCCGTATTCGACGAAGGCAGCCTCGAGGCTGGGCTCGATGCGGGTTATGCGGCCCTTGTAGACGTTGCCCTTTTTCTGTTCGCGGGAGGGGATCTCAATGGCGAGATCATATAGTCGCTGTCCATCCACCAATGCGACGCGCAACTCTTCCGGCTGAGTTGCATTGATCAGCATTCTTTTCATTTGGCCCTGCTAAGTGCGAGTGAGGGGCCATCGGGCGCTGAGCGCGGTCAGCCGGGAAACCGGACGAAGGGATCGGGGTGTTCATGCTCAGATGCCGGGCGGCGAGTCGTGGGCGACTTGCAACGCGATTGTTCGATGGCCAGACGATGGTTCCGACCTTCGGAACCAACTACCATGCGGCGCGAAAACCTTGCAGACTCCGGCACCGCCGAAAACGTCCACCTGCGCGGCTCCGCGGAATCTCCGCAATGCCGGCCGGGGCGAGTGCTGTGGAATATAGCAATGCCGGGTATGTGAATCAATGGTTAAATCAATGCCTTACGAGCCTTCCCCTGAAGCCGGTGCCAACAGCGGTGTTCAGCACCGCGACATTTCCTCCGAAGATGCCGGGCAGCGCATCGATAATTACCTGCTACGCGAGCTCAAGGGCGTGCCCCGCAGCCATGTATACAGGGTGCTGCGGCGTGGGGAAGTGCGTGTCAACGGCGGCCGGGCAAAGCCCGAATACCGCCTGACCGAAGGTGATCGCCTGCGTCTGCCCCCGGTGCGCCAGTCTGCCGCCGCGCAGCATTCCAGGATCGCTCCGACCTCCATGCAGCAGAAGATCCAGCACGCCATCATCCATGAGGATGCCGACGTGCTGGTGCTCAACAAGCCGGCGGGCATGGCCACCCATGGCGGCAGCGGCATAGCCTTCGGCGCCATCGAGGCGCTGCGCGACTGGTGGGCCGACGGTCATCCCAACGAAAAGCTGGAGCTGGTTCATCGCCTCGATCGGGAGACCAGCGGCTGTCTGCTCATAGCCCGCCGCCGCTCCCGCCTGCGCGAGCTGCATGCGCTGCTGCGCGAGGGGGCGATTGAGAAGCGCTATCTGACGCTGCTGGCCGGGCGTTGGCCGCATGGCCGCCAGGCCATCGACGCACCGCTGATGACCCGCCAGCTGCAGGGCGGCGAAAGGATGGTGAAGGTGCATGTAGACGGCAAGGAGGCGCTTAGCGTATTCCAGCCGGTGCAGTTCTTCGGCAAGCGCGCCACGCTGATGGAGGTGGAGCTGAAGACAGGCCGCACCCATCAGATCCGCGTCCACGCGGCGCATGCCGGTCATGCCATTGCGGGTGATGAAAAGTACGGTGACCGGCAGTTCAACGATCAGCTGCGCCAGCTCGGTCTGCGGCGGATGTTCCTGCACGCCCACCTGGTGAGCTTCACCTGGCCCGGTGGCAAGACCTTCAATGTGAGTGTGCCGCTCGATGATGAGCTGAAATCCGTGCTTGACCGGCTTTAAGCCCGCATTTCACACACGGTGTTGAGTCGGTGCCCGGCAGGTTTGACCTCAGCGCATAAGGTCGGCTTCCCGCAGCGCGCCGGCAATCCAGATCAGCGGCAGGCCGATCAGCGCCGTCGGGTCGCTTGATTCGATGGCGGTGAACAGGGAAATACCCATGCCTTCGGCCTTGAAGCCGCCGGCGCAGTCATAGGGTTGTTCGCGCTCAACGTAGTGGCGGATCTCGGCGTCATTCAGTTCGCGGAAGTGGACGGTGGTGGTATCAAGATGTGATTGTTTGTAATCGTCGCGCACGCGCAGCAGGCATACGGCGGTGAGGAAGGCCACGGCCTGGCCGCTGGCCTCCTGCAGCTGATTCACACAGCGCTCGGCATTGCGCGGTTTGCCCACAAGACGGCCACGGCAGACCGCGACCTGATCGGAGCCGATCACCCAGGCATCGGGTCGGGTGGCGGCCACCGCCGCCGCTTTTTCAGTCGCGAGGCGCAGGGCCAGGTCAGGGGGCGTTTCGCCGGGGCGAGGCGCTTCGTCGATGTCGGGCGATTGCACCTGAAAGGGCAGATTCAGTCGCTGAAGCAGCTCTCGGCGGTAGGGTGAGCCGGATGCCAGGATGAGCGTGTCGGACATGCTTTTAAAACAACAACTTGCAGGGAAAATGTTTTTGACAGGCCGGGAGGGCGTCTCTATCATACCGCGCCCATTCGTTGGGACCTGCGGCCACTCCGGTCCGCATAGGTCGAATTCGGAGATCGTATGGCGGTTCAGAAAAGCAGAAAGACACCCTCCAGGCGCGGTATGCACCGCTCGCACGCCGCTTTGCCGGCTCCGGCGCTGTCCGTTGATCGACAGTCCGGCGAGACGCATCTGCGACACTGCATCACTCCCGATGGCTTCTATCGCGGCCGCAAGGTGCTCGATACCGCCAAGAGCGAAGACGACGACGAGTAGCCCTCGCGGCACCGCCTGTTATGCCGCGAGTTCGCTCCTGAATTCGATCCGGTATTCACTCCGGAATCCACAATAACGCCGCCGGCCTGGTACTTCACTTGGCGCAGACCTGCACAATCGCTGTTGATGTGATGAGCGGCGATCACGGCCCGCAGGTCTGCGTGCCCGCCGCACTGATGCTGCTGCGCGAGCGTGAAGACCTGAATCTGATCCTGGTCGGCATCCCTGATGACATTACGGCCTGTCTGCGTGCCCAGGGCTGCGAAGGGCATCCACGATTGGCAGTGCATCCGGCCACCCAGGTCGTGGCCATGGACGAGGCGCCCAGGGAGGCGCTCAGGCGCAAGAAAGATTCCTCGCTGCGACAGTGCATCGAGCTGGTGAAGGCCGGTCGTGCTGCGGCCTGCGTAAGCGCCGGCAACACCGGTGCGCTGATGGCCACCGCCCATTTTGTTCTCAAGCCCTTGCCCGGAGTGGAGCGTCCCGCCATTGTTTCCGCGCTTCCATCCGCTGGCGGGCACACCCATGTGCTTGATCTCGGCGCCAACGCAGCCTGCACCGCGCAGCAGCTTTTCCAGTTCGGCATCATGGGTGCGGTGGTTGCGGCCGACCTTGGTGCTGTCGAGCGCCCGCGAGTAGGGTTGCTCAATATCGGCGAGGAAGACATCAAGGGGCATGAAACAGTACAGGCCGCACATCGATTGTTTTCGGCCAGCGCCCTGCACTACGTCGGTTTCGTGGAGGGGGATGACATCTTTACCGGCGAGGCTGACGTGGTGGTTACCGATGGATTTACCGGTAATGTGGCGCTCAAGACTATCGAGGGTACCGCGCGCATGATCGGTGCGGCCATGCGCGAGGAATTCAGTCGCGGGCTGGGGCGCAAGCTGATGGCCGCCGCGGCGCGCCCCGCGCTGATGGCATTGAAGCATCGTCTGGACCCGCGTCGCTACAATGGTGCAAGCATGGTGGGACTGAATGGCATCGTTATAAAAAGCCATGGCGGTGCGGATCAGACTGCATTTGCCCATGCAATCCGCACCGCGGCCCGCGAAGCGGCTCGCGGCGTGCCGGCCCGGATTGTCGAAGAAATCGCACGCGAGTGCCGGGGCGGGGATACGCAACGGGTGCAGACCGGGCGCTGATACCGCATTATCCTGCGGTGGCCTGATTAGATGAGGTGAACGACTGATGTACTCACGAATCGCCGGCACCGGCGGCTACCTGCCCGAACGCGTGTTGACCAATGCCGAACTGGAAAAGATGGTCGACACCTCCGATGAGTGGATTCGCAGTCGCACCGGTATCATCAGCCGCCATATTGTTTCTCCCGGTGAGACCACTGTCGATCTGGCCGAACACGCCGCCCGTGCGGCTTTGCAGTCCGCTGGCGTGGAACCGCAGGAGGTCGATTTCATTGTTTTCGGCACCACCACGCCTGATCTGATCTTTCCCAACTGCGGGGTGCTGCTGCAGCAGCGCCTGGGTATTCACGGTTGCCCTGCCTTCAGCGTCGAGGCGGCCTGCACTGGATTTATTTATTCGTTATCCATTGCCGACAAGTTTGTGCGCCTTGGCGAGGCCAAATGCGCGCTGGTCATCGGCGCCGAAACGCTGACGCGCATGGTGAACTGGAAGGACCGCCAGACCTGCGTGCTTTTCGCCGACGGCGCTGGCGCGGTCGTGCTCAAGCCCTCCGATGAGCCCGGCATCGTTTCCACGCACCTCCACGCCGACGGACGCTACCAGGACCTGTTGTACTACCCGGGCGGTGTCTCCAAGGGCTGGGTCGAGCCGGGCGACGGGCAGGGCGTGCAGATGCGCGGCAATGAGGTGTTCAAGGTTGCGGTCAATACGCTGGGCCGCATCGTCGATGAGACCCTGGAGGCCAACAAGCTGCAGAAATCGCAGATCGACTGGCTGGTGCCGCACCAGGCGAACATCCGCATTATCCAGGCCACGGCGAAAAAACTCGAGATGCCGCTGGAGAAGGTCATCATCACGGTGCATGAGCACGGCAATACCTCGGCGGCGTCGGTGCCGCTGGCGCTGGATGTGGGCGTGCGCGATGGGCGGATCAAGCGCGGCGACCTGCTGTTGCTGGAGGCCTTCGGCGGCGGCTTTACCTGGGGTTCCGCGCTGGTTCGTTACTGATGAAAGGATTAAAGATTCTGCGTCCGGTCCCGTGCTGTGTCTGCCTGCTGCTCACGGCGGTGGCGGGGCAGGCGGAAGAGTATGTGCTGCCGCCCGCGGGTCACGACCTGATCGGATTGCCGGAGCAGACTGTCGCCCGTTTCGAGGACACATTGCCGGACATTGCCCGCCGCTACGGGTTGGGTTTCGAAGAAATTAGTGCTGCCAATCCGGGTCTCGATCCCTGGCTGCCGGGCGAGGGCAAGCCCGTTGTACTGCCCACCCAGCACCTGCTGCCCAGGGTGCGGCGTGAGGGCATCGTCATCAACTTGCCGGAGCAGCGCCTCTACTACTTCCCGCGGCCGGTTCCGGGGCGCGAGCCGGTGGTGATCTCCCATCCGATCAGCGTGGGGCAGATGGACTGGGAAACCCCGCTGGGAGCGACCACCGTCGTCAGCAAGCGGCGCAAGCCGGTGTGGTATCCCCCTGAGTCGATCCGTCGTCAGCATGCCGAGGAAGGCAGGCCGTTGCCGGCAGCGGTGCCGCCGGGACCTGACAATCCTCTGGGCGAATACGCCATGCGCCTCGGCATTCCCAGCGGCGCCTATCTCATCCATGGCACCAATCGCCCGGTGGGCGTGGGGATGCAGATCACCCACGGCTGTATCCGCATGTATCCGGAGAACATCGAATCGCTCTTTGAGCGGGTGCCCGTCGGCACCCGGGTGACCATTCTCAATGAACCGGTGCAGACCGGCTGGGTGAATGGCGTGTTGTACCTGGAGGTGCATCCGCCCATGAGTCCGGCGCTGGATACAGCGCAGCACGTCGGGGAGCACACAGTGGGTCTGACCGGGTTGACGCGCATGCTGGTGGAGGCGACCCGGGAGCGTCCGGTGCGCATCAACTGGCCGCTGGCCGAGCGAACCCTGCTGGAAGCCCGCGGCGTACCCGTGGCCGTTTCCCTGCCGGGCATCACCCCGCGCTGATCCCATCGTGCAAAAAAAACGCCGCGGGAAGCCGCGGCGTTCTCTCAACGATAGTCGCGTAGTCGATTACTTGGACATCGACTTCTTGAACATGCGATCGATCTTCTCGTTGGTGGCGTCACAGCAGGACTGTGCAGCCTGAGCAGCGGACATCGCCTGGTTGGCGGTGTTCTGCGCGCCGCTGGCCGTCTTCTGCGCAGCCGAAGCGGCGGTGGAGGCGGTGGAGGCGGAGTTCTGCGCCGAAGAGGCGTCCTGCTGCGCCTGTGCAACCTGACCCTTCAGGTCATCGATCTGCTGCTGCAAGGGTTTGAGATCCGCGCAGCCCGCCAGCATTCCAAGACACAACACGGCCGTCGAGGCCTTCAATACCAAAGCAGTCTTCATGTGCTACCCCTTTCGTTCGAATGAAATTTTTTGGGTTATTAAGCCCGAAGTCCTAGTTCCAACTCGATGAGCGGAAACGGAACAGTTGAAAATTGACTGATTTACGCGCGGGATGCAACAGGAAAATTTTTCCATGTCGGGCATGGACGACATGCGTAGCAGCATAAACCGCCGACATCAGTCGATCGGCGTGGCAGTTTTGATCAGTATTGTTGCCGGTGGAGGCGGCGCGTTCCGGCACCGGCTTGCGCCGGGTGCTGATAACCTGTATATATTTCCAGTCTCTGTATTGGTATACAGGCTGAGTATGTCCGATCTGACCCCCCGCCAGCAGGAAATCCTGCAGCTGATCCAGACCCGTTTGCTGGAAACCGGCATGCCGCCCACGCGGGCGGAGATCGCCAAGGCATTGGGATTCCGTTCGCCCAATGCGGCCGAGGAACACCTGCGTGCCCTGCAGCGCAAGGGGGCAATAGACCTGATTCCCGGTGCTTCGCGTGGCATTCAGTTGCGCGACAGTCTGCGCGAGCAGCTGGGTCTGCCGCTGATCGGGCGCGTCGCCGCCGGTCAGCCCATCCTGGCTGCACAGCACATTGAGGGTCACTACCAGGTCGATCCCTCGCTATTTCATCCACGGGCGCATTATCTGCTGAAAGTGTCGGGCATGAGCATGCGCGACGCCGGAATCTTTGACGGTGACCTGGTGGCGGTGCACCGCACCCCCGACGTGCGTACGCGGCAGATTGTCGTCGCGCGCCTGGAGGATGAAGTCACCGTCAAGCGTTATCGCCAGGAAGGCTCGGTGGTTTGGCTGATGCCGGAAAACAGCGATTTCAAGCCCATCCGGGTGGACATACGCCGCCAGTCGTTACTCATCGAAGGGGTGGTGGTCGGGGTTCTGCGTCAGCTGTCTGGCGGGCTGCGCGTGGCTGGCAAGGGCAAGTGAGCCCGACGGGCGGCCCGGTGTCCTGTCTTCGGCGTTACACGCTGCTGCTGAGTTGCCTGATCCGTTCCAGGTAGAGGGCTTCGTCCGGCGCCCGTCCATACCGCTGTGCCTCCCATAGCGTTTCCCCCAGCACCTCCAGCATCCGGTGTTCGGCTTCGTGCCGTCCGCCAAGGCGCTCGCACAGCCGGGCATGGGCGGCGGCGATGCCCGCTGGCCGGTCAGTACCGACCTGTTCGCGCAGCGCAAGGTGCAGTCCCATGTGCAGGAAGGGATTGCTGGCGCCGGCCTCGGGTGGAAATTCCGCCTCCAGTGAGGCGTCCTGCGCTTCGAGCAGGGCGTGATACTCGGGGTGCTCGCTGATGATTTGTGCTACTTGAGCCTCCAGCGGCTGCAGTGGCTGGCCGGCGCGGTAGTTTTGCCACGCCTGCGTGTACATGCGCCGAAGATCAGCGCGACCTTGATCGTGAAACAGGGGCACCGGGGGTTTTCTCCTTGAAGGCGCACAGATCGGCAACGATGCATTGCGGGCAACCGGGCTTGCGTGCCAGGCACACATAGCGTCCGTGCAGGATCAGCCAGTGATGCGCGTGCTGCAGGTACGGCGCAGGTACATTCTCCAGCAGTCCTTTCTCCACTGCCAGAGGCGTCCTGCCTGGCGCCAGACTCGTGCGGTTGGCTACGCGGAACACATGCGTGTCCACCGCGATGGTCTTCTCGCCGAAGGCGATGTTGAGGATGACATTGGCTGTTTTGCGGCCGACTCCGGGCAGGGCTTCCAGGGCGGCGCGGTCGCGTGGCACCACGCCGCCATGGCGCTCGAGCAGCAGATGGCAGGTGGCGATGATGTTTCTTGCCTTGCCGTTGTACAGGCCGATGGTGCGGATGTGCCGCGACAGCCCGCGTACGCCGAGATCAATGATGCCCTGCGGAGTGTTCGCGAGCGGAAACAGGGTCGCCGTAGCCTTGTTGACGCTTTTGTCTGTGGCCTGCGCGGAAAGAATGACGGCCACGAGCAGCTCAAAGGGATTGGCGTAGTTCAGTTCGCCACGCGGGTGGGGATTGGCGGATTGCAGCCGCCGGAACAGCTCAGCGCGAGCCGCGGGTTTCATGGCTGCTCCAGCCGCTTGCCGCCCGTTTGCGCGCCGCAAGCTGGCTGGCGCGTTCCGCATCTTCCCGCTCACGGCGCGCAAGATGCGCTTTGTAGCGGCGCCGGTAGCCGTTGGCACGGCGCTGAACTTCGGCAAGCAACAGTGGCGTGGAGCTGCTGCTGCCCACCGCGACCATTTCGATGCAGTCCACGGGGCAGGGAGGCAGGCATAGATCGCAGCCCGAGCATTCAGCGGCAATGACCGTATGCATGTGGCGCCGCGCGCCTACTATGGCATCCACCGGACAGGCGGGCAGGCACTTGGCGCAGCCGATGCATCGCTCCTCGTCGATCACGGCGACCCGTGGCGCGGCTTCCATGCCGTTGTCCGGGTTCAATGGGCCGGAGGCACGTTTCAGCAGCCGGGCCAGAGCGTCGATCAGGGGTTGTCCGCCGGGCGGGCACTGGTTGATATCAGCCTCGCCGCGAGCGATGGCCTCGGCATACGGGCGGCAGGCGGGAAAGCCGCAGCGGGTGCACTGGGTCTGCGGCAGCAAGGCGTCGATGTCGGTGGCGAAGGTCACTTCACCTTCATGCCGGGCTCCGCGCCGGCATCGGGGCTGAGGAGGAAAATGCCCGGGCCCTCGCCACTGGCAGCCACCACCATCCCCTGGGATTCGCCGAAGCGCATCTTGCGCGGCGCGAGGTTGGCTACGGCGACCACAAGTTTGCCCACCAGGGACTGTGGGTCGTAGGCGGACTTGATACCGGCGAAGACCTGGCGGGTGCCCAATGGTCCGAGATCCAGTTTGAAGCGCAGCAGTTTGTCGGCGCCCTCAACGTGATCGGCTTCGACGATGCGCGCGATACGCAGATCGATCTTTGCGAAATCCTCGATGCCGATGGTTGCCGGGCCGGCGGGCGCCGCGGCGGCTGCCGATGCAGCTTTCGCGCCGGGGGAGGTTGTCGGGGTGGAGGCCGGTCCGGAAATAGTCGGAGGGGGCGATAGCGTCTGTTTGTTGGCTTCTGTCATGGCTGTGATCTGTTTGGGGTCGATGCGGGTCAATAGGTGCTTGTAGGAACTGATGTGGTGGTCAAGCAGGAGGCTCTTGTCGTCTTCCCACCTAAGATTCGGAATTTGCAGGAGCGTTTCCACGTTTTTCGCCAGTACTGGCAGTACAGGCTTCAGATATATAGTCAGAAGGCGGAACAGGTTCAAAGCGACTGAGCATACACCGTGAAGCTCGCGACGGCTGGCCTTGTCTTTCGCCAGCATCCATGGTTTTCGGTCATCTATATAGCGATTAGCTATATCCGCTAGCCACATGGCCAGCCGCATGGCATGGGCGAAATCGCGATCCTGATAGGCCTGCGCGATAGCGATACCCTCGTTTTTGAAGCGGTCGAAAATATCCCGTGGATTGAACCCTGGGCGTGTTACGAGTCCATGAAAAGGAGATGGGTGTAGATACGGCCCCGGATCGACAACTGGCAATTCATTCGCGAGACGCCCGGCAAACATCGTATTTATGAATCCTGCGGTCCGGCTCGCGATGTTGACGTACTTGCCCACCAGGTCGCTGTTTACGCGCGCGACAAAATCCCCGAGGTTCAGGTCGATGTCTTCCATCGAAGCGCCAAGCCTGGCGGCGTAGTAGTAGCGCAGCCACTCAGGGTTCAGGCCAAGGTCCAGGTAACTTTTTGCGGTGATGAAGGTGCCGCGCGACTTGGACATCTTGGCGCCATTGACGGTGAGGAAACCGTTGGCCCATACGGCCGCAGGCACTTTCATGCCCGCGCTGTGCAGTACGGCCGGCCAGAACAGGGCGTGAAAGTAGAGGATGTCCTTGCCGATGAAGTGGACCATCTCGGTGTCCGGGCTGCGCAGGAAGGCGTCGAAGTCCATGCCCCGTCGCTCGCAGTACTGCCTGAAGCTGGCCAGGTAGCCCACCGGCGCATCCAGCCAGACATAGAAATACTTGCCGGGCGCATCGGGGATCTCGAACCCGAAGTAGGGCGCGTCGCGGGAGATGTCCCAGTCGGCCAGCTTCTCCTCGCCGGGCTCTCCCAGCCATTCCTTCATCTTGTTCAACGCCTCCGGCTGCAGGCGTCCGGCCGCGCCGGTCCACTCGCGCAGGTACTGTGCGCAGGCGGTGAGCTTGAAGAAGAAATGTTCGGAGGTCTTGCGTATCGGAGTGGCGCGGGAGACGGTGGAGTAGGGATTCTTCAGGTCGGTTGGCGCGTAGGTGGCGCCGCAGACCTCGCAGGAATCCCCGTACTGATCCTGCGCACCACATTTCGGGCATTCGCCCTTGATAAACCTGTCGGGCAGGAACATTTCTTTGACCGGGTCATAGAACTGCTCGATGGTGCGCGTGGCGATGAGGTCCTTCGCCCGGAGCTGGCGGTAGATCTGTTCCACCAGCGTCTTGTTTTCGGGGCTGTGGGTAGTGTGGTAGTTGTCGAACTGCACGTGGAAGCCCGCGAAGTCACGCGCATGTTCGCGGTGCATGCGCTCGATGAGCTGCTCCGGGGTGATGCCGGCGGCTTCCGCGGAAAGCATGACCGGGGTGCCGTGGGTGTCGTCGGCGCAGATGTAGTGCACGGTTCGGCCCAGCATGCGCTGGTAGCGCACCCAGATGTCGGCCTGGATATAGCCGACAAGGTGGCCGAGGTGGATGGCGCCGTTGGCGTAGGGCAGGGCGTTGGTGACGAGGAGCTCGCGGGACATGGTCGGTAGTTTACACGGCGGTTCGGCGGGGTCGGGCGCAAGGGTGGGCGATTGATGGGCGTTGTCCGGGGGCAGGGGAAGTTATCCACAATTTATGGGGAATCCCCGCCCTTTAATAGTGGATAACTTCCCCAGCCCCCGGTCAACGCCCATCAAACGCCCACCCATGCGCCCCACCCCCCCGGACCCCCGTGTACACAACCCACCCAGTCCCC
>JAJFKF010000119.1 GCA_021773365.1 Gammaproteobacteria bacterium | reverse complement strand
ATGTTCAGCGCACCCTCTATGTGTCCGTCGCCCTGCAGCTGCCCGCAGACTACCAGCGGTCCGGTGCACTCGAGGTTGCCAATGAAGCGGGTCCCTTCGCCAAGAAGGGTGGGAGAACCCGACAGTTTGTCGAGCAGGCGCCGTCGGGGAGATGTAGACATGGGCGTGAAGAGTACCAGCAGGTCGAAAACTGACAATGTGCGTCACCCCGTGTCGGGGTGGCCGAACGCCAAGTTATTGAAAAATATAGCGATGCCAGGCTGGCACGGCCATTGCTATATCTGGCTCAGCGAACTTTATATCCCCTGAACCCCCCAAGGTTCGCTCTGGCGCCGCGATCAGCTTCCCCCGCTCGCGGCGCCTTTTTTATTCCCTGCCGACAAGTCAAGCGCTTTTGTGTTGCCGTCTGAACACATCACGGTGGCATGACGTAGTGTTCTTTGTTTGCTGCAGCCGTGCGGCCGGGATGCAACATGCTGAATGCACTGGCCGAATTTCCTCCTGGCACGCCGACTGCACTGACAGTCGTGTACCTCATATCGCCACGGGTGATGTGAGGTGAGTTGAATATGGAAATATTTTCATGCCGCAACCTGAGGAGACCATCATGAAAGCAGTGAAGACAGCTTTGTTTGCCAGCCTGCTGGCCGGCGCTACGGCCTTTGCCCAGATGCCCGCCGAGCCGCAGAACACCAAATGGCCCGAGTTCCGCACGCTGGATACCAACGGTGATGGACAGCTGAGCAAGGATGAAGCCAGTGTCAACCCGGTGGTTGCGCAGCACTTCGATGCGCTGGACAGCGACAAGAACGGCATGCTGAGCGTGGCCGAGTACGAGAAGGGCAAACAGAAGAAGCCGACCGAGGAACAGAAATCCTGACAGGCAGGGTGCGGTACCGGCGGGCGGCCAGGAAGGCCGTTCGCCGGATCATGCGTGCGGCAGACGGATCCCGATGCGTACCACGCCAGGTTCCTCCAGGTTCTGTGCGAAGGGTTCGCCCCGGTGGAACTCCGCGATCAGCCGCACCACATACAGGCCCAGACCGAAATGAACGCCGGTGGATCGGGCCTCTCCCGCCGCGCCGCGCAGCTGGAACATTGACTCGAACATGCGCCCGCGCAGGGCCGGTGGAATCGGCGGTCCGGTGTTGATCACGCACAGCTCCACCTCTCCGGCAGGGCAGATGCGCAGTTCGATTGGGATCAACGAACCGGCGGCACTGAAATCCACGGCATTGTCGATGAGCTTGTCGAGCAGTTGTGCGATCAGGTCGGGAGCACCGTCAACCCGGCAGGGCTCGCCGGGTGTCCGCGCCTCGAAGCGGCGGGCGGGAAAGGCATCCGCGTAGGCGCGGGCCATGGAAACCACGAGGGCATCGAGGTCGAAGGTCCTGCGCTCGGCATGCCGAATGGCCTCCTCGGTGCGCGTGGCGGCGCTCATCGCCGTGAGTATGCCCTGAAGCCTGTCGGCGCCTTCCCGCGCCCGCGCCAGATAGAGATCGGGACTTGTCGCGGTACGCTCCGATTCGAGATTCTCGATGGAGGAGCGCACGATGGTCAGCGGCGTGCGCAGCTCATGCGCCAGTTTGCCGGCCAGGGTGCGCAGGTATCCGGTGTACTCGTTCAGTTGCCCCAGCAGTCGCTGGTAGCTGCGCGCCAGATCGCCGAGCTCGTCGCCGGCCCGGGTCTCCGGCATCGCGGAATTGATCCGTCCTTCATGCGTGAGCGCGGTTTCCGCGGCACGCTTCAGGCGGCCCAGTCTCAGACCCAGCACGGTGGCAAAGATGAAGATGGCCAGCACCGCGGCGCCGGTGACCAGCAGGGTGAGATTGAGCAGCCGCGTCAGCGCGCGGTCGCGCAGCACCAGCAGTCGTTCGCCGGTTTGTTCGAGCACCAGCACGCTTGTGGGTTGCGCAGGTGATGCGCCGGTGGCGCCTGCCAGTGGTACGGCAACGGCGAGTACCGAACGGCGCTCGTCGGGCAGGCGAAACCAGGTGCTGCCCGTCCGACCCGCCAAAGCGGCATCGGCGTGCGCGCCACCTATGCGGCCGGGCGGTGCAGGTCGAACCGGCAGCGCCTCACGTCCGCTTTCCAGCAAACGGCGATAGATGGCCTGCAGCCAGTCCGCGGATCTCTCGTAAGGGCGGGCCTGTGCGGGGGTCAGCGCGCCGGTTTGCGCCAGTATCCAGCCATTCTCATTGGCTACCAGTGCGCGTGTTCCGGGCGGCAGCAGGGTTGCGAGTTTCTGCTCCAGCGCAACGGCCGGTTGCAGCAGGCGCCCGGATCGCGGCTGATGAGTTTGCGGATCCAGCGTGCCGACGCGCACCGGTCCCATCGTGAAATCGCCAACGTCTACTGCTTCGAAGCCGACACGGCCCTCCACCATGGTCTGCGGCACGCTGATTTCCAGGCGATAGCCATCGGCTTCCGGCTGCCACCAGGCCTGAATGCGCGGCTCGGTGGTATTGCCGCGCTGGCCGCGCACCGGGGCGGTGAGCCGGTGCGCGCCGATCAGTCCCGGTGCGCTGGTGATGAACAAATAATCCCGCGCGGCGCCATCTGCTGCCGGCAGGGACAGCCAGAAATGATCGGCGCGTTCCTCCGGTGGCAGACTGTTGTCCGCGGTCTGTTCCAGTCGCACCAGCGGATCGGTGATCCGGCATAGCAGGTAGAAGTTCTGTTCGTCGGTGGCCGCAAGGTACTGCACCTGCAGCGCGCCGCCGTCGGCTGAGATGTGACGGAAGGCCGTTTCCGGAATGTTCCATTCGTCCGCATAGCCGTCGAGCAGGGGGCGGGTGCGCAGCCGATGGACATATAGATCGCCGGCCGCCGGATCGAAGCCGGTGGCGGCGAGCCGCGGATCGACTGCCGCGGGCTCGGTGGCCAGCACTGCCGCCAGCGTGTTTGCCGCCGACAACAGTGCCTGCTGCTCGCCCTCCCGCAGCACGGACTCAACCTCGCGCGCGTAGCGGCACCCGCCCCAGGGCAGCAGCAGCGTAAGCAGGCTGAGCAGCAGCAGTTGCAGGCGCAGTGTCAATGTTTCAGCCAGCCTTGTTCAACGCAACCTCACGTGATCCAGTCCGCTCAATCCAGCCTGGTCAAACTTGGTCAATCCAACGATAGCCCATGCCATACACGGTTTCGATGGCCTCGAATTTTTGTTCCACCGTGGCGAACTTTCGTCGCAGTCGTTTGATGTGGGAGGTGATGGTGTTGTCATCCAGCACGACATTGGCGGCGTCCATCAGCTGCTGGCGGTTTTTGACGTGTCCGGGATGCTCCGCCAGCGCATGCACGATCCAGAACTCCGTCAGCGACAGCGGCACCACGCTGCCATTCCAGGACGCCTGCATGCGCTCGGTGTCCAGCATCAGCGGCCCGCGATGCAGTATCTGCGCCGGGCGGGTGGGATGCTGGAGTGCTTCGACGCGCCGAAACAGCGCCACCACGCGAGCGATCAGATGTGCCAGGCTGATGTCCTTGGTGAGGAAATCATCCGCGCCCAGGCGCAGGCCCGAGATGGCGTCGATTTCGCTGTCGCGAGCGGTGAGAAACACGATGGGCAGCTCTGCCGACAGGGCGCGCAATTGGCGGCACAGTTCGTACCCGCCTTCCACTTCGTCCTCCAGCGATACATCGATGACGGCAAGATCGGGCAGTCTTGAAGCGAAGGCCTGCATGGCCTGATGGCGATTGGCGAAGGTGCGCACGGCGTAGCCGGCGCGTTCGAAGGCCGCGGCGTAGTTGGCGCGGATGGCGGGTTCGTCTTCGACGATGGCGATCAGTTTCTTCATGGCGGGTCGGGAGGTATTCCTTCAGGCGGCTCGTGGTCCATCACCCGGACCTGGGTGCTGGCTCGCCAAGGTTGGTGGTACCAGGCTCAGTCTGCCGGGGCGGGGAAGGGTTTCCGGGGACCGGCAGTAAGACCCCATCCTGGGGGCCTTGGGAAAAACCATTCATGGTTTTTCACATCCCCGGAAACCCTTCCCCGCCCCGGCAGACTAAGTCCAGGGAGGTTGACAGTTGTTCGCGCAGAAATCAGTGTCGTTAGCGTAAGGGGATTCTACGGAAATCCGGGCTTGCAGCTAGTGAATCGGTGGTCCTCATCCAGTCTCCATATCCTATGAAAATCAAATTCTTCTCCTTGATGCTTGTCATGGCACCTTTCCTGCTCGCGCAGGCCCAAGCCCGGACCCAGGCGCCGCAGAAGCCGGCTTTGCCGCCGGAAACGGATATGTCCCACGAGGGGTGGTTCGCGGAGATGCCCCCCGCCCTGGCCGAGGCCCGAAGCAGCGGCAAGGACATGCTCATCGTCTTCGGCGGCAGTGACTGGTGCGCGCCCTGCAAATGGTTGAAGTACAACATCCTGGTCAAGCCGGAGTTCAACGACTGGGCGGCGGAACACTTCGTGCTGGTGGATATCGACACCCTGGCGCGCGGACTGTCCCCCGAGCGCAAGAAACGCTATGTGGCGCTGCAGGCCCGGTACAAGGTCGGCAGTTTTCCGTCGGTGTTTCTGGCCACGCCCGGCGGCGAGCCGTATGCGTGGACCACCTACATCCCGCCCACTGACAGCGGCTCCTTGGCAGCAATTACCGCTTCGGTGAAGCTCGATACGCCGGCGCGCTTTCGCGCCCAGCTTGAACCCCTGATTGCACGCGGCAGGGCTTTCCGCGAGGGACTGGCCAGGGCCGGACGACTGTCGGGCGCCGCCAGGGCGGATGCCATGGTGGACGCGCTGTCGCAGGTGCGGGCGGATTTCCTGGAGTATTACTACCCGGAAAAAATCGCTGAGCTGAGGGCGCTCGATCCGGCAGACCGCCGCGGATTTCTCGCCTACCTGGCCGGCTGAAGGACTACAACGCGCTGGAACTGAAAATCGGCGGCGGCTACGAGCTGAGTTCCGAGGTGACGGTCGCCGATGTCGACGCGCTG
>JAJFKF010000118.1 GCA_021773365.1 Gammaproteobacteria bacterium | reverse complement strand
ACAAAGACAAAATCCAGTGGATGTTCAACTGCGAGAAGGCGCGTCTGAAGCTGGCGCATGCCTATGCACAACTCACCCAGAAATCCGATGATCTGCAGGCGGCCGCTTGAACCGGTCAAAATCACTGCGTCGAGGTACTAGACCCGGACGCGCTGCGGAGAGCAGAATCCGGACAGCCAGCTGCCCTTTTCCCAGGCCGTGCTCACCATTCTCCACACCTGATACGTCAGCGCATGAACGCCCCGCCAGTATGGAGTGTGGATATTTGCGGGCCGCTACGAACCATCGCCTGATGACGGGAGCGGCGATCCCGCCGCCATCTCCAGTGCATGCTCGAAGCTGCGGGCAAAGCGGACGCGGTCGCCGGGCAGGCCCATGTCGGAGAGTGTCTGCCTGACGGGCCGTGCAACTTCGGCCAGGATGACGGCGGTGCCGTCGCGGTGGCAGCGACTGATGAACTCGTTCAGTGCGCTGGCACCGGTGGCATCAATCAGGGGCACCTCGCGCATCTTCAGTATGAACACCCGCGGGCGATGGCCGATGCGGTCGAGTACCTCGCCCAGGCGATTGGCGACGCCGAAGAAGAATGGACCGCGCAGCTCGAATGCTTCCACGCCCGGCGGCAGCTCTGCGCGGCGGGTATAGACATCCGATTCCGGCCGCCCGAAGTCGTCGATGTCCTCCTGTATCAGTGGTGCATGGCTGTGGATGGCCACCGCCCCGGCCATACGGTGCATGAACAGAATGGCGGCCAGCACCACGCCCACCTCGATGGCCACCGTCAAATCCACCAGCACTGTCAAACCAAAGGTGACCAGGAGTATGAGACGGTCGCCGGGTGGCGCGCGCATCAGGTGGCGAAAGCGGTCCAGGTCGCTCATGTTCCAGGCCACCATCACCAGAACCGCCGCCAGGCAGGCCATGGGCACGTACTTCGTCAGCGGCGACAGCACCAGCATGAACAGCAACAGGAACAGCGCGTGCAGCATGCCGGCCACCGGTGAATGCGCACCGGAGCGGATGTTTGTCGCCGTGCGGGCGATGGCGCCGGTGGCCGGCAGTCCACCGAACAGCGAGGAGGAGACGTTTGCCACGCCCTGCGCCACCAATTCGCAGTTGGAGCGGTGGCGCCGGCCAGTCATGCCATCGGCCACGACGGCGGACAGCAACGATTCCACGCCGGCAAGGAAGGCGATGGTGAAGGCGCTGGGCAGGAGCACCTTTACCTGCGCCCAGCTGATGTCGGGCAGCACCGGCATAGGCAGGGTGCGCGGAATCTCGCCGAAACGTGAACCGATGGTGGGCGCCTCCACGCCGAACAGCGCCACTGCCAGTGCGCCGCCGACGATGACCACCAGGAATCCGGGCGCCTGAGGCACCCAGCGCCGCAGCAGCAGGATCACCGTCAGCGACGCGCCGGCCAGCAGCATCGGCAGCAGGGCCGCCGAATCCAGTGCACGCCAGTACACCTGCCACTGCTGCATGAAATCGGCCGGCAGTGCGTCAACGGACAATCCCAGCAGGTCCTTGATCTGGCTGGAAAAAATAATGACGGCAATGCCGGTGGTAAAACCGGTCACCACCGGCTCGGGGATGTACTTGATCCACGCGCCCAGCCGCGCAAGGCCGGCGGCGATGAGCATCAGGCCCGCCATGGCCGTGGCCAGCACCAGCCCGCCATAGCCATGCTCGGCGATCACGCCGAAGACCACCACGACAAAGGCGCCGGTGGGTCCGCCAATCTGGAAGCGGCTACCCCCAAGGGCGGAAATCACGAAGCCGGCGACAACGGCGGTGATCAGCCCCTTGTCGGGCGTGGCGCCGGAGGCAATGGCCAGCGCCATGGCCAGGGGCAGCGCCACCACCGCCACGGTCAGACCGGCAATGACATCGTGCCGGAAGCTGGCGACGGAATAGCCCTGGCGCAGGACGGTTATGAGCTTGGGGACGAATAGATGCCAGGCACGAAAGGCGGCAGGCTGTTCACCGCTCACGGCGCCCACCCGCGCCGGAATGAGCCAGGGGAGCGCAGGGGGCTCACGGCGACGGCGCCAGCTTCCTCTTCAGCAGCTCGTTGACCTGCGCCGGATTGGCCTTGCCCTGCGTGACCTTCATCACCTGGCCGACAAAGAAGCCGAACAACTTGTCCTTGCCAGCGCGGTAGTCGGCGAGCTGCTTCGGATTGGCGGCCATCACCTCGTCGATGACCTTCTCGATGGCGCCGGTGTCCGTGATCTGCCTGAGCCCACGAGCCTCGATGATGGCATCAGCGTCCTGCCCTTCGCTCCACATGGACTCGAAGACTTCCTTGGCGATCTTGCCGGAGATGGTGTTGTCGATGATCCGCCCGAGCAGCCCCGCCAGCTGCGCCGCACCGAGGCGGCAGGCGGTGATGTCCAGACCCTCCTTGTTGAGCGCTCCGCCCACATCGCCCATGACCCAGTTCGCCGCAAGCTTCGGCTCCGCGCCGTCCAGCGTCTTGACCACCGCCTCGTAATAGTCGGCCAATTCGCGGCTGGCCGTCAGCACACCGGCATCGTAGGCCGACAAACCGTACTGACTGGAAAAACGCGCTGCCTTCTCGTCCGGCAGCTCCGGCAGTTCGCCGCGCACCCTGGCCACATAGTCCTCATCGATGACCAGCGGCAGCAGATCCGGATCGGGGAAGTAGCGGTAGTCGTTGGCCTCTTCCTTCGAACGCATGGCGCGCGTCTCGCCCTTGTCCACGTCGAACAAACGCGTTTCCTGCACCACGGTGCCACCGGACTCGATGAGTTCGATCTGGCGTTCGACCTCGTAGTTGATGGCCTTTTCCACGAAGCGGAAGGAGTTGAGATTCTTGATCTCCGCGCGGGTGCCGAACTTTTCCTGGCCTTTCGGCCGCACCGAGACATTGGCGTCGCAACGGAAGGAGCCTTCCTGCATGTTGCCGTCGCAGATGCCGAGGTAGCGCACCAGCGTATGGATCTTCTTCATGTACGCCACGGCCTCGCGCGCCGAACGCATCTCCGGTTCGGACACGATCTCCAGCAGCGGTGTGCCGGCGCGATTCAGGTCGATGCCCGTCAGGCCGGGCAGCGCCTCGTGCAGGGATTTGCCCGCATCTTCCTCCAGGTGCGCGCGGGTGATGCCGATGGTCTTGTGCGCACCGTCCTCCAGCACGATGTCGAGCGTGCCGCCCGCCACCACGGGCAGTTCGTACTGGCTGATCTGGTAGCCCTTGGGCAGATCGGGATAGAAGTAATTCTTGCGGGCAAACACCGAGCGCGGGGCAATCTTCGCGCCCACGGCCAGGCCGAACTTCACCGCCATGCGCACGACTTCACCGTTGAGTACGGGCAGCACGCCGGGGTAGCCCAGATCGACCAGGTCCGCCTGGGTGTTGGCCTCGGCGCCGTAGGCAGTAGGCGAGCCGGAAAAGATCTTGGCACGCGTCGCCAGCTGCGCGTGGATCTCAAGACCAATGACGGTTTCCCAGGAACGTTCACTCATAGCCATGCGGAATCTTTGTATGCCACTCGGTTTCCTGCTGGTAGGCGTGCGCCACGTTCAGCAGCCGCGCTTCGCTGAACACCGGACCGACGATCTGCAGACCCACCGGCAGGCCATCGACGAACCCGCAGGGCGTGGACAATGCCGGCAGCCCCGCCATGTTGGCGCCGATGGTGTAGATGTCGTTCAGGTACATGGTGATCGGATCATCCACCTTGGCGCCGAGCTCGAAGGCCGGCGTCGGCGTGGTGGGTCCGATGAGCACATCCACCGACTCGAAAGCGCGCCGGAAATCATCTGCGATGAGCTGGCGCACCTTCTGCGCCTTCAGATAGTAGGCATCGTAGTAGCCGGCAGACAGCACGTAGGTGCCGGTCATGATGCGTCGCTTGACCTCGGCACCGAAGCCCTCACCGCGACTGCGTTTGTACAGGTCGAGCAGATCGCGCGGCTCCTCGCAGCGATGGCCGAAGCGCACACCGTCAAAGCGCGACAGATTCGAGGAACACTCCGCCGGCGCCACAACGTAGTAGGTCGACACCGACAACGGCAGACTGGGCAGGCTCAGTTCCTGCGTGCTGGCGCCGAGCTTTCTGAACACCTCGAGCGCAGCCTGTACAGCCTGCGCATTGCCCGGCTCCAGGCCGTCGAAGAATTCCTTCAGCAAGCCGATCTTCAGCCCCTGCAGTGGTTTGTTCAGTTCCGCCGCATAGTCCGGCACCGGCTCATCCACGCTGGTGGAATCACGCGGATCGAGTCCGGCCATTGCGCCCAGCAACAGCGCGGCATCTTCGGCCGTTTGCGTCAGCACGCCGGCCTGATCAAGACTGGAAGCGAAAGCGATCATTCCATAGCGCGACACGCGCCCGTA
This sequence comes from Gammaproteobacteria bacterium, assembly GCA_021773365.1. Taxonomy (GTDB): domain Bacteria; phylum Pseudomonadota; class Gammaproteobacteria; order Steroidobacterales; family Steroidobacteraceae; genus JAJFKF01. The sequence goes on along the minus strand of JAJFKF010000118.1, from coordinate 694 downwards.
GGTGGGTTTCAGACCGACAATACCGCTGAGCGCCGCCGGTTGACGGATCGAACCGCCGGTATCGGTGCCGGTGGCCGCCGGCACCACGCGCCCCGCAACCGCCGCAGCCGAACCGCCGGAGGAACCGCCGGGCACACGCGTCTCATCCCAGGGATTGCGCACCGGGCCGTAGTAGCTGGTCTCATTGGAGGACCCCATGGCGAACTCGTCCATGTTTGTCTTGCCCACGGATACCACGCCGGCGGCCTGGAGCTTCGCCACCACGGTGGCGTCGTACGGCGAAACAAACCGGTCGAGCATGCGCGAACCGCAGGTGGTGCGCACTTCGGCGGCGCAGAAGATGTCCTTGTGCGCGATTGGCACGCCGGTCAGCGGCCCACCCTCGCCGCGCGCCAGCCGGGCATCGGCACGGCGCGCGTGCTCAAGCGCGCGCTCGGCGGTTACGGTGATGAAGGCGTTCAGGCGCGGGTTGAACTTCTCCACGCGTGCCAGTGCGGACTGGGTGAGTTCTACGCTGGAGAACTTCTTCTGCCGCAGTCCGTCGCTGAGTTGTTTGATGGTCAGATTATGCATGCACGATGTCGGTCAGCTTGTAAGAATGTTCAAGTCCGTGCCGGGCGCAGGACGGGTCGGGGAGGGGTTTGCGGGGACCGGCGGCAAGACCCCATCCTGGGGGCCTTGGGAAAAACCATCC
>JAJFKF010000117.1 GCA_021773365.1 Gammaproteobacteria bacterium | reverse complement strand
GAAATGCACGTTTACCCGTGTACGGGTGCGCATACCGCCATGGTTCAGCGCCTCATTCAGCGAGATGTAGGAATCGCGGATCTGCACGTACTTGCCCACCATGGCGACGTTCACCTGCGCCTCGGTGTTCACCTTGGCGTTGACCACCTGCCGCCACTCCGAAAGATCCGCCGGCTTTGCCTCCAGCCTGAGCTTCTCCACCACGATGTCGTCAAGTTTCTGCTCGTGCAGCAACATGGGAATGCGGTAGATGTCGTCGGCATCCACGGCGGAAATCACCGCGCGCTCCTCGACATTGGTAAACAGCGCGATCTTGCGTCGCTGCTCGTCGGGCAGCGTCAGGCGGCTGCGGCACAGCAGCACGTCAGGCTGGATACCGATGCCGCGCAATTCCTTCACCGAATGCTGCGTGGGCTTGGTCTTGATCTCACCGGAGGGACCCACCCCGGGCACCAGGGTCAGGTGCATGTACACCACGTTGTTGCGCCCGAGTTCCACTCCCAGCTGGCGAATGGCCTCGAGAAAGGGCAGCGACTCGATATCGCCCACCGTACCGCCGATCTCCACCATGCACACGTCGGCGTCCACCGCGGCATTGTCCTTGCCGGGACATACCGCTCCGAGCCGGATGCTGCGCTTGATCTCATCGGTGATATGCGGAATGACCTGTACGGTGGCGCCCAGGTAGTCGCCGCGCCGTTCGCGGGCGATGACGCGCTCGTAGATCCGGCCAGTGGTGAAATTACTGTGCCGGCCGGTGGTGGTGCGCACAAAGCGTTCGTAGTGGCCGAGGTCCAGGTCCGTTTCGGTACCGTCCTCGGTGACGAAGACCTCCCCGTGCTGGAAGGGGCTCATGGTGCCCGGGTCGACGTTGATGTAGGGGTCGAGCTTCATCATGGCCACTTTCAGGCCACGGGCCTCCAGGATCGCGCCCAGGGAGGCGGAGGCAATGCCTTTCCCCAATGAGGAAACCACGCCGCCGGTCACGAATACGAAACGGGTCATCTTGAGGGTACCGCCGCAGGAAGCCGAAGAAATATGCCGATTCGGAATGCCCGGCGGTTGGCGAAGTTCGGCAGGATGGTGCTGATCCCGCCGCAGACCCGCGCCGCAGAGGAGCGTTGTCGACGGGCCGCCAAGTTACCAGAACACCGGCGGCGGCTCAATGAATCCTTGTGGAATCCTTGCGGAGAATCCCCGCGGCCGGAACCGCGGATGCAACGCCATGCCCCCGGCCTCCACCCCATCGGCGATCAGCCTCCGCACGCGCGAATTCAGCGTCCAACGCGTTCCAACTGCCGCCGGAAACGCGTGGCGTCGTAGCGGTGATCCTCCGCCAGCGCGTCGAACAAAGCATCGATCTGTGGCTTCAAGGCCTGGTCATCGCCGGTTTCCGCCAGCAGCAGCACGACCGCCATGGCTGCCTGTTCCGCCGCCGGGTAATCCGGATAGTCGCCACGGCCAGCGCTTGCCACCACCTCACCTAAAATTCCACGCTTCTGCTCCAGCGTCAGCGGCCGGGCCATGAGTCGCTCACGCGCCGATTTCAGCACCTGCTGCAGCGCCTCGCCCACCGCCACCGCATCGGACCGGCTGTCCGCCGCGGCGGCGTGCAGCTGCGCCGTCTTCTCGCGCAGCAACGTATCGTCGGTCGGACTCATGGCTGCGAACACCGCGCTCAGCATCACCAGCTTGCTGTCATCGAGCCGCAAGGCCCCCGGTGCCAGACCGCTGGCCATGCCCCGACCGCCGAAATTGAAACGCATGGAACGATGACAGGAGTAGCAGTTGTACAGCGCGAAATCCGGCATCGGCCCAAGGCGCTGGAAGTGTTCGCTGCGCAGCAGTGCCAGCTGCACGCGCGCGGACTCGAACAGCCCCGTAAGCCATACCTCGCTCGGTGCCGGCACCGCCTTGCGCGCCAGATAGTCCTCATCGCGCCGGTAATGCTCGCGCCCGCCGCGCGTGCGCCACAGCTCCGTGAAGGTATCCAGCTCGAAGCTCAGGCGCGGATGGCCGGCGGCCATCAGTTCATGGCCGGCGAAGCGCTCAGGCGATCCAGCGTGGCAGGACAGACAAAGCTGGGCGCGCGCGGCAGGCTCCTCGACGGGATACAGGCCGTTTTTCAGGTTGTCGGCATGTGAAACGCGCGGGGTATCGTAATGCGAGGCGATCCATGATTCCGCCGCGCCATGACAGCTCTCGCAGCCCACCCCGTCGGAGAGCTGGAAACGCGGTCCGCGCTGCGCCTGCGGCACGTTCTGAGCGTGACAGTCCAGACACACCTGCGCCTCATGGGCCGGCCCGATGCCCAGCCGCTGCGCGATAGTGCGCGAGCGCGGTTCAAGCAGCACCCGATAAGCCCGCGCATGCGGATCGAAGTGCGACCAGGTGACGTACTCATTCTGCTGCACATGATGAGCGGCAGTGGGCTTCGCCGAACCGTGGCACAGCGTCGATGCGCAGCTGGCGACGCCAAGGTGGCGACCACCCTCCGCCGGCGCCTTGTCCGCCGCCACGGCCATTGCCACGCAGCCGGCAACGCAACAGACAACAGCGAGGATCCAGACGGGTGTTCTCATTTGTCCTCCACGTACCAGGGCCGGCCGCGGCTGTCCAGATACAGCCGCTGCATATCCTGCAGCGTAAACGGCCGCGAACCGCGGCGGCCGAACACAGCCACCTGACCACCGCTCTCGTCCACCGCACGGTCACGTTCCAGCGGGCGGGACAGTGACAGCGCCGGATGTGCCGTGGAGTAGCTGGCGATCAGCTCGGGTTTCGGCTCGGGACTGAAGCCGTAGAAATTCGGCTGCGAATCCGGGCTGGTCAACTGCAGCACTTTCAATCCCTCACGGCCATCGGCGACATAGGCAAACAGCGAGGCATTGGTGGAAGCCAGCACCACATCGCGTGCATCGACAATCTTCCCGCCGGCATTGAAACTCATGTACAGCCGCGGCTGCTCGGGGCGTTCCACGTCGATGATGGCGATCCCCGCCGCCCCATTGGCAATGTAAGCGTAGGTGCGCGCGACAAACAACTTCCCGGCTGCTTCGAGCGGAACGCCAGCGCCCGCAACCAGGCGCGGCTTGTCCGGATGGGTGACATCGACGACCTTCAGCCCCTGCGCATCAGTCACGAACAGATACCGGAACTGCAGCACGGACGCGCGGCCCCCGCGCAGCGGCACTGTAGCCGCGACGCGCGGACGCAGCGGATCGGACAGATCGGCGATGACCAGGCCGGCGTCGGCCATGATGTAAACGTGGTTGCCGCCGACGGTGGCATGACGTGCACCACGCAACAAGCCACCGGCATTCCAGGTCAGCGCCCGCGTCAGGGTGTTGTTACGCAGCTCGCCATCAGCCAGGGTATTCACGTCGGTCAGGATCAGGCCTTCCTCGGCATCGGTGATCAGCGCGTAGTTGTAGATTGGCAGGAAGGGCTGCTCCAGATTCTCCTCACGCATCAGTTCGCCGGCATTGCGCGCCGGATGAACGGGCTGGGTAGTGGGCAGCACCACGCAGGTCGCATTGCTTGAGGCGATGTGCGTGTCGTGGCCGAGGGCGGAGTACGGCGCGGTGATGATCTTCTGGCTGACGCCCTTGTTGGCAATACTGGCGACATCGTAAACGCGCATGCCGTTGCGGCCTTCGGCGACGTAGAGGTATTCGCCGCGCAGCTGCACGCAGTTGGCAGAAGAAGCAGAGGACGAGGCATGCGCGGTCTGCAGCACCCCGCCGCGCTGCTGGTGCTGCGCATACCAGTCCGGGTAGGCGAAGCGGTGCAGATAGCTGCCGATCACCGCCTGCGGTTCCTCCCATTCGGTAACCTGCACGGCGGTGATATCGCCGGCCGTGCCCAGCCAGGCGTGCAGGCCGAGGAAGTTGATGTACTGCGTGCCCTGCCCCAGCAGCTGGGCCATGATGGCGTTGTTGTCGTTGGCGGCCGATAGGTGGCAGTCCGTGCAGGTCTTGGTTTCCGTCAGCCGCTCGGTGTGCGGGTAGTGCGGATTGAACGCCTGGGAACTGAAACCGGACGCGGCTACCGGCGGCTGCTGCACATAGATGTGCTCGCGATTGGCGTTGGTGGATGAAAGCACCAGCGCCGAGGAGGAACGTACCGGTGCGATCTTCAGTTTCCCCACCGGACCGCGCCGCCCCAGCATGAAAATGTCCTCGCGCGCCACCTGCGGGTTGTAGGTGGCAAAGTTGCGCGTGGTACCGCCCTGCGGTCGGTGCTGGTCGGTTTTCCAGTTCGCCTCGATGGGCAGATGGCAGCCGCCACAGGAGGTGGTCCAGGAAGTGTGGCAGGCATAGCACTCGAGGCTATCGTCGTTGTGAGCCAGCTGCGCCCAGGGAATATCAGGGCCCCACTCCTGCCTGCCGTCGCGCCTCGCCATGGTCTTGGCCCGCGCCGCCCTGGCGTTGTAATGCGCGTTGCCCGGCGTCACCGAATCCTTCACCAGCGACACACGCCACTCCTTGCCGGGCTCCAGCACCGAACGCTGCCACAGCGCCCCGTCAATCCACTCGAAGCGCTTGCGCCCGTCCGGATTGCGCAGCACGCCCATGTCCAGCCCGCTCGGTCCGGCCGCCGGACCCGAAGTGCGCAGATCGGGATAGGCGCGCACGGTGCCATGACAATCCTTGCAGTCAATTTCCACCGCAGCGGCCACTTCGCCGTACAGATGCCCGTTGCCATGCGCATCCTGCGAGAAATGACAGTCCACGCAATGCATGCCGGCATCCGCATGCGCCGAGGACAGGTGTACGGTCTTGCTCCACTTGTCCGGATCATCGGCCTCCACCACCGCGCCCACTGCATCCAGCAGGTTGCCCTTGCGGTCGCGCTTGAACACGGCGCGGAAATTCCAGCCGTGGCCGTGGTAGTCGGCAAACTGTGTGTCCCTGAGCTGCGGATTGAGCGTGGCGACGGACTTGAGAAACTCCGGATCACCCCACTTGCCACGTACCACCGCGCCCTCGGGATTGCGATCGAGCATGCGCCGCATCTGTTCTGCCGTGGGGAACTGCTGCTCTTGCGGCCACATGAAGGGCGCGTCGGACTCGTAGTCCCACATGGTGTAGCCAAGGTAGGTGTTCATGAACATGTTCGGCTGGTGCATGTGGCAGACCATGCACTGGCTGGTGGGAATGGCGCGGGTGAAGGCATGGCGCAGCGGGTGCCCGGAGCGGTCCCGGGCGATCGTCGGGTCGCGGCTGATGCTCATGCCCTCGTGACCGTGCGCGGCATACGGCCCGGCGTGCTTCGGATCGCGGTCATTGGCATACACCACGTGGCAGGCGCTGCAGCCTGAGGAGCGATAATCGCCCGGCTGATCGTTGGTGCCGAGAAACCAGGCCAGCGGGTCGTTAAGCCGCGTCTTGTGGATGTTCAGCAGCGGCACGGCAATGCGCGCCCCGGTACCTGGTCCGCGACTGGACTGGCGGATATCCGGCCGGCCGGGTTCTTCCAGGCGCTGGATCTGCCCCAGCACATTGGGCAGGCCCGTTTCCGGAAACAGGTTGCCGAGGTTGCGCCCGCCGCGCTCGAACACGCGAAACACATCGGCAGGGGGCATGTTCTCGAAGCGCGGCAGCGGATACAGCTCCGGCAGCACGCCGTGCGCCTCCGCCTGCTCCGGCGACAGCGGCGCACCTTCGATGATCGCCGGCTCACCCTCACGGGTGTAGGCCTCGCCGAGGATGTACTTCTTGTAGGGCAGCAGGCCGTTGTTGTACGCCGCCCCGCCCCAGAACATGGCGTTGGTGGACATCAGGCTGCGCTCGGCAGTGCGGATCTGTTCGAGATGACAGGCGCCGCAGCTCTCGCGCGCCACGCGGTAGTCACCGGGATTGATGAAGCGGATGAATTCGGGACTTTCGCGGTTGAGCAGCGTGTAGGTGCGCTCCGGGTTGGCGCTGGACGGGTAATGCCAGGACTGCGGAAAGCGTGGCAGGACGTGGGCGCGGTCACGCAGCAGCGCGTATTCGACACTCCCGGTCACCGCGGTACCCTCGGCCACGGAGGCGTCGCCGCCATGGCAATCGGTGCAACCCAGCACCACGGCCGGGCTGGCATGCATGGAAGGCAGATCGGTGGCGGTATGGCAGCCTGTGCAGCCGGCGCTCTTCTCCAGCGCGGATGCGGCGGTCTGCTGGGCGGGCGCGGGCACGGACGGGCGATAAACGCGCTGTACGGGGGCTTCATCGTCACCGGCAACCGCGGCGTCGCCGCATGCCACGAGAACCAGCAGCAACACCGGTGCGAGCGTCCAGAACATGTCGTCGCCCGCAGGCCGGCCAGTCACCCCACAGAACTCCCCGATGCGCCGGCCCGTTGGTGCGGACCTCCACGCGCCGCGGGATTCTATTTCATCCGCACCACCAGCTCATCCCCGGATTCATCCACGGCCAGATCGGCGTAGGCGCCGAGGAAGGCCACCAGCGATTCCGGATCGTTGGCATCGAATACGCCCGTGAAGCGCCGTGCGGCGATCTGCTCGCCCTCGATGCGAATCCTGGGGCTGCGGTTGTAGCGATTGAAAGACTCGGCGATGTCCTGCAGCGTGTCGGCGCGGAACATCAGCCGCCGTTCCCGCCACGCCTCCACGCGCGCCACCTCCGCGATGGGCCGGCGGGTGATGCGTCCGTTGACGACGATGCTGGCTTCCTCACCGGCCTGCAGCATGCCGCTGTCCGGCACCGACTGCTGCGGGCCGGCCACCAGTTCGCCCTCCTCCTGCGTCTGCGCCTCTGTGGAGATACGCACCGCGCCCTCCAGCACCGACACGGTGGTCTGCCGCGACCGGCGCTGCACGTTGAAACGCGTCCCAACGGCCTGGATGACGGCGCTGCCGGTATCTACACGGAAGGGGCGCAGCGGATCGCGTTCCACGGAGAACATGGCCTCACCCTGCAGCAGCCGCAGATCACGGCCGGTTTCGCTGAAACGCACCTGCAGCTGCGACAGCGTATTGATGTACACCAGCGAGCCGTCCTCCAGCTCCACGGTTCGCTGCTCGCCGGCCACGGTGCTGTAATCCTCCCAACCCGTACCTGCCAGCAGCCCCCACGCGGCGACGGCGACCGCTGCGCAGCCGGCTGCCAGCGCGGTCAGGGCCATGACAGATCGCCGCCGCATGCCGGCTGGCTCGACGCGATCCACGCCCGCCGAAACCGCAGCGGCCCGCTCCGCGGGCAAAGGCACCACCTTGCCCGCGCCCTGCGTCAGCAGGTGCTCCACGTCGATACGCTGCTGCGGATCGACGTCCTCGAGCACCCTGTCCACCGCGGTCATGAACAAAAATTCCTCCACATGGCGCCGGGACTCGGTCAACCAGACGGCAAAGGCCTTGCGTTCCTCGGCGCCGCCGCGCTGAAGAACTTCCAGCCATTGCGCCGCCTGCTCGGCAATACGCGGGGCTCTTGGCGTCGAGAGCATGCTGTCCATCACTGCGCCTCCTGTCGTTGCCATTCCATGCGAATGCGCGCCTTGGCCTGAAAGATGTATTTCTGCACCGTGTGCACGGAGAGCTGCAGCTTGCGGGCAACCTCCTCGTAAGACAGCCCGTCGCGCTTGTGCAGCAGCAGCACCGCTAGGTGCGTGGGTGGCAGCGTGCCCAGCAGGCGCTCAAGCTGGCGCTCCAGACCCAGGCGATCGCCCAACTCATCGGGCTGCACGCCGGCGGGATTCTCGGCCAGCTGCTCCATGACCTCCGAATCAAAGGTGACCGGCTCCTTCTCGGTACGCATGCGGTACTCGAAGACCACATGCGCGGCCACCCCGTACAGGTAGGCCTGGGGCTTGCGCACCCATTCGGAGTTTTCCACCCGCAGCAGGCGCAGGTACACCTCCTGGGCCAGGTCGGCGGCATCCTCGGCATGCTGCAGCCGGCGCACCAGGAAGCGGTGCAAATCCTTGCGGTACTTCTCCAGCGCCGTGCCGGCGAGACCATCGGTCTGTTTTGAGGATTCGGTCTGCATTATGTCCGTAGTGCGCCCCAGGCGCTTCCAAGAGCACCCCTATGTATACAGTGTGGTTCCAGCCCCAATAGTTGGTAGTTCGACTACCAACTTTGCTCCCGCGCGGCACACGTATGCAACAGAGACCATACTCGCACCCCGGGGAACGCACATGAGATCAGCCAGACACATTCTGTTGACGACCGCAGCGCTACTCGCCTGGAGCCTCGCAGCCCACTCGACCGAATCCACCATCAAACTCAACATCCAGACCCAGCCGATGGTCGAAGCGCTGAACGCTTTCGCCCAGCAGACCGGCCTGCAGCTGATTTTTCCCGCCGAAGAAATCGCCGCCAAGGTCATCGCGCCCCAGCTTGCCGGGGAGTACACGCCGCAGGCGGCCCTGGACCGGCTGCTGGCCAATTCCGGGCTGGTGTACAGCTACGTCAATGAACGCACGATCGCCATCCGGGCATCGAAGGCGGACGCGCCAGTCAAGACCGGCAACGCCGCCGGCGGCGCAGTTCTCACACGGCAGGCGGCGCTGCACATGGCGCGGGCCAACACCACTGCTGCCGCGGAAGTCATGGCCGCGGCCGCCGAAGACGACAAGCGTCCTGCCAACGGCGACGACAAGGAAAAGAGCAGATCCAGCGAAATGGTGGTCACCGGCTCGCACATCCGCGGCGTACGCAACGACACGGTGCCGCTGGTGACCTTCGACCGGGAATACATCGAGCGCTCCGGCTTCTCCAATACTATCCAGCTCATCCAGGCGCTGCCGATGCACTTCAAGGGCGGCGACGCCGGCGCCAGCGAGGAGGGTGTATTCGGCGGCGGCGGTGATCAGGGGCGCAACCTCAATCGCGGCACGGGCCTTAACCTTAGAGGCCTCGGCACAGTATCGACACTGACCTTGATCAACGGCCGGCGTGTCGCGCCCTCAGCAGATGGGCAGTTCGTTGACGTCAGCACCATCCCCCTCTCCGCCATCGAACGCATCGAGATCCTCACCGACGGCGCCTCAGCTGTCTACGGCGCCGATGCGGTGGCAGGCGTGGTCAACATCATCCTGCGCGATGATTTCAACGGCGCACAGACCAGTCTGCGCTACGGCTCAACCACCACCGGCGGCCTCGACGAACAGCACATCTCGCAGACTATTGGCAGAAACTGGGGCAGCGGCGATGGGCTCCTGATTGCCGAGTACTACAAACGCGACCCCCTGCTGACCAGCGACCGCGACTACGTGCTGTCGGCGGGCGCGCCGGCCAATGCCTACCTGCTTCCCGAACGCAATCTTCTCAGCGCCACCCTTTCAGCGAATCAGGATCTGCCGGGCGGTTTCGACGTCATGACCAACATGATGTACGCCACCGAGGATGTGGTCAGCATATATTCGGATGTCGGCGAAGCCATACTCACCTCCTCCCATCCGCAGACTGATCGTTGGAGCGCCACTGCCGGACTCGGCTACGAGCCCTTCGGCGACTGGCGTTTCTCGCTGGAGGGAATCTATTCGTATGGCGAGATCAACACCGATGTGATCCTCGCCGACCCAATGACCGGGGTACCGTTTGTTTCCTATGACGGCTTCAGCAACGAATCAACCACCTGGACGGCGGACCTGAAGGCAGACGGCACGCTGTTTCGCACGGCAGCCGGTCCCATTCGCTTGGCGGCCGGTCTCTCGTACCGGGACGATGACATCTACACCGTGCGGGCGCAGGTGTTCTACGACGAGGACGGCATACCGACGTCGGCTACACCTCAGGTGCGGGCCGATGACAGGCGCGATGTGCAGTCAGTGTTTGCCGAACTGTTCATCCCGGTGGTGGGCGAGAGCCGGCAGTTATCCTGGGCGCAGCGCATCAACCTTTCGCTGTCCAGCCGCTACGACAAGTATTCGGATTTCGGCAGTACCTTTAACCCCCGGTTCGGGCTGATGTGGAGTCCGGCCGAAAGTCTGGAATTCCGCGCCTCTTACAGTACGTCTTTCCGCGCCCCCAGCGTACTCGAGAAGTCGCGAGGTACGGGACCACAATTCGCATTCACCTGGGACTTCGCCTCTCCGGACGGCATGGGCAGAGCCCCGATCATAATGCTCAGTGGCGCACTGCCGCTGCAGCCCGAGGAATCCGAGAACATCAGCGTGGGCTTCACCTGGCGGCCGGCCGCCATCAAGGGCCTGAACCTCACTCTAAATTACTTCGACATCGACTACCGCAACCGCATCATCTCCCCACCATTTGACGACGGCGCGCTGGTCAGGCGTGCGGAGTTCGGCGCCCTGATTACCGAGTTCAGCAGCGATACCGAGGTGCTGGCATTCGTCAATGAACGCTTGGCGCTGGGCGACATCTTCCTCGACCAGACTGAGCCGTACGAAGATACCCCGGAAGCGGCGATCGAAGGCGCAGGCATCCGCTACCTGTACGACTGGCGGCAGAAGAACGCCGGCCGCACTCAGACCTCGGGCTTCGACCTGACCGCCGGCTACACCTTTGACCGGGGGGAAGACATTTTCGACCTGAGTCTGAATGTCGCTCGGCTCAACGAAATCCTGGTGTCGCTGACCGCCGATTCCACCGCATTTGATGAAATCGACAACTTCCAGAGGCCACTGGACTGGCGGCTGCGCGGCATGGGCACCTGGACACGCGGCGGGCTGAGCACGACGATGGTTGTGAGCTACGCCGATGACTACGTGAATACCAGCCTGTTCACCGATGCCCCAGTGGGCTCCTGGACCACCATGGACCTGAACGTCGCCTATTCCTTCAGCAACACCGCCTCGATGCTGCTGAACGACGCCAGGGTGGGGCTGAACATCAGCAATCTGTTCGATGAGCGTCCGCCCCGTGCGCTTGATCTGCTTTCTTCCATGGGCTACGACGTGGCCAATGCCAATGCCATGGACCGCTTCGTGACCATGCAGTACAGCAAGCGCTGGTGACCGGACAACAATAACAAAAAGTCTTGCAATGCCCTGGGGCGCGGAGCCATAAACTCCGCGCCCTTTTTTTTAAGAGCGTCGTTGAACGATGGGGCGGTCAGTCAAAAAGCTCTTCGAGCTTTTCGTCGAGTTTGTAACCGCGCAGATTGCGGGCAATGACCTTGCCGCTGGCCGCATCGACCAGGTAGTTGGCTGGCACGCCACTCACCTCGTACAGTTTCTTCGGCTCGCTCTTGCTGCCCATGCCGGTATCGATCCACGGCAGATCCTCCTCGGCGGAGGCCTTCTCCCAGGCCTTGCGGCTGTCGTCGATGGTGAAGGAGAAGATCTCGAAGCCCTTGTCGTGGTAGCGCTCGTAGGCCTTCTTCATATGCGGAATCTCCGCACGGCAGGGACCGCACCAGGAAGCCCAGAACTCCACCAGCACATACTTGTTGCGCGAGCGTACATCCTTCAGCGCGATCTGCTTGCCGTCCAGCGTGGCGGCGGTAAAGTCCTTGATGTCGCTGCCCACCGCGCCAATGGCGCGCTGGCGCTTGATCCGCTCCATAAATTCCGCTTCCTTCGCGATCTGCTCCTGCACGAACGGATCACCCGGCGCCATCGCGTCGATGCCGCGCCAGGCGTCCAGCTCCCAGTCGCCATGCAGCCAGCTGGCCTGCAATGCCAGGATGCGCGCCGGCACCTCGGGATGCGTCGTGGCGGTATGTTTGTAGCCGTCGGCTTCCAACCTGAGCATTTCACCCTGTGTCTGCGTGATGCGTTCGGAGCGCGCCTTCTTCTCGGTCTCGCTCTCGCCGGCCGGGGCTTCCAGCGTGGCATTGAACGCCTGCACCGCCTTTACATAGGCATCCGACAGCTTCCAGGAGTTGTAAACCGCATCGTTGTACTTGCCGCCGCGGATGACAAACTTGCCCCGGCTGTTCATGGTCATCGTCATCTCGCCGGGCTCCAGCACGAACATCTGCCCCTTGGTAGGCGCATAGCGATGTCCATCGGGCGATACGGAATTGAGCACATAGAAATGGACGATGGTGGGCTTGTCCACTTCGCCTTCCAGCACGAAGCGCCCATCCTGTATCGGGGCGCGCGCCAGCACATTCAGCGTCTTCTCCATGTCCGCGTCGCCACCGCCCTTCGCGGCGCCACCCATGGTGGCCGCGCCCATCATGCCAACCGCCGCCGCGCCACCTTCTTTCTTCGGCTTTGGCGTCCATACCACCATGTCGCCGCCGCGATACTGCGCGGACAGGTCGCCGCGAATCACGAAGCCATTGTCCGCGGATGCCTGTGCGGTGGCTGCACATATCACAGCGCCCAGCGCCAGGGTTGCAATCTGTTTCATGGAAATTACCTCATCCATACAGTGTGGGATTCTCGTCCCGGTTAAGACGTTTGTGACCACCGCACCGGAACGGCGCGGGCTGACGAATTCTTAATGTGCGCTGCGGCTCAATGCAGCTTCACGCGCGGCCGGGTGCCGCCGCGCAGCCAGCGCCCGACGGTTTCCAGCACGGTCCGCCGCAGGCCATGCAGGGCCATCAGGTGCCGCCGGTACAGCGCCGCATAACCCCAGCGCGCCAGCAGACCCTCGATAAACCAGCTGCGGCGCATCAGCGTACTCATCAGGCTGCCCACGGCGCTGAAGGTTCCCAGGGAAACCAGGGAGCCGAAGTCGCGGTACCGAAACTCCGGCAGGGATCTGCCCTGAATGCGCCGCACCAATGAGAGAAACAAAAAGGAAGCCTGCTGCGTTGCGGCCTGCGCGCGCGGTGGCACCCGGCACTCACCGTGCTTGCTGGCCCCGGCTGCGCCCCCGGCACGGTCTCCGCCCTCCGGCCATGCACAGGCCGCACAATCACCCAGCGCGAAGATGTCCGGATCAGTAACCGACTGCAGCGTCTGGCGCACTCTCAGCTGTCCGCCCGGAACGGTCTCCAGCCCATCCAGCGACGCGGTGATATCCGGCGCACAAATACCCGCCGCCCACACCACCAGATCCGAGGAATAAACCGAGCCGTCGGCCGTGGCCACGGCATCGGCACGCACCTCACTGACCCGCGCGCCGACAATGACCTCGACACCCAACTCATCCAGCAGACGCGCAGCCTCCGTGGCGATCCGTTCGGGCAGCGCCGGCAGGATGCGCGGCGAGGCTTCAAGAATGCGAATGCGGATGTCGCGCTGCGGATCGAGATGATGCAAACCGTAGGTGGAGAACACTTCGGCAGAGTTGCGCAATTCCGCCGACAGCTCCACGCCCGTGGCCCCCGCACCTATCAGCGTGATATCCACGCCCCGGCCAACGCCGTGATTCTCCGCACGCATGCAGGCGGAAATCAGGCGGCGCCGGAAGCGCTCCGCCTGCTCGACGGTATCCAGCGTGAAACTGTGTTCGGCGGCGCCCGGAACATCAAAGAAACGCGTGACACTGCCAATGGCGATAACAGCCGTGTCATAGGGCAGATGACGTTCGGGCAGCACCTGCACGCCATCAAGATCAGTCACGGCGCCGACGCGTATCGTCCGGGCTTTACGGTCCAGCCCCAGCAATTCGCCCTGCTGGAACTGGAAGCGATGCCAGCGCGCCTGGGCAATGTAGGCCAGCTGATGAGTGAAGGGATCGAGGCTGCCGGCGGCTACCTCATGCAGCAGGGGCTTCCAGACATGCGTGGACGAGCGATCGACCAGGATGACCTGCGCCCTGCCCTTGCGTCCCAGCGAATTACCCAGACGCGTGGCCAGCTCCAGCCCGCCGGCCCCACCGCCGACAATGACGATCCGATGGGTCATGACGACGCCTGCGGGAGAATCGGCATGGCGCCGATTATCAGGCAGGTCGCCGCCTTTGTCGCCTGGCTATTCGGGCGACGGGTTCAGGTCGCCCTGCAGCACCTCGTTCACCTTGTTCCAGTACGCTCCTGCGTCTGCCAGACCGATCTGCTGACGAAAGACGGGGTCCGCGCCCCGCTGCTTTGCCAGGTCAAGCGCCTGCGACTCGTCGAACGCCACCAGCGCGGCCAGCTCGGTCCAGAACATCATCGCCCGGTACCGGCCCGGATCGAGCATCGCCAGCTTGTGCGCTTCGGCCACCACCACCGGGTAGTCGCCGCGCTGCTGCGCCTCGCGCAGCGGCCGCAGTTCCTCCTGTTTGCGTCGGCGCGCCTCCGCCTGTGCATTGGCCTCGGCCTGCAGGATCTTTGCAGCGGCAAGATCGCTGTTGCCGGCCAGCGCCTGTTCCAGCGCGTGATCGAAATCGGCCAGACGCGCGCCCATGGGATTACCCATCCATACCAGCCGGCCCCCGCCATCAACAATGAAGGAAGTCGGAATACCAAAGGCGCCAGCGGCATTCATCCAGGCCTTGAACACCGGCTCGGTCGCGGGATTGTCCATGGCCACCACGTAATCCATGTCCTCGCCCTTGCGCTCGACAAAGGCGCGCACGGCGTCTACGCGCGGATCGCCGCCCCTGGCCTCCATCACGTTCACACCAACGACCGTGAGCTTGCCGGCATGCCGCCGGGCCAGTTCGCTGAGGTGAGGCATGACGGCGATGCAGGGACCGCACCAGGTGGCCCAGAACTCCACCACGTAGACGTGGCCGGACTGGAAAGCTTCAACCGGCTCGCCCTTGATCCAGGCCATGGCCTGGATGGGGGGTGCGGGGTCACCGATTCTCAGGCTGGGGGAATCGGCTGCGCCTGCGACACCGGACACGGCCAGGGTGACGCAGACAAGGGCTACAGCAGGCAATGGCGAAGGCAGGTTCATGATGATGACGTCTTGAATGATGCGGATGAACAAAGACGTTTCAGGGGAGGAAAATGGGAACGGCGGAATCTTGATCTGCATCAAACTTTCCGAATACCATATGCATCAGGACGATGCTCGCCGGCTGATCTGAAAGACTACGACATGTCACTACCCGCAACAACCACGAACTGGGAGAATCCCGTGGAACAGCGCATCGCAAGGCTGGAAGCTCACGTCGAGCACATCCAGACCGACGTCTCGGAGAGTTGGCGCATGTCGAGCGAAAGGGGGGCGTTAACCGCGAGACCCTGATCCAGCGCGGCGGACTACACAGGCATTTCCCCGCCGCGTCCACATATTCACTCAAACGAGCAGCGGGGGTGCCCCACTGAAGTGCCTATCGAAGCACGATCTCGCCCGGCCGAGAACGGTCCGCTTCAATACCCAATACCGCAGCCAGATCATCGATCATCTGCGAGGTCTGGTCGCTGCGAAAAGAAGCGGTCACGGTGCGCGTGCGCAGCGCCTCGTTGCCGATCGACAGGCGGCGGGGCGAATAGCTGTTCAGGTCGGCCACCACCTCGCTCAAAGGCGCGTTATCGTACGATAGGCGGCCTTTGCGCCAATCGGCGACTGCTTCCAGACGGATGTCCTCCACCACCGCGGGCAGACCGGCGCCACGCACCACGACTTGCTGTCCCTGACTTACGAATCGCGCATCCGGTCTGCGCTCATTCGCCGCCACTCGGCGGACACCGTCCTCCTGCACGATCTCAACGACGCCTTCCAGAACCGCCACTTTCACCCACTCCGCGTTCTGGCGCACCTCGAACTGCGTGCCCAGCACGCGCACCCGGGTCCCGCCGGCCACGACGACAAACGGCCGGGAAGGATCCGGCTTGACGGAGAAAAACGCGGCGCCGCCTTTGAGAAAGATCCGGCGCTCACCACGCAGCATGCGCACGTTCAAAGTGGTGCGCGCGCCGAGTGTCACCGCCGTCCCGTCCTGCAGCGTGACATCGCGAACCTCAGCCACCCCGGTAGCATAAACGGGTGACGTCGAAACCTCTCGTCCAAGCCAAAGATAGCTGCCCAGGCACAACGGCACGATCAAGCAGCCAACCACGGCGCTCACCGCGGTCCGGCTCTCGCCCAAGGTTCGCACGGTGTATCCCAGCTGCCCGGCCAGACTTCTTTCCGGCAGCGACGCATGATCGGACAGATGGGTCAGCCGGCCCAGGTCGCGCCACACGCTGGCGGAGCGCTGAAAAGCCTCGCGGTGGCGTGGATCGGTCTGCATCCAGTTTTCAAACCGGAGCCGCTCGGGCGCGGACACTTCCTCGGCCTGCAACCGCATCAGCCAGTCCTGTGCCTGGCCGCGGATGTCCTCACCACCGCTGTGCGCCGTCATGATCTATCCTCCGCCACCTTGCGCTCCCAGGCCTGCGCCGCGGCCTCGCACACCGCCAGGGCCGCCTTGACGATGCGGCGGATTCCCGCGGGTGTCATGCCCAGCCGCCGGGCAATCTCCGAATATGAATAGTTGTGGACACAGTGGGCCAGCAGCACCTGGGCATCACGCTGTGGCAGCGATTCCACCGCGGCTTCCAGCACCCCCAAACGCTCAGTCGCCAGTGCGACGCGCTCGGGCGTCAGGTCGGTGCTGTGCTCTTGCGCGCCGGGCGGCGCATCTCGGGCAGCGAGTTTGTCTTGCGTGCGGTTACGCCGCTGGGCGTCGATGACGATGTTATGCGCGGTGCGGTAGAGAAAGGCGCGTGGATTGCTAATCGCACGTGGATTCTTCAAGGCGACGAACCTGGCAAAAGCCGTCTGCGCCACGTCCTCCGGATCCAGCGCCGCGGCCGCGGAGTTCCGGCGCACGTACTGACATAGCTCGGGCCAGTAGGCCCGATAGGTGGCCGAGAGAAACTCATCGCTCCCGTCCTGCTCGGCGCCGGTCAGCGACGCAGCGAGATGCTCGAGTGTTACTGCATTGCCCATGAGCCTGCCTAGTTCACATCGCGACGATACATCCAGCGCAAACCCACCGCTACCATCAGCGCGGCCGCAGCCACACTGAGCAATGCCGGATCGATCCCCACCGTCTTTTCCGGCAACCGCAGCGAACGCACCGGATAGGCCCAGGGCACCACGCGCCACCATGATGCGCTGGACGCGGCGAAAAGACTCAGGATCATTCCGCAGAGTCCCAACCCAATGCCCACCACCAGCGACGGCCAGCGCCAGGCGGCCAGCAGTTGGATCGCGATCAATCCCTGGGTCGCCAGCCAGAAGACCGTGGCAGCCTTGCACAGCAGCACCCATGGCACCTCGGTCGCGGCAAAACCGCTCAGCCCCAGTCCCCCGAGGACGCAACCGCCGCCGATGGTGACCACCAGCAGCACGATCGTACTCAGGCCCAGCAGCGCCGAGGCGGTGACATATTTCGCGGCATAGACTTTCCAGCGCCGCACCGGCAAGGTCAACAGCACTTTCATCATCTGATTGTGATGCTCCAGGTACAGTAGCAGCGTCACGATCATGGCAGCGAAGACCGGCAACAGCGCCTGCCCCCAGAATATGAAATTGCTTTGCGCGAACAACGCCCAGTAATCGGCGCCGTCCGCGGCGGCCCGGCGCGCGCCCACCCGGTATTCATTGAATATCGACAGCACGGCCATCAGCGCGGGAATCAGCGCCACTACCCACAGCACCAAGGCATTGCGAATCTTGAAGAACTCTCCACACAGCAGTCTGTGAAATCTCATGGATCGCTCCTATGCCGCCAGCGAGAAGAACAAATCTTCAAGCGTGGGCCGGTGGATACGCATGCCGGACACGCGCAGGCCCGCGCCTACCAGTAAAGTATTGATGTCCGCCGCTTTCTCGGCATCCACCCCGTGTATACACAGCCGTCCGGCCTGCACGCCGACCTCATAGGCCGGGGTGAGCAGTCCGCGGGCCGTGTCTACTTGCTCTGAGGCGACATCGATATCGAGCCGGCTCAGGCTGGCCAGCTGCAACTGAGCACTCGTGCCGCTAAAAACAATCTTTCCGGATCGCATCACGGCCATGTGCGTAGCCAATGCCTCGACCTCTTGCAGCAGGTGCGAAGTCATGAACACCGTCATCCCGCGAGCGCGCAGCTGCATCAGAATATTCCGCAGGTCCTTGATGCCGGCCGGATCCAGTCCGTTGGTTGGTTCATCGAGTATCAGAAACTCAGGCTCACGCAACAAACACATGGCCAACCCCAGACGCTGCTTCATGCCGAGCGAATACTCGCCGACCTTGCGTTGCGCCGCCTGCACCAGCCCCACTGCGGCGAGCGCCGCGGAGACCGCATGGGCATGGATGTTCAGGAGCCCGGCGATGTAGCGCAGATTGTCGACGCCGCTCAGGTGTGGGTAGAAAGCCGGATTTTCAATCAGCGAGCCAACCTTGCGCAGAACCTCGATGCGATGGCGCGACAAGTCCTGTCCCGCATAGGACACCGAACCGCAGGACGGTCTCACCAGACCGGTAATGATACGCAGCAAGGTGGTCTTGCCCGCGCCGTTGGGACCCACCAGCGCATAGATACTACCTCGGGGCACCTGCAATCCGACGCCATTGAGCACCGGCTCGCCGCGGTAGGCTTTGCTAACCGCATCGACTACCAGCATGATCCTTCCCGCGCCTTCAACCCAGCGCCTCCGTGAGTACGCGCAGCCAGTTCCCGCCCATGATCTTCTCGATCTCGGAGGACTTGAAGCGATTCGCCTCGAGAGCCTCGTGAATGAGACGCATACGATCGATGTTGTTCAGTTCCGGAATCACCACGTGAGCTGGCAGCGTCTCGAAACCCGGCACGCCGCGCTTGCGCATGGACAGCCACCATTCATGGCTGCGTTCGGCGCCACGCGCGTTGCCCAGTTCCCGTGCCTGCGGCACGCCGGCCATGCCGTAGTCGTTGGCGATGCCGGCGGCCTCGATGCCGCCGATCTCTATCAGATGACGCAGTTGGGCGATGTAGTGTTCAACAGTGGGCGTCGCCGCAGTGGTCAGCCAGAAGCTCATCATGAAAATACCCATGACACCGCCACTGTCCGCCGCCGCCCGGATCATCGCATCACTGGCGCAACGCGGGGAATCGACGATAGCCCGGCAGGCGCCGTGCGAGATAATGAGCGGCCCCTTGCGGTAACGCGCGACATCAATCGCCGTGGGCTCCGATGCGTGCGCCACGTCGGCAATCATCCCCAGACGGTTCATCTCCCCCACCCCTTCGATGCCCAGCGCCGTCAGGCCGCTCGGCACCGGCTCCAGCGCACCGCCGCCGAAAAGATTGTCGTGATTGTGGGTGATCTGCAGCAGGCGCAGGCCTTTGCCGTGAAAATGAGCGATGCGCTCCAGCCGGCCCTCAATCGGCTCGCACGACTGAAACTGCAGGAACACTCCCGTGCCTTCGCGCCGGGCCACCTCACTGCCGTGTGTCGCAAGGTAGGCACCCGCCATATCGGCAGCCAAGTGCCGGTGCGCCTGGTCCAGACTCTTATCGCAGGCGAAAAATGTACGCCTGAATACGACTTCACCGGAGGCGGTGCGCACCGGCTCCCCGCCACTCACGTCCGCGATGCACGCCGCCAGCTGCGAGGCCTCGATCAGCGCCGGATCGGCCGGCAGAAAGCTCAACCCGTCGACATAACGGATCTCGCCTGCCGCGCGCTCTTTTGCAGCGGCACGGCCCAACGGGCCGGCAGCCAGCGCCAGCGCCGAAAGCCCCCCCGCTGCCAGCAGCCGGCGCCGGGTCCACGCCGCGGCATCACCTGATCCGCTCAAATTTAGCTCCTAATTTACCGAACACAAGGTGAGACGTATGAGAAGGGCAAATTGAAATTCGCGGCGGCCGGCTAGTACCTCGACGCAGTGATTTTGACCGGTTCAAGCGGCCGCCTGCAGATCATCGGATTTCTGGGTGAGTTGTGCATAGGCATGCGCCAGCTTCAGACGCGCCTTCTCGCAGTTGAACATCCACTGGATTTTGTCTTTGT
>JAJFKF010000116.1 GCA_021773365.1 Gammaproteobacteria bacterium | reverse complement strand
GCCTGCCATTTACCAGAACCAGCGTCTCATCGGTGCCCAGCCCTCGAAGATCGATGCTGCTGGTCGTGCCAGCCCCCTCGGCCTGCTGGGAATGGGTACCCACCACGGTATTCATTGGCAGACGGGTCTTGAGAAACTCTTCTAGACTCAGGGCCATGGAACGCTCTATAGTCCGCGCGTCGAACACAACATAGGGCTGCACGTCATCTTCGGTGCGGCGGATGTCTGTGTTGATGCTGCGCTGCCCCTTGACGAGGATCTCTGGAATACCTTTGCTGACTTTTTCGAGAGAGTCAGCATTCTCAGCTTCATCAACTGCGACCCGCTGCAGCTGCGGAGTATTGGGCTGAGCGAGGCGAAGATCAGCAACTTGCGCCGAGCCCTGAACCTTGGCAGGCGAGCCCTTCGAGCCAGACAACCCAGTGGTCACACTCTCTGATACCGCGATTAACATCGCGCCCGTGGTAGCGTCAGTACTCAACTTCAGGGCCGTACCCTGAAGTAGTTTTTTCACCGCTTCCCGCGTTGTGTACTCCCCGCTCAACCCGGCCGTGTGAATTCCGTTCAGCTTGTCCGGCTGATAGATAATCTCTACATCCGCATCCCGGGCAATGGCCTCAATGGCCGCCAGCAAGTCCCCCGCAGGCAGCTCAATTCGCTTAACCACATCCGCCAACACCGGCACAGTGAAGCCCACGCCGCAGAGCACGGCGACAAGTAACATCTTGACTCGCATGAACCTATACATTTGATCTCTCCCAACGGCGCGTAACTCCGGCCTGGCTGGTTACAGAAACGGTTGGAAAAGAGAAATCACCTGCTTGGTCAACAAAAAAGTCCGGGCATAAATCAGGGCTGCCGCGAGACTAGCAGAATACGCCCATTGTCCTCCCGCGCTTCGATGGGAAAGCCATCCTCCAGAAGACGCACGAAAGCACTGAAATTGGTTGCCTTGAACTTGCCGCTCAGGCGGATAGAGGCCAACGCCGGATCGACAATGACGATCTTCTGTTCGTTGTAGCGGTTGAACTCCACGACGGCTTCGCCCAGATTCACATTGCGGAAGACCACCAGCCCTGATCGCCAGCTCACATCTTCCTGCGCCTCCGTAATCGCCCGGGACTGCACGAGCACGTCATCTCCGACGGTATGCGCCGTAGCGCCAGCCTCGAGCAGGACATCATCGCCTCGGGAATCTCGCGCCGCACGTACCGCACCCTCCGTCACCACGACCCGAATATCCTCACCCGCGCGCCGCACCGAAAACTGCGTACCTACAGCCACGATACGCATGGAACCGGCGCGCACAACAAATGGACGCAGAGGATCTTTGGCTACTTCAAAATATGCCTCACCGTGCTTGAGCACGACACTGCGCTCGGCGTCCGTCACGAACGTCCGCACTTCCGTGTCGGTGTTCAGCGTAATGCGCGAGCCATCGGCCATGGGCACCTGAGCGAGACCGCCAACCGGCGTGCGATAGGCGGGCGCGAGAAACGCGCTGTGCCAGGCAAGAAACGCAGCAAAAAAAATTGCGGCTGCTACGTACGACCACCTGAATACACGCGCAGGATGCTTGCGCGCTGAGGGCTTGTGCAGTGAGTCAGGCTCAGGCTCCTCTTCAAGCAATGCCTGCAGAGACGAATGACCCGCGGCTCGCTCTGCAAAAAATGGCGAATCCCGCAGCTGTTCCTGCGTCGGCACGTGACGCGGTCCATATCCCGCACCCAGTGCCTTGAACCGATCCGCCTGCTTCCAGGCCGCATCGAGGCGGATAAAGGCAACGGCATTTCCAGGCGATTGCGCAAGCCAGGCCTCAAGGGCTAACTGATCATGGCCAGACCATTGCCCACTGTCGCGCCGACACAACCAGTCGGCCGCCAGGCGCTCAGCGTGCCGGTGACTACTTTCCATTTTCCAACTCACTTCCATTGGACTCGTCCAGCTCCCCGAGCCGTGTTTGTCCGCCCTGGCTAAACAACACTTGCGCCAGAATACGCATGCCATTGCGCACGTGGAACTCGACAGTACGCACACTCACCCTCAATTGCCGCGCCACCTCGAGTTGTGAAAGCTCATCGACCTTGCGCAGCCACAATACCTCCCGACATCTGGGTGGCAGCACACGGAAAGCCATGCCCAGGCGCTGCAATTCCTGGCTGGCATGGGTATGCCGCTCAGGGGAACGCTCATCTACTAGAACGTTTAATCCGTCCGGATCACTGGTTGGCTGGATGGACACGATGCGGCTGTGGCGCATGCGGTCCACTACGAGATTGCGTGCGATAGTGAGTAGATAGGCGCGGCTGATGGTCGGGCGCTGTCGGCGGGCGACCTCGTAGACTTTCACGTAGATATCCTGGCGCAAATCCGGCACCTCATCCTGGTCAGGACAAACCCGGCTCAGGTAGCGCATCAGGGCCGCCTCGTGGGGCAGCACCTCCCGCGCAAACCAGCTATTCAGATTCTCCGGCACCTGTCGACCATAGCGCCTGTCACCGGCATGTTAAAGAGACCGTGAGAGATTGCTGCCTAAAGCCAGGGATACGCAGTCGCCATTCGTTTTCATGTTATTCAGGCCCTCGTCGGCGCAATGCGGCAGGCCCGATCTCGTGCTTCAGATCAATCTCCACCGGCCATTTGCCCCGGCAGCTGAAAGCCCCGACCGGACACGCACTTCGAATTCGGGCGATTTCCTGCGAACACTGCGTGCTTGACTTTCGAATCTTCTGTATTTAACTTTGCGGTTAACAAACTGTCCAGGACCGAAGTGGCACCACAACAAGTCAGCACCCTGTTCGCCGCGCTGGGAGACCCCACCCGACTGGCAATACTCTCCCGTCTTGCCAAGGGCGAGGCCACGGTGACGGAGCTGGCCGAGCCTTTCGACATAAGCATGCCGGCGATCACCAAGCATCTGAAGGTGCTGGAGAACGTCGGCCTGATCTCGCGCGGCCGCGAGGCGCAATGGCGCCCCTGCCGCCTCAAGCCACAGGGATTCAGGCAGGTCGCCGACTGGATTGAAGAATACCGGCGGATCTGGGAAGCCAGCTTCGACCGGCTGGACGATTACCTCAAGCGCATTCAGCAACCGAAGGGCAAACGACATGGCCGCCAGCCGAAAACCAAATGAGCTTTACATCACCCGCGTATTCGATGCTCCCGTCAAAACGGTCTGGGAAGCGTGGACCGACCCGCAGCAGGTAGGCCAATGGTGGGGACCGCGTGGATTCACCCTGACCACGCGCAGCAAGGATCTGCGGCCGGGTGGACAGTGGCTCTACACCATGCATGGACCCGATGGCACCGACTATCCAAACATCGCGACTTACCATGAGGTGGAGAAATACGCCCGGCTGGTCTACGACCATGGCGCCACCGAAAATACACCGCCCCTCTTCCGCGTGACCGTGGAATTCAAGGAGATACGGGGCAAGACCACGATGGACATGACGATGGCCCTGGCCACACCGGAGGCAGCCGAACAGACGCGGAAATTCATCCGGAAAGCCGGCGGAAACTCCACCTGGGATCGCCTGGCGGAATACCTGCACGGGCAATCAGGCCACGACAAGTTCGTCATCAACCGCACCTTCGAGGCGCCGGTCGATCTCGTATTCGAGATGTGGACCCATCCGGAGCACCTGGCGCAATGGCTACCGCCCGCAGGCATGACTACGAGATTCTTCAAGGCGGATATCAGAACCGGTGGCAGCGCCTTCTATTGCATGGAGGGCGTGAACGGCGTGATGTACGGCAAGGCCAAATACCTGGAGATCACCCGCCCGGAACGCATGGTTTATACGCAGGGCTTCTGCGACGAGAACCAGAAACCTGCCCGTCATCCGATGGCGCCCACCTGGCCGGAAACCATGCTCACCACCGTTGAGTTCGTCCCGGAGGATACAGACAGGACACGTGTGACCGTGACCTGGGAAGTCTTCGGCGATGCCACCGAAGTCGAGCGCGACACCTTCCACCAGGCCAAGGCCGGCATGACAGGCGGCTGGACCGGTTCGTTCGACAAGCTGGAGGATTATCTGACGAAACAGCCGGCCGGCTGACGCTCAGCAACCCACACGCGATTGACCTGACCCCCCTGAAGGCTGAACAGAAGGCCACAACGGAACTGTCATCCGCCGGCAATGTCTCCGTGCTGTACTATGTAGCGACGTTCCAGCCTGCAGACGCCTCTGCCCGCAGTGCCGGAGATCAGGCGATGAGGGGCGATTCCAGGACAGAACTTTTTTTACGTCGGCTCCCCTGACCATAGGAAGGCGGCCGACCGGTATGGGACAGCATGATGGGGTTATTGAACCACTTAAAGACCGCCCTGCATCGCAATCGCGTACGGGCCGAAGTCTCCCGCCGCCCGCCGGGCACCACGCATCGCCTCGTCAACCCCTGGCATGCCGTATCGATCTGCGGCGGCGCGGACCGCGCCGTGCCCAGGAGCAGGGAATGCCCGCACGGCACTACACGCAGTCCAATCGCAGGACGCGGACCTACGGGCGGCGCACGGACGATTGATCCCCTGGCACACCGTCGCCCCGATGGACCGGGCTACGACAGATCGGCGGTGAGCTCCAGCCAGATGCGAACCGCCGTATCGCGTTCGCACAATCGGAAGATGCGACAATAGCCGCATCTTCGTTCATTCGCGTAGCCCTCAGAATGCCTTCTTCAGATTCAGCCAGAAGCTGCGCAGGCGGGTATCTCCAAACGGGCTCAGGTAATAATTGGAGGTGTAGTAGGTATCGATCGGCGGCACCTGATCGAAGATATTGCGCACCCCCAGTTGCACTGTCACTCCATCCAGCACGCTGGCGACCCGCGACCCGGCGCCCGCAGCGCCGCCGGTCTGCCTGCCGAAGGCATAACCGACAAACAGGTCGTGGTACGTCTGTGACGATACCCGGTCACTCCCCTGGGCATTGATGTAGTTAGGGTAGATTCCGGTTGGCGCCAGCGACGGATTCAGGATGACAAACGGGCTCCCGGCCGCGCCGGCCAGCATGTAAGCACCGGTGTAACGCATGTTCCAGCCCGCATTCCATGCCCGCCACTGCCAGGTCACCGAGATATTGCCCTTGTGTTTCGGCGCACCGGAGTCGCTCGGATGGAAGCCGGCGGCCTCGAGCAACGGCCCGGTCAGCGTATATTGCTCCTGCAGATGTTTGATGATGGACTGCACCGCCCTGAAATTGAACGCGCCGAGCCGGGTCTCCATGGCGTAGTCGGCGCTCAGGTCGAAGCCTTCGGTGATGCGCTGATACAGGTTGATCATGCTGTTATCCACCAGCGTGATGGCTCCATCGCTGTCGCGTGTCACCCGCCCGGGATAGCTGGACTCCAGATTGACGATGCCCTGCGCGCCGAGCGTGGCGATCGCATCGAACTGCTCGATCCGGTAGAACTCCGCATTCAGCCGCAGGCCCTTGAGCCCTTCCCATGTCGGCTGCCAGATGATGCCCGCATTCAGGCTGCGGGAGTTCTGCGGCGCGAGCCCGGGATTGCCCCCGCTCAATGTATGCACGGCTACGGCCGGCGGTCCGCTCAGCGGATCAATGACTGAAGTCGTTCCAGTGCTCGGCAGCGGGTTCATGATCAGCTGGTTCGGCGTGGGCGGCAGGAACGCGGTGGCGCGCGACACCCGCACCGTCACCTCTTCGATCGGCTGGTATTTGAACGCGATGGTGTAATTGCGTGAGGTGTAACTCGCACGCGAGAATACCGGCTCGCCGTTGAGCGTCGGCGAGCCATAGCTTGGTGGCGGCACCGGGTTGCGATCCGGATACGAGAGCTGGTAGGCAGACCCGGTATCGACTTCGAACCGTTCAGTTCGCCCGGACAGCTGCAGCTCCAGCACATGCACCATCGGCAGCCAGTCTTTCTTGAGCAGCGGAATCAGCGCTTCCATGTAGAACGCATCGGCCACCGAGTCCCGCGCGAAGTAGTTGTAGCGATAGCTGCTGTTGGTCGTGATGGGATAACTGATGTCGTAAACGCTGGCGGGCTGGTGAGCTTCGCGACGTTCCAGGCCCGCGGTCAGGTTGGGCCGGCCCCAGGGAAGCGCTGGCAGCGGACCTGATGCACGAATCGCCGCATTGGTCAATTGTGAAGCGCCGGAGAAGGAGGTCGGACGCAGGAACTGGCCGATATCCAGCGGATACAGCAGTGTATCGACAAAGGGATTGAGTGCACCGCTGGTCAGGGCGGCGGTCAGCGCCGTGTTATCGGTGTTGTAGTTCAGATACGAGAAACGATTCTCCGACCAGGTGTAGTCAACCAGTCCGGTCCAGTTTCCGGGCAGCTGCATCATCGTGCCGATAGTCACGGCGCGATTGTTTGATTCGGACGTGGCCGGCACCGCCGCGGCATGGGGGAAACGCACCACCGCCGCGGTACGAAATGGATTGCTCGGTGCGTTGGCCGGAACCGTGACCGTGCTGACGGGGTTGTAGATCGAGTCGGCGTCGTTTTCCGTGTAGGCGAGGTTCGCGTACAACTCCAGCCACGGCAGCATCTGCCGCCGCAGTTGCAGCTGCAGCGAAGGGTTGGTCGGAGAGGTGCCAAACTGCCGCAGAAATCCGGTTGGAGATTGTGTCGTGGGTGGCTGCCGGTAGTCCCAGGTGCCGGCATTGGCCAGCAGGCCGGCCGCCAGTTCCGCCGGAGCAGTGCTGGCCGAAGTGCCCGCCGGCAGATAGGTGATCTGTGAGTTGAGCGGTGTGCCGTCGTCGAGGACCAGGTTGGTCCTGCCGCGCCCCGAAGAGCCGTAGATATTGGGCACCGATCCCTGCCACGAACCGGTCAGTCCGGAGAAATCAGGCACGTTCTCCAGGATGTGGTTGATGTTGTGCTCGAACATGTCGCGCCGGTCCTGGAGGATCAGCGGGCTGGAGTCGGCCCACGTGGCATTCAGCGACACATGGGTCTTGCCGTTCTCCAGCGCCCGGCCGTAACTCGCCGTCACCGTACGCCTGGCGGCCTGCCCCTCCCAGGGATTGTCGTAGCTGGCTTGGATCTCGCCGCCGGCATAGTCGCGCTTGAGGATGATATTCACCACGCCGCCGATCGCACTGCCGCCGTAAATGCCCGAGGCAGACGACGGCAGCACCTCGATACGCTCGATGGCACTCATCGGGATGCCGTTGATATCCGGCTGATTGTCCGCACCCAGCCGCACCACACCGGCAATACGCCGGCCATTGACCAGCACCAGTGTTTTGTCTGTCCCGACACCGCGCAGATTGATCGAACTGGTATTGCCGAAGGTGTTGGTAGCGGACTCCTGACCGTTGGTCAGGGCAATGGTATTCATCGTCAGGCGCTGTTTGAGGAAATCCTCGATGTTGATGGCGCCTGACTGCTGCAGGGTCACGGCATCGAAAATGAAATAAGGCTGGGCGTCGTTGGTGGTGCGCGGCAGGTCGAGGTTGGCGCCGGTGAGCGGCTTCACCCGGGTCTGCTCCACGATCATGTCCTCGCTGGTGCCGGCGGTGGAGCTGTCGTCCGCAGACCCCGAGGCGGATTCCCGCACCGGATTCGCCGTGGCCAGCTGCAGCCGCGCGCTGCCCGTATCCTGCGCCTGTGCCTGCTCCACCAGTATCGTGTTATCCGAGGAACGCTGGGTTCGCAGTCCACTGCCATCAAGCAGACGCTGCAACACGTCATCGACGGTCATTTCTCCCCGCACCATGCGGCAGGTCTTGCCGGCCACCAGCGCGGGCTCCACCACGACATTGATGCCGGACTGGCGCGAGAACTCCAGCAGCGCACTGGACAGCGGCTGCTGCGGGATATCGAAGCGTTTGACGTCGCGACCGGCCGCGAGGCTCGAGCAGGCGACCAGCAGCAAGGTGATGAACAGGCAGCGTAATGACATAACTATCTCCCGAGAGGATCCTCGCCCAAAGCGGCGCTTCGACCCTATGACGCGCGAGACCACGCCGTCGTCCAAAAAACTCAGGAAGTCGGCGCTGAGGGGGACAGGACAATGCGCCCGTTCGGCCGACGCTGCGCCGACAGCGACAGTGCGTTGGCGAGCACCATCACCGTCTGGGAAATCTCCCCGGTGCGAAAAGCAGCGGTAATCCGCAGGCCTTTCAGGCCAGGGTCGGCCAATTCCACCCCGGGTGCGTAGTAGCGATTCGCGTCGGCCACCAGCTGCCCCAGCGGCGCGTCCTCATACACCAGACGCCCGAAACGCCAGGCTGCGGCATCGGAAACCGGCGCAGCGCCGGCCGGCGGCGACAGCACCGTCACCTGCGAGCCATCAACCTCGGCCTGCTGCCCGGCGGCCACGCGGTGCCGGGACGAGGGTGTCTGCGACGCGCCGTTGCTCGTCACGTCCACCGCACCCTCCAGCACTGAAACACGAATGGCGCCGGCGCCATGACGCACGTCGAATTGCGTTCCCACCACGCTGATCCGCGCCTGATCGGTCTCGACCACGAAGGGACGCGAGGCGTCCGGCGCAGCCCGGAAAAAGGCCTCGCCCTGACTCAGCACAATGCGCCGTCGATCCGCCTTAAACACCACCCGCAACGACGACCTGGCACCCAGCGTGACTTCACTGCCATCCGGCAGATCAAAACTACGCGTCTGCGCGATGCCGGTATCAAAGGACTGACCCATGCGGATCTGCACCAGCACCACTGCCGCCACGCAAACCACCAGCAGCGCGGCAGCCACGGCCCACGGCACCAAAGAACGGCGGCGGGCCGGCGTGGCGTCCAGCGGAGCGAGCGCGCCGAGATGCGTCAGGGTCGCCACGTCGCCCCATACCTGTTCAATCGAGCGATACGCACCGGGGTGTCGTGCATCCGCAGCGAGCCACTGCCGGAACGCACGTTCCTCCTCAGGTGGCAGGGTTCCCTCGCACCTGCGCACCAGCCAGTCGCTGGCCCGACGCTCGATGGTGTCCAAATCGCTGACCGCTTCGCTCACAGTTTCAATCCTTATCGCCTGGCAGCGCCCGGTTCAGGGCGGCATTGCACTCGAGGATCGCATCGGCGACCAGTCGCTTCACCTGCGTCTGCGACCTGCCCGTGCGCCGGGAAATCTCGGCAAACGACAGCCCGTGAATGCGGTTCATGATCAGGACCTCCTGGCGTTTCGGCTCCATGGCGCGGATGGCCGCCTCCATGATCCGGTAACGCTCCCTGATCAGTAAGACGCTTTCACCATCCTGATCGTCCGAAATATCCACCTCCGCCTGCGCTTCCAGCCCGTGCCGGAACCTGGAACGGGTGCCCTCGCGCCGCAGATGCTGCACCGCTGCGTTGTGTGCGCAGCGGTACAGAAAAGCGCGGGGATTGGCAATCGAGGCCCGGTCGGTGAGCGCGGCGTACTGAACAAAGGCAGCCTGCACGATGTCCTGGGGATCGGGAACGGTGCGCCCGAAGGTCCGGGTGACATAACGGCACAGCTCGGTGCGGTAACGCAGATACAGCTCCGCCATGCTGGGCGCCGCGAGAGGAACGGCTGAGGCTCGATTCATGGCGGCATCTTACGTCCATCGCCGCGAAGCGCGCCAATGGCAAGCAGCGCCCGTCCTGCTCACCGCGCGACCCGGTTTGACGCCGACCGGTTCATCCCGTTACCGCGGCGAATAGTTCATAAAGCTGGTTGGTCTGTCGTGTACCTGGCAGGTAAGTTAAATCCCGCCTAGCCGGCCGCGGCTGAGCTTACGACCCATTGAGAACCAGCGGGGCATACACCCCGACTATGTATTCGCTCGTGCAGGGCAACGGGATGGCCGCAACCTGCTTATTTTTCAGAGAGAAAATGGTGGGCCGTGGGCGCTTTGGACTGTTCCGCCGTTGCCTATCCGCTTGAAACTCAAGTAGTTCTTTGGGTGCCGCCTGCCGGTGTTCGAGCACCGGCGGATGGCTGACTCCCCCTACCTATCTCAGAGGCCGAACTCGTCCAGCTGCATCACCTCGGGATTGCCCAGCATTGCGGCAGCCGATGGCCAGCCACTATTTCATGCCCGGAGAATAGCCGCTGAACTTCGAATCACGCCGATCCTGGAGACCAGCCAGCGTCAAGGCCCGCTCAATGTCCTCCACGCCACGCCCCTTGATTGCAGCGCTGATTTGCAGACCACGTGCACCTGAATAGTAGCGATAGAATTTCGGCGTCTTGTGCAGAGTGCCGACGCGCTTGCGCAAATGCCGGCGCAGCTCCCGCCCGTACCATTGATGCGTTCTGGCATCAGGATTTTGCACTCCATACTGATCCCCAATAACGTCGTCCTGCCGCTGCAACTGGTGCCGAACACGCCGAACACGCCGCCTGCAGACGCATCAATGCACACCTCCTTCAGCGCCTGGATCGAACCGAAGCGCCGGGAGATGCCATGGTAGGCGAGGACGGGCGTCATCACAGCGGGCATGCCACGTCCGCTATCAAATCAGCCACCGTGCGCCACTGCCCTCTGATACCTGTACAACGACTGCCGGAGCTTCTCGATCTGTGCTGCCGGAACTTTCTTTTCGCTGGCCAGCAAAATCGCCTTCTCGATGGAGACAGCGGCCATCGCCGGTTCACCCGCCATTTCGTATGCCGCCGCTAGGCGCTCATAGCCGGACACGTTCTTGCCGCAAGTATTGGGTTGCGGATGCTCGTTGCGCAGGCAGCGCTCAAGAACCTTCACCACTGCCGCGTAAGTAGGCGCTGAAAGGTCTTTCCTTCTCATGCACAACCCGGCAGCATCAGAAAGGTTGATATACCGCGAACGGGGATCTGCGGCCATCTGCTCCAGAATACTTGGCAGCCTGTCTCTGTCGAGCACCAAGAGCGCCATGAACTTGTAAAATGCAACGACATCCTTGCGATCTGGAAACTGCTTTTCGAACTCCTCGGATGCAGCCAAAACAACCCGATTACCCTTTATCTGCTCAGATGTCAGCTGCCCGTCCGTGGGTGGTCCTCCCATACCGCGCATGGCATTCATCCACATGTCATCGATTGCATCTCTTTGTTGCATGATCACGGCTGCCTGCTGGCGATCCCACTTCCTTGCGAGGACCTGGTCAAGCACCCACTCGAGATGGTCGAGATTGACATCCATCCAGGCTATTTTCCCTTCTTGATCGATGACGTAGGTAGTGGGAAGGCCCGCCCGGCGAAGCGGTTTGATCCAGGCATTCCACATCGCATTCGAGCCTCCATCGACCGCAACACTGAGTTTGAGATTTCTGCCTGGAGGTGTCTTGAGGAACTTACTGACCTTGACCACCGGATCTTCCTTCTTCTCGGTATCGCCGATAGCCTCGTAGGTGTCGATGGAGCTGAAGGACACCCTGCTCTTGTACTTGTTCGCAATCTCACTGATGTGCGGGAACGAAATAATGCAACCTCCGCACCACGTCGCCCAGAAATCGAGCACGTACACCTTGCCTGTCTCAAAGTGCGTCACCGGCTGGCCGCGCAGCCAAGTCTGAACTTTAACGGGTGGCGCGGGATCACCGATCTTGAGCGTTGGATTCTTGTTATATTGGGCCGACGCGGAAACCGCTATCAGCATCAGCACCGGCGCCAGTCCACACCGGAAAAATCCCGATCTGTTCATTTACATCCTCCTGAAAGATTTCGTGACCATGAGGGATCGCCCGGATTCTTCACGGCCTGCGCCCCGCTCCATAAAGGAATACACGGATCGGAGCAAATTGTTGCAGGCACTCAGACCTGCTCAGTCCTGCTTCCTTTCGGCGCCAGCGCGAGCGCGCTCGATCAATCGCTGCGTTTCCAGCGCACGCTGATAATCAACAAGCCTCTTGCTTTCGCGTTCCTTCAAACCCGGGTGGCTCATGAGCTCGATCGCCCTGGTTTGCAACTCAACAGCATGAGCATTGTCGCCGCCGTAATAGGCCAGCTCAGCCAGTGCACTTTTCGCATTCCCGTCTTGACCGCTGGAAATATCGTCAGCGACCGTCGCCATCTCCCGCGCCAGTGCGAGTACTTCCTTTCCATGTCCAGGAGAAATCAGGCCTGCGACACTGGAGCGCATCACCGCGACGATATCGCGAGCAGTAGTCTGCGCAGTATTCGCGAGCATCAGAGTTGCACCTGATTTGCGCGCCTGCTCGATCAGAATGCCCGTTGAGGCGGCAGCAGACGGGAGATCAGCAGCCTTGAGGGCCCTGGAGAATCTTACGCTGACAATCTGCTCGGCCATGGAGGGGAAGTCCTTCTCCAGCTCTTCATAACCGCGTTTGAACTCGGCGTAGTCCTGAGTCGAGAGGATTCCGTCATACAGTGCTTTCGAGCGGGCGATCTGGGGGTAGTCGCGCGTCTGACTCCAGGTACCAGCCAGCATGCGCTCTATCGCGAAGTCCAGGTAGAGCGGGTGGTCGCTGGCCACCAGCCGACCATCACGCCCAATGAGAAACGCACGAGGGATGCCGCTATTGGGTGGCATCATCGATTTGTAGGTGTCCCGATTCGGCGTGTCGTAGGCAATGCGGTAGCTCATCTTCTCGCCCTGCCCAGCGACAAACTTTCGCACCTGCATCAGCGTGTTGTTCTCACGACGCTCACTCTGTGAACCCGCATCGATGTCAGGGCTGGTCATACCGATTATCACCAGTCCATCTTTTGCATGCCGTTTATGCAGCTCGTTCAGATGGGGAATATTTGCGATGCAGGGACCACACCAGGTTGCCCAGAACTCCACCAGATACACCTTGCCCCGATCGAATTTCGGTATCGGAGTGCCCTGGACCCACTCGGCGACCTGCAGTTTCGGCACTTTGTCGCCCAGCTCAAGCGGGGCGGCCGAAACTACTCCGAGCACCAGACAGAAAGCTGCAAGAAAACCCGAGGAATACCTCCGTGTCATTGGTCAGAACCCCTTCCTTACCGAGAGATATATGAAGCGCTGTCGCGGGTCATCATAGGTACTGTAGAAGCTCGACCCACCGCCGGTGGGACTGAAGCTCGTCACAAAAGCCGGCTCATCGTTGAGTACATTATTGATGCCTAGTGTCCATTTCGTGGCAGAGAGCAGATTGCTCCATGAACCGCTGCTGCTGCTGCTGCTGACGGGGATCTCGTAGCCCACCTGGAGATCCCAGCGCATAGAGGCCGGGATCCGGCTGCCATCCAGCGGAAAGGCGCTTGGAAAGGCTGCCGATGGCGCCGTGAACGGCGTGGAATAGGGACCGACATAACGTCCCGTGACGCTGGTCACCCATCGATTCCTGCTCCACGTCATCGAACCCAGGCCGCGCCACTTCAACGGCGCCGTGCCGCCCGCATTGATCTGATTGACGGCGTCACCGGCAGGAGACAGCTGCAACAGGAAGTTGTTTGTGAAAGAGGCGTTGGCGTTGAACAGAAAAGTGCCGGCGGCTGTTTCCAGCACATGGCTCAATCGAAAATCGACACCTTCCGTCCTGACGCTCGCAGCGTTGATCGGCCCTACGTTGATCTCTGTCACGACACCAAGCCAGCCCATTGCGGCCTCGGCGGGCGTGGGTTCGGCGCGGATTAGCGCATAACTGTAGAAATCGGGATTGCTCCAAGCGGCAAAGAAGTCTGCAAAGGTGGCGGCATCTGTCTTCTCGATCTTCCAGTAATCGATACTCATGGTGAAGCCGGGCAGGAACCGCGGCGTAAGAATGATGCCGTAGTTCTGCGACTCCGCCTGTTCCGACCTCAGGTTGGGGTTGCCACCGCCCGCATAGTCGAACGGCTCTGCCTGAATTGTATTTCCGCGGGCGGCATCCGGGAAAAGACCCGGCAGCTCAAAGCGGAACTCACCCTGCGTTACGGCGTTCCAGGCCGGGGGATAGAAGGCATCCGAATAGGAGGCGCGGAAGGCAATGTCGCGGACGGGCTGAAGCTTCGCCGCGATCACCTGGCTGTCGGCGTGCCGGGTGTAGCTGCCCGGATCGAACAAGCCGTTGTCGGTGTTGCTGACCGTATCGACCGACTCATAGGAAACACTGCCCTGAATTTCGAATGACTCGATCGGAATCGGACGCCATTGCTTGCCGATAACCGGAATACTCAATTCCACCGTGTTCTGCCAGACGCTGCGTGAGTTGGTGCCGACATTCTCGGTGGGGATGTCGATCTGGCCGGTCAACGATATGCTGCCCTCGTCCGCGCTGTCGCGAATCCCTCCTGTGGTAAACGACCATTTCTGGTACTTGGTGACCACCGAAGCCTTCAACGGACCGGCCGGCAGATCGAACAGGTCGCCGGTCAGGCGCGCATTGCCTTCAGTCTGTCTACCGCGAGTTTCAAATGTGTTCAGGGCCCACAGATACCTGTCAGCGTCGGAGGCTGCATTGGGGAAAGCGCCATGATCTGCGAGGATGGGATAGATGGCGCGGCGCACCGCGGCGGTCTGCGGCTGCTGTGCGGGAGGCGGGGCAGCGGCCTGGGTGGTAAGACCATTCAGTGCGGCGATTCTCGTCGTTGTATCGATGTTGACCCCATCGTTGTGGCTGTAGTCGTAGACGCCATCCGCCGACCATTCCCAGCGCTCCGTAAGCCTGCCCTTGAAGCCGATCACGGCACGGGCACTGTCGTACTCGTACTTTGATGATGAATCAGGCACATCTACCGCATCGAGGTAGAGGGTAACCGGCCGGCCCACGAAGCCGGGCGTCACGTCCGTGCGGAACGGGTTCAATGGATCCGTGGCAGCTAGATTGACCACGAGCTGCTGGGGATAGGAGTAGCTCCTGCGATTGTGGCCCAGCGTGAACTCGCCATAGACCGAGAGCCGATCCTTGATGAACTCGTGCTCAACCTGCGCATTCAGGCTGGTGCTGTCTATCGGCTCGTATAAAACGCTGCGGCCGAAGCGTTCGCCATTCTTGAACTGGCCCGCAGTCGAGCTGAAGGAGCCCGGCGTCAATGTAAAGCTATCGGCCGGCGAGGTGCCGGAAGGAATCATGGCGTAGCGCGCACCAGGGGCGCCGGGAATACCAAGATCCGCTGTGGGGCTGGCGCTGCCGCCGATCACGATCGTACCGGGCGCACCCGCCAGGGCCGGAAGAACATACTGCTCGAAAGCCGGACGACCAGTCGCTGTCAGCACCCCACTGGACGGGCCGTAGCGCTCCAGAGCCCGGTCCAGGTAGTCCCGGTCGCCTGCGTACAGCGGTTCGCGATGCTGATGGGAAAAAGTTGTTGTCAGACTGGTGCGGCCCTGGTTGAAGGTACGGCCGTCGAGATAGTTCACGCGATACTCGCTGGCGCCCCCGCCAGTGGTGGTGCCGGTATAGACGGTCAGATCCTTGCCGCTGTACTCCTTGCGCAGGATGATGTTGATCGCACCGCCGATCGCACCGGAGCCATAGATCGCGGAACCGGCATAGGGGAGGATTTCCACGCGCTCTATGGCTGAGAGCGGAATGCGAGACAGGTCCACACCACTGTTGTCGAATTCGCCAGTGCGAGGCATCGAGCGGCCATTGACCAGGATAACCGTCTGCGCAGAGTCAAAACCACGCAGACCCATCGTAGAGATAGTGATTCCGGCGTTGCCGGTAACCTGACTGTTGTTCACTGCGCCCTGGATAGAAGTCGCTGGAGAACTTGTCTGGGGAATGCGCCGAAACAACTCCTCCAGACTCGTCACGCCCAGACGTTCGATATCCTCGCGCGTCAGGACGTCGTGGTACAGAGGCGCGTTGCGACCGCTCTGCAGCAAACCCTTGTTGTTCAGGCCGTCGATTCGACTTTCGGAAACCACGACTTCATCGGGTTTCTCCCCGGCATCATCCGTAGAAGCCGCGGATTGCGCCGAAACAGACTGGGCCTCGACGAGGCGCACACCCATGACCTGGCCGCTATCCGCGCCGGTTCGCGCGCCATCCCTGGCGTCCGACGGAACCAGCACCACTCCCCTTTCCCCCACATACCGGTGCATCAGTCCGCTGTCCGCCAGCAGAATCCTGAGCGCCGCATCCGTCGAATGCTCTCCCGTCACTGGGTTGAGCTTCTTTCCCTTCAGCAACTCTCCCGACACCATGATCCGCACACCCGACTGCCTACCGAACTCCCTGACCGCAGTCGATGCGTCCGAGACGACGATATTGAATCCATGCGATTTCCCCGCAAACGGCGGCAGCGGGTCCGCGACGGCCAGGAACGTGACTAGTGCAAGGGCAAGCACATACTTGAAGGAAGAAACCGGAATCAAGTGTGGCATCATTTTCCCCTGTAACGCAACGTGCGTCTGCAGATTAAAGATGCATGAGTGAGCCCGACGACCCATCCCGCTTCGAAAATAGCTCACGGCCTCTTCGGTTCCAACCGGATCACGTCGCTCTTCTCCACCACCTTCGCATCCAATGCTTCTGCAGCGATCTTCGCGAACGCTTCGATATCCGCGCTGCCAAATACGCCGATCACCGGGCGCTCCGCCAACGCCCGATCCATGATGACGATCTGCCGCTGGTTGTACCGGTTGATCTGCGCCACCGCTTCGTGCAACGGCTGTCCGTCGAACTCCACTCGTCCGCTCTGCCAGGCGAGCTGGCGCTCCAGTTCCTGGCGTTCCAGCGTCTGAATCTCAACCGGCCGGTCGGCTTCAGCCATGGCGCGCTGATTCGCCACCAGTCGTCGGGCCGGCTCCTCCCCGCGCGCGAGTTCCACCACGCCTTCCGTCACCAGGATATCCACGCGGTCGTGATCGTAACGCACAGTGAAGGCCGTACCAACGGCCTTCACCGTTACCTTCCCCGCCCGGACCACGAACGGCCGCGCAGGATCCTTGGCAACTTCAAACAACGCCTCGCCGTGAGGCAAATCGATTCTCCGTTCATTGCCGTCAAAACGCGCCACCGCCTCCGTAGCTGTATTCAGAAAGATGCTCGACCCGTCCTCCAAAGCCACTTTGCGCAGTTCACCCACGGCGCTGGTGTAGCGATCCCCATTCGCATATGCGAACCATCCCATGGTGACCGCCACCGCCACGGCGCCAAGCCCAGCCGCCACGGCAACAGGACCGCGCCAGATTGACAAATACCGCCTGGGAGCCCGCCCACCAGCAAGAGCGGCAATCCGCTCAATGTTGACACGTGCCGCATGGGCTCGCACATACGCCCCCTCATGCCTCATGTCCGCCGCAAGCCATGCCTGCAGGCGCGCCTCATCATCAGACGTCAACGCGCCACATTGAACCTTTACCATCCATGCCGTGGCTTCCTCTTGTATGTGTCGGCTAGAGGGCATCACGATCATCCTTTCTAGTCTTCACGGCGAACATCTCTACAGTACCCTCGTCCTCTTCCATCGCTTCCGTAATCCGCAGATAGGCCTTGGCCAGATGTTTCTCCACGGTACGTTCTGAGATCTGCAGACGTTCGGCGATCTCACGCCGCGAGCACCCCCCAAACGAGCGCAAGTTAAAAACCCTGCGGCACTTCGCCGGCAAGGTGGCAGCGATTCCACACAGCCGCTCCAGCTCCTGTCGCGCCGTCACCCTGCGCTCAGGGCCCGGATCTTCGCTTGCCACCCGCAGCGCTTCGATCTCGCCCATCCGTTCCATCGGCACAATGCGCGCGTGCCGTGCCTGCTCCATCAGGAGGTTGCGCACGATCTGAAAGAAATAGCCTCGCGGATTGGCAATCCGCGAGAACTCCGTATTCCAGATGCGCGCGTAGGCCTCCTGGAGTACATCGTCACATTCATCGCGCGCCAGCGTAGCGACGGAACGCCGTACCCATCGGCGAACCTCTGGCTCGCAAGGCATGATGTTCGCTGCAATCCAGCGGGTCCGACTGTCGGAGTCCATGGCCATGATTCTAAAGATGAACAGGGGGAGATAATGACGTATCCCGGCCACAAAAAAGATTGCTGCGCCGCGAGTCGTCTCCCGAAGTTCTGGCGTCACGTTATTGATTTCATTACGAATCGAGGCTCGAGGCGCCGCTTCTGTGACGGCCCTTCCGGCAGAAAATATGCATAGAGTTGTCTAGCGCAACCAGCAGCTTGCCGTTGCGACCGAAGAGCATGCAGGTGCTGTAGATGCGGCGGATGGTCTTAAGCGGTGGACATGTTGGTTTGCGCAACTATTCTTGGAACGACGCTCACTCCCACACCAACGTCGCGCGCAATCTTTAATATCCCGTCACCCTTTTGACGCCTTTAACGGATGCTACGTTCAACGGAGCTGGAAACAGGCGGGCGACCAAGGCGTTTACCCTGAGCCTCCCCTATTCTCTTCATTCGCTCGCGAATGGTTGCCACAACTCGCCTCGACTCAATCGTATGCCATGGGGGTGCGACTCTACACCGGGACTGCACCAAGCCGTACCAATCGTGCGCCAAGGATTGTGGCCACGAATTTGGGCTGCCAGAACTAGTACCTCGACGCAGTGATTTTGACCGGTTCAAGCGGCCGCCTGCAGATCATCGGATTTCTGGGTGAGTTGTGCATAGGCATGCGCCAGCTTCAGACGCGCCTTCTCGCAGTTGAACATCCACTGGATTTTGTCTTTGT
>JAJFKF010000115.1 GCA_021773365.1 Gammaproteobacteria bacterium | reverse complement strand
CGAAGCCACCCCCGTGTAGTGCAGACCTGCGGGGGTGGGCCCTATGTCAATCAAGCACTTGCCGGTTCCCTACCCCTCGAATCGGCAAAGACGGGTTAGCCAGGGTTCGGCGTGGATCCCCACGCAGACCTATCATGATGCCTACGGGCGCTACCGCTTCGACAACGCACCCGGATTTGCCTGGGGCCTGCTGGAGAACACCGAACTGCAGGTGTCGGTGCAGAACGTGCTCAATACCAGCCCGCCCATCCTGGCCAGCGCCGCCTCACTGTACGCCGGCTACGCCACCGAGGGCGACCCGCGCCTGCGACGGTATTCCATCGCCTTCACCAAGCGCTTCGGCCGCTGAAGTCATCCCTACCGGCGTTCGACCCGTCTCGAACGCCGGCAGCTACTGCGCGCCAGGGCTTCCCGGACGCTCACGCCGCCAATGCTTTCAGCACGGCCTTGGGATCCTGCTTGATGGCGCGCAGCAGCGCTTTCGCCGGTCCGGTCGGTTCGCGCCGACCCTGTTCCCAGTTGCGCAGGGTGCCGACGTCGACGCCCAGGAGCCTGGCAAACTTGGTTTGACTGAGGCCCGTCAGGGCGCGGATGTCCCGCACCTGGTCGGCATCGACATGGAACTCGCGGGAAGGCGCCCGCTCGCCGCGCCGGATTTCCTCGTGCTGGGCCATGCTTTCCACCAGCTGCTCAAAGAGTTTTTTGTTCATGACGACCACTCCGCGTTCATCTTGCGTAGTACGCTCTTTTCCTTCGGTGTGAGGTCATCCTTGATGCCTTTACGATAAATCAGGATCATTCGAATATGTGTGCGTGCGACGACATGGTAGTAGATCACTCGCACGCCGCCGCGCTTTCCGCGGCCGGTCACTTTCCAACGGACTTTCCGCAGTCCTCCGGTCTGGGTAATCAGATCCCCGGCGTCCGGTTGGCAGGCGAGGTGTTCCTGCAACTCGGAATACGCCTCGTCACTGAGCAGCTCCTTGACAGCTGCCGTGAAGATGGGTGATTCGATGAAAACCATGGCTGGACCGTACGCCAGTGACGTATATATGTCAATGGCGTACGGTCTGGCGTGCAGCGCGGCTCGCGTACAGCGCTTCGTACTTCGGGACGATATTCCCGGATGAGAACAGTGCGCGCGCCCGCTCTTGCGCGGCAGTGCCCAGGTGCGCACGCAGGGCCGGGTCATCGATGAGCTGATGTGCCGCGGCCAGCAGTGCCGGGCCGTCATCGGCAGGGACCAGCAGGCCGCTGCGGCCATTCTCGACGACTTCGGGAATGCCGCCCACGGCCGTGGAAATGCTGGGACAGGCGAAGCACATGGCCTCCAGAATACTCAGCCCGAAGCTCTCCGTATCCGAGGTAAACAGACCGAAATCGGCGGCCTGCAGGTACTCCTCGATGTCCACCACGCGTTCCTTGACGATGAGGTGTTCCCGCAGATCCAGGCGGCGGACGTCGGACTCGAACGGAGTGAAGTCCGTGCCGGCGAGAATCAGCAGCTTGAATGGGCGTGTGTCGCGCAGGCGCGCGGCGGTCTGCAGCAGCAGGTCGATGCGCTTGACGGGGCGCAGGTTGGAGGCATGCAGGATCAGTGTTTCCTCGCCAACGCCCAGTTCAGTGCGAACAGCGGCGCGTGAGCGTCGTGGCGGACGCGGGTCGAAGAAATTGTGAATGACCTCAATGGGACGTTCGAAGCCCAGTACGCGCCGTGTTTCCTCCGCCAGCGAGCGGGACACGGCGGTGACGGCGTCGGAACTCTCCAGCGCATGGCGTATGGCCGGCCCGTAGGCCGGGTCGCGTCCCAGCAGCGTGGTGTCGGTGCCGTGCAGAGTGGTGACCAGTGCCGGTCGCAGTTCTGCCGGCAGCTGCATGCGCGCCAGCACGGCCGCGGTGGCATGCGGTACGGCGTAGTGCACATGCAGGATGTCGAGCCGGTGTTCGCGGCTGACTTCAGCCATCTTCACCGACAGCGGCAGGGTGTAGTCCGGATATTTGAACAACTCGTAGTTGCCCACCTGGACGACATGGAAGTGCAGGCCGGGCAGATTGTCCGGCAGCCGGAACGGCCGCTCGTAGCTGATGAAATGCACTTCATGGCCGCGCCGCGCCAGCGCCTCGCCCAGCGCAGAGGCGAGGATGCCGCTGCCACCGATGGAGGGGTAGCAGGTGATGCCGATGCGCAGCGGGGTCGCGGACATGGAAGGCCCCTCGCCTAACCCTCTCCCCGTGAAGGGGGAGAGGGGGCGGGAGAAGGAATGAAAGCGTCGTGGGAATGCTCGATGAAATCACGATCGATGAACTGCACACCGGGCGCCTGGCTGCGGTCGAGGTAGTCCGCCTCGCTGGCGCCGGCGACGTAGTGTGTACACTCGATGACCGATTGCATCCAGCGCAGGCGGGTATCGCGTGAGGGGCTGACCTGGCCTTTGTCGAATGCGCACATCGGCAGTCTGAGGAAGGATGAACCGCCTTCATGCAGCTCGAAATGATCGCCGGCGTAACGCGCGCGAACGATCTCGCCCTCGTGGGGGATATCGACAAAGTAGTCGTCCACCTCGCAGGCCGCGTGCCGGAAGTGCGCGTCGCTGGAGCGCGCAAGCGTCATGCCTTCGAGCAGACCCATGTGCCGGTACATTTCCAGGCAGAAATCCGCCACGTTTGTGGCCTCGACGCGGCGGAACATCTCCAGGCTGGCCGCGTCCACCAGCGGCTCCAGCTGGCGGGTGGTCTTCTCCTGCCAGTGTGCCGGTATGCGCTTCAGGTACAGCGGTGCGTACTTGCGCTGCAGTTTGTTCTCGAAGGTGAAATTCAGCGTGCGCTCGGCGCCGGTGCGCCGGTCGTGCAGCACGGTGCGCGTTTCGCGCGGATCGTGATCGCTGTCGTGATAGAAGAACACAATGCGCCCGCCGATCAGCTGCTGCAGGCGGCGGGCGGTGGCGATCTTGGCGTAGAGGAAACGGCGCGGGAAGATGCCGCTGGGTTGCTGCCCGAAACAGATGACCGGCTCGCCGTTCATGGCTCCACGGCCGCTTGCGGGGGTCTGTGATTGCCGCCCAGCGCGATCTGCAGCAGCAGGCTGAACAGGATGCAGGCCAGACAGCCGATGAGGTTGAACCACAGGAAGCTGATACTCAATGCGCCGTACAGCACGATCACCAGCACCTGTGCCGCCAGTCCGCCGAAGAACACGGCGGTGCCGCCCACGCGCTTGAGGAAGAAGGCCACCAGGAACAGGCCGAGGATTACGCCGTAGAAGATCGAACCCAGGATGTTGATGGCCTGAATGAGATTCTCCACCAGGTTGGCGAACAGCGCGAAGCCGATGGCAATGCCGCCCCACATCAGCGTCAGTGCCCGCGAGGCGCTGACATAGTGCGCGTCGCTGGCGTTCGGCTTCAGTACGTGGCGGTAGAAGTCCACCGTCGTGGTCGAGCCCAGCGCGGTCAGTTCCGAGGCCAGTGAGGACACCGCGCCGGCAAAAATCAGCGCGATGAGCAGCCCGATGATGCCGTGGGGCATGTGATCGAGAATGAAGGAGATGAAGATGTAGTCGGCGTCATTGGTCTGCAGGCCCGGATCGGCGGCGGCCAGTGCTTCCTTGGTTTCTGCTCGCACGGCCTCGGAACGCGCGTAAGCCGCTCTCATGTCCGTCTCGGCGGCGGCCAGCCGTTGTGTGTCGCCGTCGGTCCGGGCCGCCATCCAGGTTTCGATGCTGGCCTGTTTTTCGACATTGGCCGCGTCGAAGGTCACCGCAAGCTCGCGCAGCCGCGCGCCATCGGCGCCCGCCTCCATGTGCGTGTTGGATTCCCAGGCCGCGGAATTGAAGAACACCGGTGGCCGCTCGAACTGGTAGAACACGAACACCAGCGCGCCGAGCAGCAGCACGAAGAACTGCATGGGGATCTTGAACAGCGCATTGAACAGCAGTCCCAGCCGGCTCTCGCGCAGCGAGGTACCGGAAAGATAACGGCCCACCTGCGACTGGTCGGTGCCGAAGTAGGACAGGGACAGGAAAAAGCCACCGAGTACCCCCGACCACAGCGTGTAGCGGGTGTCGAGGTTCAGCGAGAAATCCACCGCCTCCATCTTGCCGAAACTCCCGGCCAGGGACAGCGCGCCGCCCAGGCCCAGTCCGTCGGGCAGCTTCAGCAGTACCATGAAGAAGGCCACCACCAGGCCGCCGAGGATCAGCAGCATCTGCAGCCGCTGGCTGACGTTCACCGCGCGGTTGCCGCCACTGACGGTGT
This sequence comes from Gammaproteobacteria bacterium, assembly GCA_021773365.1. Lineage (GTDB taxonomy): Bacteria > Pseudomonadota > Gammaproteobacteria > Steroidobacterales > Steroidobacteraceae > JAJFKF01. Next base: position 5,303 of record JAJFKF010000115.1, on the reverse strand, counting down.
AGGCCAGTACGAACAAACCGGTGCAGACGATGGTCAGGTCCTGCCGCCAGCCGAGCACGGTGGAGAGAATGATGGCCGGCGCATAGATGGTGATGCCCGCGGCCAGGCCCCGCTGCAGCAGGAACAGGGCTGCGCCCAGCAGGCGGGTCTTGCTGTCGAAGCGTTTGCCCAGGTATTCATAGGCGGTGTACACCCGCAGCCGCCGGTAGATGGGCAGGAACACCACGCAGATGACGATCATGGCCAGCGGCAGGCCGAAGTAGTTCTGGATGAAGGCCACGCCGCTTTCGTAGGCCTGCCCCGGCACCGAAAGAAAAGTCACGGCGCTGGCTTGCGTGGCCATCACCGACAGGCCGATGGTGCCCCAGCCGACCTTCTGGTCATTGCGCAGGTAATCCGACAGTGAATGCTGGCCCCGGGCGCGCCACATGCCGTAGCCGGCAATGGCCAGCATGGAGCTGATCAGTACCAGGTAGTCAAGCAGGCTCATGCGGCAAAGACGAAAGTGAACAGCGCCAGCAGGCCGACGATGCTGGCAAAGGAAATGAAGATGAACCAGTAGACGGCGCGCCAGGTTTTGAAGAACGGGAGGTCGGTGGGAGCGTCTCTCTCATCGCCGGCGCCTCCCTTCTGCCCGACTGGCGAACTCATTTGCCCAGCGAGAGCAGGTTGGCAAACAGACGATAGGCGCCGGGCACGCCTTCGGGCAGCTCGCGGAAGAAGGACAGCGAGGCGTAGACCAGGTGGCCCTTGCCCTGCCGCGCCACCAGCAGTGCGCCGGATTTTTCGCTTTCGTCAGCATCGTGGCAGGCGATCAGCGGGGTGAAGTTCTCATTCCACTGATTGGGGAAGTACAGCCCGCGTTCCTGCACCCAGCCCTCGAAGTCGGCGGCGGTGATGCGGTTAGGTCCGGTCAGCGCCGGGTGGTCCGGAGCCAGCAGGGTGACCGCAGCCTGTTCATCGGTGACGCGGTCGCGCGAGAGACTGACGCCCAGCGCGGTTTTCGGATCGATCAGAAGATTTCTTTGCGTGTTGTACTGCACGAGCAGCGTGCCGCCGTTCTCTACATAGTCCATCAGTGCCGGCAGCTGGCCCGGCAGGTCTTCGCGGGTGTTGAAGGCGCGCACGCCCAGCACCACAGCATCGAAATCGCGCAGCCGTTGCGGCGTCACATCCGCGCTCGCAAGCACGGTGACGGCATAACCCATGCGTTCAATGCTCCCGGCAACCTCATCGCCTGCGCCGGGCAAGTAGCCCACGGTGCGGCCACGCGTGGCCAGCTCAAGACTCACGGCGCGAAGCTGCGCGGCCGGCTGCAGCAGTTGATCGGGCAGGTGCGCATAACGCAGGTCGATGCGGCTGCTGCGGTACTGCACTGCATTTATCGTGGCAACCGCGCCGAAGTTTGCCGTGGCCGGCTGTGAAGGCGCCGTCACCCTGAAACGCAGCTGTGCCGCATCCTGCGATTGCGCCAGCTCAAAGCGCAGTGCGGCGGGTGAGACCTGCCAGCCCGCCGGCGCCTCAAGGCGCAACTCACCGGCAACATCGGGCCGGGCGGCGCGCACTTCGACCACAATTTCGCGCGTGGCGCCTGGCGCGAACAGTTCCACACGGTCGCCAAAGGTCAGTGCCACGGGTGCGATCGCCTGCAGCGGGTGGCGGATTTCTCCGCTGGCCGGATCGCGGATTACTTCCACCGGTGTGTCGGTGAACACCAGCCGCTGGCCGGCGACCTCGAAGATCTGTTCCACCGGGAAAACCGGAGGATTCTCCGGCTGTCCGATCAGATCGGGGTCGTCAACTTCAAACATGCCGACGGTGCCGGGCTGGCGCAGCCAGTACGGCTGGCTGAGCGAGGTCCCGGCAGGCAACGTGGAAGTGGCTGACAGATTGCTGGACTGGTTGCTGTGAAGATCCACGTCGGCACCGGTTGCGGCGCCGGTGAGTGGATAGCGCACGCCCACCCAGTGCACCGGCACGTTGCCGCGGGCAATGACCGTATGGGTGAGCTTGAACGTCTCGCCGGGCGCCACCTCGGCGCTCGCCAGTGTGCTTTCCATGTACAGACCAAGGCAGGCCTGCAGGATGCGATCGAGTTGCGCGCGTTTCTCGGCGAGCAACGCATCGGCAGGCAGCGCATTCAGATGCCGGCGGATTTCCAGCAGCGCCGGTACGCTGGCCGCAGGATCGTGCGCGTCGAAGCCGGCCGCCACATCCGCCGCCATGACGCCGATCTGTTCGCCACCACGGAATCGGCTCCAGCCGGTGGCCACGCCCTCGAAGATGTCTTCCGCGGCCGGCGCGCCAGCCAGCACGGCGAAACTTCGCGTGGTGGCCCCGCGGGAGCCCACGGCGCCGAAGCCCTGCGTGCGGTGCATGCTGCGGCTGCGGGCGGCAATCTCGCCGTAGGATTCGCCGAGCAGCGTGTTGTAGCCGCCGATGTCCACCTGCAGCGAGGGTTCCGGCCCGCCGCGGCGGAAGCGCACGCCGTGCAGCACCCGCGTCGGCTGCCACACCGACAGTGTGTCCAGCTGCTCCGGAAAGGCGGTGGGATCGGCCGCCAGTTTGAAGGCCTCCACTGCCATCATGGCCGAGGCGGTGTGATGACCATGCGTGCCGCCCGGTACGGTGGAAAAGGCGGTGATGATGATGTCCGGCCGGAAGGTGCGGATGACGCGCACCGTATCGGCCAGTACCTGCTGCCGGTCCCATACCGACAATGTTTCGGCATAGTCCTTGGAAAAGCCAAAATCCCGCGCGCGTGTAAAGAACTGCTGCGCGCCATCGATGCGCCGCGCCGCCAGCAGCTCCTGGGTGCGCAGCAGGCCCAGCGCCTCGCCGAGTTCGGCGCCGATCAGGTTCTGGCCGCCGTCGCCGCGCGTCAGCGACAGATAGGCCGTGCGCGCCCCGCGTCCGCGGGCCAGCCAGGCAATGAGCTGTGTGTCTTCGTCGTCGGGATGCGCGGCCACATACAGCACGCTGCCGAGCTGCCGGAAGTTATGCAGCGCCTGCTGAATCGCACCGCTGGAGAAGGCGCTGCCATCCAGTGCTGCAACGGCGCCGTCACCAGCGGTGGGGCCGGCCGCAACACCGGTGACGGGCGTGAGGCCCGTCACCAGCGCAACAGCCATGAGCGCCGCGGTAGCGGCTGACGCGCGCGGCAGGGCCCGCCACGGGCGAACCCATCCCTTGCAGGGGAGTTCACCGGTTTTCATCCGCGCCCGGCATGCAGATGTACATGGAACCTATTTCTGCAGCGCCAGCGGTACCGAGTACTGACGCTCTTCCCACATCATCTTCAGCGTGCTGGCACCCTTTTCGCCGCGTTCCAGCGCCATGGTGAACTGGTGCGCCGGGCTGTCCGGGGATTCCTTCTGCAGATCGATGCGCACCACATCCTGCTTCTCGTCATAGGTGTACGCGCCCCACTGACCGACGCCTTTGTTCAGGATCAATGCCGCGGAACCGTCCTCCTGCGGAAGCAGGAACAGCGCATAGGCCCCGGCCGGAATATTCCTGCCGCCCACCGTCAACGCCTTGTCGGTCACGAACATCGTGGATTCGTCCGCGCCGGCACGCCACACCTTGCCGAAGGGCACCAGCTCGCCCCAGATCTTGCGCATCTCGCCGCTCTTGGGGTCCTTGGAGTAGGGCCGACCGTAAACGACGGTAACGCGGGCGCCGCCAACAACTGTACTGATGGTGTCATGCGGGCTGACCCGCTGACGCTGCTGCGCCGATAGTGGCAGGGCAGTGAGACAGGCCAGCGCGGCAACGGCAGAAACAAGGAAAGCGGACTTGGGTGCGGGCATGGGGATCTCCTGTTGAGTGACGTTCCGGAGGGGGCGGGCGCTTCGACCGCAGGCAGGCGCGGACGTTCCCGGAGTGCTGCCGGATCGGTGGCTGCCGCTGCGAAGCCGGTCAGTCGATGGCCCGGTAGCCGATGTCGCGCCGGTATTGCGCGTCCGGCCAGCGGATGCATTCGGCCAGGGCATAGGCCTGGCGCTGAGCTTGCGCGACACTGGCACCCAGTCCCACTGCGCACAGCACCCGGCCGCCGGCGGTGATCACCTTGCCGTTCTGTACCGTCGTCCCTGCGTGGAAGACCTTGCCCGCCAGCGCGGACGCAGCCTCCAGGCCCTCGATGACATCGCCCTTGCGCACGCTCTGCGGATAGCCGCCGGCTGCCATCACCACACCCAGCGCCGCGCGCGGATCCCATTCGGCCTGGACCGTGTCCAGCCGCCCATCCAGCGCCGCTTCGCACAGATCGACCAGGTCCGATTGCAGGCGCATGAGCACCGGCTGCGCCTCGGGGTCGCCGAAGCGGCAGTTGAATTCGATGACGTTCGGTGTGCCATCGGCGGCGATCATCAGGCCGGCGTAAAGGAATCCGGTAAACGGCGCGCCATCGGCAGCCAGCCCGCGCACGGTGGGCTCGATGACTTCTTTCATGATGCGGGCATGGATCCGCGGGGTGACCACGGGCGCCGGTGAATAGGCGCCCATGCCGCCGGTATTCGGCCCCTTGTCGCCTTCGTCGCGGCGTTTGTGGTCCTGTGAGGTGGCCAGCGGCAGCACGTGCTGTCCGTCGACCATGACGATGAAGCTGGCTTCCTCGCCCTCGAGAAATTCTTCTATCACTACTTCGTGGCCGGCCTCACCGAAGCGACCGGCGAACATGGCCTCGCAGGCTGCCATGGCTTCCTGCGGGGTTTGCGCGATGACGACGCCCTTGCCGGCAGCCAGGCCGCTGGCCTTGACCACGATGGGCGTGCGGTGCTTTGCGATGCAGGCCGGGTCGAAGTTTTCGCGGGTGAAGGTGACGGAGCCTGCGGTCGGGATGCCGTGGCGGAACAGGAAGTCCTTGGTATAGGCCTTGGAGCCTTCAAGGCGTGCGGCTGCGGCGGTGGGGCCGAAGCAGCGCAGGCCGGCGGCGGTGAAGCGGTCCACCAGGCCGGCGACCAACGGGGCCTCGGGGCCGACGAGGGTCAGGTCGATGGCTTCGCGGCGGGCGAAGTCGAGCAGGCCGTCCAGATCATCCGCGGACAGCGCGACATTCGTGGTACGCGGTTCGGCGGCGGTGCCGGGATTGCCGGGGGCAACAAAGATTCGCGTGACGCGAGGCGATTGTGCGACTTTCCAGGTGAGGGCGTGTTCGCGGCCGCCTGAGCCGATGATGAGGACTTTCAAGGGAGGATCCGGTTTGTTTGTCGGTCTGTGGGGGCGTCGCCGCGGGGGGGGGGGGGGGGTTATAGGAAAAAAAGGTGAGGAGCAAAGAAAAAATAATAGGAAAAAACACC
>JAJFKF010000114.1 GCA_021773365.1 Gammaproteobacteria bacterium | reverse complement strand
ATCGCTATATTGGTGAACACCAGGATGGACGGCGCCGGGGGCTGGGTGACCGCGGCACCCAGTGCCGGCGCCTGGATGGGCGCGGCACTGGGTGTCGCCACGACGGTGGCCAGCACACCGGTGAAGAACGAGCCGGCATAGCCCTCCTTCATCTGCAGATTCGAACCCACGCCCGTGGCGCGGAGCCCGAACTCGAATACACCACTCAGGCTCATCGCGAAGATCAGCAGCACCACGGCCATGAGGTAGACAAATACCGGCGACTGCAGCTGAAAGCCCCAACCCAGCTCCTCACCACCTGCACGCAGAACGGCCAGCGCCGCCGCCAGCACCCAGAACGACAGCACCACGCCGAGCGTGAATATCAGGCCATGCATCGTGACCTTGCGTCGATCGCTGCCGGCCTGATTCACGAAGCCAAGGATCTTGATGCCCAGCACCGGAAACACACAGGGCATGAGGTTGAGGATGAGGCCGCCGAGAAACGCAAAGAGCAGCGTCAGCATCAGACCGGGAGCACTCACGCCCGCCACGGATCCGGTGCCCAGCGCGCCGGAAGATCCACCGACGGAAGCCAGCCCGGCCGCATCTTCGGCAAACGCCACATCCAGGTTAGTACCGCGGTATTTGCCGCTGGCATCGGTATAGGCCAGGATCCCCAGCAGATTCTGCGTTCCAGCCTCAGCGTCTTCAGCGACAGGCAGGCGCAGCGTGATGGTGCCATCACCAGCGGACACTTCCTGCTTCCCGTCGTACTGGATGTAAGCATCCTGACTGAAGAAATGTGGCGTCGTCACCTCACCGGCCCCGCCCAGCTGCAACGTTACGGAGTTGCCCGAGCGATTGGCGGCGACCTCCCAGTTCTGCGCCGATCCCGGCATGGGCATCTTCGCCAGTGCCTCGCGGACCGCCGTGTTGCCGGCCGGGGGATCGGCGGACACCGGCAGGTTCAGGGTAAGCACTTCCTCACCGGGGATGCAGACTTCCGCGCACATCAGCCATCCGGCGGTGACATTGAGGGTGGCCGTGCTGCCGACAACCAGGTCGCCCGGTGGCGTGATCGTCACCGGCAGATACAGCACGCCGTCATAGCCGTTGCCGGTCACAGCACCGCTGGCATCGACGATCTTGATGGGCGTCGGCCACTGGATGTCACCTGCCGTCCAGCCCTCTGGCAGTTCCCATTCCAGCGAGGTCGGGTAGCCGGTTCCGGCATTCAGCCAATAGGTGTGCCAATGGGGCTCATGTTCGAAGCGAACCGCAGCGGTGAAGGGCGTGCCCGGCTGGATGGAGGTATCCGCCGATACCAGGGAGGCCTTCACCTGCGCCTGTGCGGCGAGGGGGCCGAGGACCAGCAATGCCAGGAAGATCTTGAAAAACTTCATATTTCTCTCGCGCAATGAAACAGACAAGCAGGAAAGTAATGAGACCGGTTCGAAGGCAATAGGTTTAGCCCGCCGGCCGGCCGCCTCGCGGCGGCCGACACCATAATCCTTCGACAGCGCGCTCACCACTATGGTTGAAGCAGAACATGGGCTTTATTGCGAAAGCTTAAAGTCCCGGTGGGGCATGACGCGGCAGGGCAGGCAGCGGTACACTCCGCGCCCCCGCCCTGCGCAACATTTCCCGGACAATGCTTCCGGGGCCGTTCTTCTGAAACGGCGCGAAAAAGTACCAATCCTGCTGCGATTGTGATTAAACTGGCGCCGTTCTCCCAAAATCGCGTTAAGTTAAATTACAGCGAATGGCGCATCTGCTTCTTCTGAATGGTCCGAATCTCAACCTGCTCGGCAACCGCGAGCCGGCACTGTACGGCGCTGACACGCTGACCGACATTGAGCAGCGGCTCGCGGAGCAGGCCCGTCAGGCAGGTCATCGACTGACCGCCTTCCAGAGCAACGCCGAGCATGAGCTGATCGACCGCATCCAGCACAGCCCGCAGGACGGCGTGGACTACATCATTTTCAATCCCGGCGGCTTCACTCACACCAGCATCGCCTTGCGCGATGCACTGCTGGCCGTGAACCTGCCCTTCATCGAGGTGCACTTGAGCAACATCCATGCGCGCGAGCCCTTCCGGCATCGCTCTTATTTTTCCGACATCGCCCTCGGCAGCATCGTGGGCTTCGGCCCCGCCGGCTACGAGCTGGCGCTGACCGCCGCTCTGGCGAGACTGCCCTCCGGAGGCTGAAATCATCATGGACATTCGCAAGGTCAAGAAACTCATCGAGCTGCTGGAGGAATCCGGCATTGCCGAGCTGGAAATCACCGAAGGTGAGGAATCGGTGCGCATCAGCCGGCACGGCGCCAGCCAGCCGCTGACCCAGGTAGTACACACAGCGTCCCCCGCCCTCGCTCACGCACCGGCGGCACCGCCGACGGCACCGGCCAACGGCGCGGCAACCTCACCCTCCGCCCAGTCTGGCGCTGGCCGGCCGGCGGCGGCGGAAAACGTCGTCACCGCGCCCATGGTGGGCACCTACTACTCGGCGGCCGCGCCCGGAGCCAAGGCATTCGTGGAGATCGGCACCGAGGTCAAGGTCGGACAGACGCTGTGCATCATCGAAGCCATGAAGATGATGAACCAGATCGAGTCGGACAAAGAGGGACGCGTCACGGCAATCATGGCCAGCAACGGCGATCCGGTCGAATTCGGCCAGCCGCTATTCGTCATCGAATGAAATTCCATGCTCGATAAAGTCGTGATCGCCAACCGCGGCGAGATCGCCCTGCGGATCCTGCGCGCCTGCCGTGAACTGGGCATCAAAACCGTGGCGGTGCACTCCACTGCCGACTACAACCAGAAGCACGTGCTGCTGGCCGACGAAACCGTTTGCATCGGCCCACCGCAGTCGGCGCTGTCGTATCTGAACATGCCGGCCATCATCAGCTCCGCGGAGGTTACCGACGCCACTGCCATCCATCCGGGCTACGGCTTTCTCTCCGAGAACGCCGACTTTGCCGAGCGAGTGGAAAAAAGCGGCTTCATCTTCATCGGCCCAAGGAGCGAAACCATCCGGCTGATGGGCGACAAGGTCTCGGCCATCCGCGTGATGAAGAAAAACGGCGTGCCCTGCGTGCCGGGCTCGGATGGCCCACTGGGCAATGACCCGGAGGAAAATATCCGCATCGCCCGCGACATCGGCTTTCCGGTGATCATCAAGGCCGCCGGCGGCGGTGGCGGGCGTGGCATGCGCGTAGTGCATGGTGAAGGATCCTTGCTCAGTTCCATCAGCGTGACCCAGGCCGAGGCCCTGGCGGCCTTCAGCAACGACCAGGTGTACATGGAGAAATTCCTGGAGAAACCGCGGCACATCGAATTCCAGGTGCTGGCGGACAACTTCGGCAATGTGCTGAGCCTGGGCGAGCGGGACTGCTCCATGCAGCGGCGCCACCAGAAAGTCATTGAAGAGGCGCCCGCTCCAGGTATCACCGACAAACAACGCACGATGATGGGCGAGCGCTGCGTGGCCGCCTGCCGCGAGGTCGGCTACCGTGGCGCCGGGACACTGGAGTTCCTATACGAAAATGGCGAGTTCTACTTCATCGAGATGAACACCCGCGTACAGGTCGAGCACCCGGTAACCGAAATGGTCACGGGCATCGACATCGTCAAGGCACAACTCACAGTGGCTGCCGGAGAGCCGCTGAAGATCAAACAGGAGGATGTGCGCATCCTGGGCCACGCCATCGAATGCCGCATCAACGCCGAGGATCCGAAGGGATTCATTCCGTCACCAGGTCCGATCCGCTTGTGGCATGCACCCGGCGGCCCCGGGGTACGCGTCGACAGCCACATCTATTCCGGCTATACGGTGCCGCCGTTCTACGATTCGCTGATCGGCAAGATCATCGCCCATGGAGAGAACCGCGGTGTGGCCATCGCACGCATGAAAAATGCGTTATCGGAGATGGTGGTGGAAGGCATCAAAACCAACGTGCCGCTGCACCAGGAGATATTCAACCACGCTGCCTTCCGCAGCGGCGGGCTGGATATCCACTACCTGGAACGGCGGCTGGGACTGAAATAGCCAGCTGAAGCAGGCGGCCCATGCTCACACAATGCCCGCAATGCCAGACGGTTTTCCGCGTGGCCCCCGCACAACTGCGAGCCGCCGCCGGCCGGGTTCGATGCGGGCAGTGCGACAACGTCTTTGCCGCGCTCGACAACACTGAGGAAGACGAGCAGGTCGCACGTGTGCACACCAGCACCGACGTGGACCTGGAAGTTACTGCTATCGGGGATGACGGTGAGCTGGAATCTGATCCGCTCGAGGACACTGCCGAGCACGAGTTGCTCGATCTGGAAGTCGAATCAGCTCGTTCCGTAGAGATCACGATGGAAGGTGAACGCATCGCCATCGACGGCGAAGACCTGCCCGTGGAAATGGCGCTGGATGAGGAATTGCAGCCCGCACAGGACGGCGAAGACACCGGCACGCCGCAGGACTCGCCTGAGGCGCCGCCTGATCAACCACCACCGCAACCACCACCGGTCGAAGAATTCGTGCTGCCTTCCGGCGCCCATGTGACATTTGGCGAGTCGCAGTCCGAGGCACTGCCGGCAGCGCTGCAACCGCAGCCCCGCCAGCGAAGGTTTCTGCAATGGGGCATCGGCAGCACAGTTCTGGCACTGGCGCTGGCAGCCCAGCTGGTGCACTTCAACCGCGAGGCGCTGGCGCACCATGCGCTGATTGGCAAACCACTCTCGCAGCTGTACGCGTACTTCGGGGTGGAGCTGGCGCCGCCCTGGGATCTGCTGGCCTATGAATTGCGGCAGTGGGGCGCGAGCGCCGATCCGCAAAGCGGCGGCACGCTGCATGTGCGGGCCAGCCTGTTCAACAACGCCGACCATCCCCAGCCCTACCCGCTGTTGCGTCTGACCCTGCAGGATCGTTTCGGCGGACAGGTGAGCGCCCGCGATATCACGCCCGAACAATACTTGCACAACACGCCGGATCAGATGCTTGGCACCGGCCAGCGCGTGGATGCGCAGATTGCCATCGTCGATCCGGGCAAGGACGCGGTGGGTTTCGAAATCGACGTTTGCCTGCAGCAGCGAAACGCCGGCGTGGTGTGCGCCAGCGAGAAACGCGCGCAACGCACACCGTGATTGCGGCGCACCGACAGCAGTCACGATTTTTTTTCACTGTCAACATTTTTCCCGATGTGCGCCTTTACCGACCGCGATGAAGGTGATGCTTGCGCCCGCAAGAACGCGTGCTATCCTGCTCGCCCTTTTTTTCGGGGACCCGGGCTTCAACAGAAGAATTTCCGTGGCGCAGGCGGGGACCATCAAGATGGTAGCGAAGAAAAAATCCAGACCGCGCCGGGAGGCCTCCACCCGTGCGCCGGCCAACGACATTCCACTGCGCAATCATGCCGAGCGCGCCCTGCACGAATACTTCACCAACTTGAACGGCCATCGCGCGGCCCACCTGTACGATCTGGTGATTCGCGAAGTTGAAGAGCCGCTGTTCAAGACGGTGATGACCTATACCCAGGGCAATCAATGCCGCGCGGCAGATATCCTGGGCATCAACCGCGGCACCCTGCGCAAGAAACTCAAGGAGTTCGGGCTGTCGCGATGAACGCGCAGACGCCGACCACCACTCCTGTGGCGAACCCTATCCGCCGCGCGCTGATCAGCGTCTCCGACAAGACCGGCATTGTCGAACTCGCCCGCGCGCTGTCGTCCCGTGGTGTGCAGCTGCTGTCCACTGGTGGCACTGCGCAGCTGCTGGCGGAAAACGGTGTGGCCGTGCGCGAGGTCTCCGAGCACACCGGCTTTCCCGAAATCATGGGCGGGCGTGTGAAGACGCTGCATCCACGCATCCATGGCGGACTGCTCGGCCGCCGCGGCGTCGATGAAGCCGTCATGCAGGCCCACGGCATCGAGCCCATCGACCTGCTGGTGGTGAACCTCTATCCCTTCGCCCGCACCATCGCCCGGCCGGACTGCAGCTACGAAGAGGCGGTGGAAAACATCGATATCGGCGGCCCGGCCATGCTGCGTGCCGCGGCCAAAAATCATGCCGCCGTCACCGTCATCGTCGATCCAGGCGACTACCGCACGCTGCTCGACGAACTGCAGGCCCATGCCGGTGGCACCTCCACCCGCTTCCGGGCGCAGCTGGCCGCCAGAGCCTTCGCTCACGCGGCGAGCTACGACACCATGGTGTCGGGCTACCTGATGCAGCAGTGGCCCGCTGAGGACCAGTCCTGGCCCGAGACGCTCACGGCTGTGTTCAACCGCAAACTCGAACTGCGCTACGGCGAGAACCCGCATCAGCACGCCGCCTTCTACACCGACCCCGGCGCCCGCGACACGGGCATCGCCGGCGCCCGCCAGCTCCAGGGCAAGGCGCTGTCATTTAACAATATTGCCGACGCGGACACGGCCCTGGAGTGCGTTCGCCAGTTCGAGACGCCGGCCTGCGTCATCGTCAAGCACGCCAACCCCTGTGGCGTAGCGACGGCGGAGAATCTCGCGGCCGCCTATGCCCGTGCCTACGCCACCGACTCCACCTCCGCCTTCGGCGGCATCATCGCCTTCAATCGGCCTCTGGACGCGGCAACGGCCAGCGCCATCGTCGGGCAGCAGTTCGTCGAGGTCATCGTCGCGCCGGATTTCGCGGCGGATGCCCTGGAAGTCCTGTCGGCAAAGGGCAATGTCCGCGCGCTGAGCGTGGGCGAGCTGCCGGCACAGGCTGCCGGAACTGCCGTGGAATGGCGCAGCGTCAACGGCGGCCTGCTGGTCCAGTCCCGCGACGAAGCACGGCTTCGCGTGGAAGACCTGCGGGTGGTCAGCCAACGCAAGCCCGGTGAGCGCGAGCTGCACGACCTGCTGTTCGCCTGGCGCGTGGCGAAGTTCGTCAAGTCCAACGCCATCATCTATGCCCGCGACAACGCGACCATCGGCGTCGGCGCTGGCCAGATGAGCCGCGTGGTCTCCACCCGCATCGCGGCCATGAAGGCGCAGGAGGCAGGGCTGGATGCAAAGGGTTCAGTGATGGCCTCGGATGCGTTCTTCCCCTTTCGCGATGGCATCGACGTGGCGGCGGAGTACGGGATCGCGGCGGTGATTCAGCCGGGCGGGTCCATGCGCGACGATGAGGTCATCGCTGCGGCGGATGAGCATGGGATGGCTATGGTGTTTACCGGGGTGCGGCACTTCAGACATTGAGTCTGTAGTGCCGGACGGGATCTGACCGGAGGAAGTTATCCACAGTTTAAGGGAGAGATTCCCCATAAACTGTGGATAACTTCCTCCGGCCAGATCCCTGTGCCCAGGGCAGCATTGCGCGCGCATCCCGGAAATACTGGCAGCCTTTCCGGGCGTCGTTGCGGCGCGGGAGAGTTATCCACAGTTTATGGGGAATCTCTCCCTTAAACTGTGGATAACTCTCC
>JAJFKF010000113.1 GCA_021773365.1 Gammaproteobacteria bacterium | reverse complement strand
GTGGATCAGCTCCACTGCAGCGGCGGGACTGTCCAGTGCATCCGGCGGTACACCAAGGGCTGCACCCGTGGTGTAGACCAGTATGGGACGCAGACGCTTGCCGCCACCCAGCACGCTGTAGCGCAGTGCTTCGTGGAGGCGCTGCGGCGCCTGGTCGGACGGAGGCAGGCAGCGTTCCAGCACCTGCTCGATGCGGGCGCGACAGGCTTGGACGGCGACGGGTTGTGGAACGGGAGCCGGGTCGCTCACGACTCGGGTTTGAAATCAGCGGTGGAATCCTTCAGCAGGATTTCGACTTTCTGCTCCGCGGCCTTCAATGCCGTCTGGCAGCTGCGGGCCAGGGCGACGCCGCGCTCGAACTGCTTCAACGCCTCTTCCAGCGGCAGATCGCCGTGCTCCAGGCGCTCGACGAGGGTTTCCAGCGCCTTCATGGACTGTTCGAAGTCGGGTAACTTTGCTGCTTTGCTGGCGCTCACGGGGCGCTCATCATACGGATTGACAAGGCCGTGGGCGAGGCCTAGATTCTGACCTTGAAATTATTCTAAAATCAAATATAACTTATTGTTTTATATAGCTAAAATCTGATTCTGTCCGATTCCAAGAGTCCAGCCACCGGAGGACACGCATTATGAATCTCAAAGGCAGCAAGACCGAGGACAACCTCAAGGCCGCATTCGCGGGTGAGTCGCAGGCCAATCGCCGTTATCTGTATTTCGCAGCCAAGGCGGACGTTGAAGGCTTCAATGACGTCTCCGCGGTATTCCGCTCCACCGCCGAAGGCGAAACCGGCCACGCGCATGGCCACCTGGAGTATCTCGAAGCCGTGGGTGATCCGGCCACGGGACTGCCCATCGGCGAAACCAGCAACAACCTCAAGGCCGCGATCGCCGGTGAGACGCACGAGTACACCGACATGTATCCGGGCATGGCCAAGGCAGCCCGCGAAGAGGGCTTCGACGAGATCGCCGACTGGTTCGAGACCCTGGCCAAGGCTGAGCGCTCGCACGCCAACCGCTTCCAGAAGGCACTGGATCAGCTGTAAGGGCGGGCCCCGGCATGGCCGAGGAGGGGAGCCTGCAGGCGCCGGTGCGCCACCCGCTGGAGTGGCGCAAGCCGGAATTCCATGATGAGGGCGTGCTCTTCAAGGAGCTGGAGCGCGTCTTCGATATCTGCCATGGCTGCCGGCGCTGCTTCAGTCTGTGCAACACCTTTCCCACACTGTTTGACGCCATCGACGAATCGCCCACCACCGAACTGGATGGGGTGCCGCGCGAGGTGTACTGGGAGGTCGTCGACCATTGTTACCTCTGCGACATGTGCTACATGACCAAGTGTCCGTACGTGCCGCCGCATCCCTGGAACGTCGACTTCCCGCATCTGATGCTGCGCGCGAAGGCGGTGAAGCATGAGCAGGGACGCACGTCGGTGCGCGATCGCATTCTCAGCGCCACCGAGGCGGTGGGGCGCATCGCGGGCATTCCCGTGGTGGTGGAGGTGGTCAACGCCGTCAACCGTAGTCGCGTTGGGCGCAAGCTGCTGGAAAAGACGCTGGGCGTGCATGCCGCCGCACCCGTGCCCGAATACCACAGCCGCACGTTCCGCAGGCGCGCCAGGTCGCTGGTGGCGAATGACACCGCACCGGCTGGCGCCCGCGCCGCCGCTGCTGTCGTCGCCGCACAGGCCACGCCCGATACGCGCGGCAAGGTGGCCCTGTTCGTGACCTGCTACGCCAACCGCAATGAACCGGACGTGGCTGCCGATCTGGTTGCCGTGTTCGAGCACAACGGCATTGAGGTGGCACTGGCGCCCCAGGAGCGCTGCTGCGGTATGCCCAGGCTGGAACTCGGCGACCTGAAGGCTGTTGAAAAACTGAAGAACGTCAACATCCCCGCATTGATTGCGATGATTGATCTTGGCTACGACATCGTCGCGCCGGTTCCGTCCTGCGTGTTGATGTTCAAGCAGGAGCTGCCACTGATGTTCCCCGATGAACCGGATGTCGCCCGCGTCAGGGACCACATGTTCGATCCCTTTGAATACCTCATGCTGCGCCATAAGGCGGGACTGCTGAAAACGGAGTTCCCCGGACGTCTGGGCAAGGTCGCCTACCACGTGCCCTGCCACCTGCGCGTACAGAACATCGGCCTGAAGACCCGCGAGGTGCTGAGGCTGGTGCCGGACACCACGATTGAGACCATCGAACGCTGCTCGGGCCACAATGGCACGTATGCGGTGAAGCGGGAGTTCCACGAGATTTCCATGAAAATCGCCCGCCCGGTGGTGAAGAAAGTGGAGGCCAGCGGGGCTGAGTACTACGCCAGCGACTGCCCCATGGCGGGTCACCAGATCGAAAATGGCCTGAAAACTGGACGCGAGCCCACCCATCCGTTGAAACTGCTGCGCATTGCCTACGGAATCTGAGCACTTATGGCCTCCTCACACCGTCTGACGCCCGCTGATTTGATGAATCTGGAGAAGTACGCACGCGAGCGTGTGGCCTTCCGCAAGCGCGTCATGGAGCACAAGCAGCACCGTCGCCTGCAGATCGGGCCCAACGCCACCTGGCTGTTCGAGGACCGGCTGATGATCCAGTACCAGGTGCAGGAGATGCTGCGCACTGAGCGCATCTTCGAGCTGGCAGGCATCGAGGAGGAACTGGCCTCCTATAACCCGCTGATTCCCGACGGCACCAACTGGAAGGTGACTTTTCTGATCGAATATCCCGATGAGCGTGACCGTCGCCCGGCGCTGACGAAGATGATCGGCATCGAGGACCGCTGCTGGGTGCAGGTGGAGGGCCAGGAGCGGGTGTATGCCATCGCCGATGAGGATATGGATCGGGAGAACGACGAGAAAACCTCGTCGGTGCATTTTCTGCGCTTCGAACTGGATGAGCCGATGCGCCGCGCGCTGCGGGACGGGGC
>JAJFKF010000112.1 GCA_021773365.1 Gammaproteobacteria bacterium | reverse complement strand
GGAACAACGTACCGATCTACGCCGCCTACGACGATGTGCACCGCACCGGCCAGGCGGTGGGCACGCACAACTACCACATGCTGTTTCTGATCTACAGCCCCTATACGGGTTATCACTTCCTGGAGGACTACTGGGATGTGGTGGTGACCACGCCGCCGCCACCGCCCGTTCCGGGCGTGACCACTCCGCCCAGTGAAGTCACCTCGGGCCTGTCCGTGGGCACCACCCCCTACGGCATGGACGTGGCTACCAACGGCGATGCAGTAGTAAGCGTGCCGCTGCAGCTGATACCCGGTGTGGCGGGGTTCAAGCCCAACCTGGGCCTGGTGTACAGCAGCGGACGGGGCGTGGAGCGTCAGGAGCGGAAGCTCCCCGAGGACACCATCGGCTACGGCTGGCGGGTTGATGGTCTCTCGCAGATCCGCCGCTGTGTGGTCGGGCAGGACGGCGCCAACTACATTCAGCTGAACGGCAACGACAGCCTCTGCCTCGATGGCATGCCTCTGGTCAAAGTCTCCGGCTCGCATTTGACCCAGGGAGCCATCTATCGCACCCAGATCGAAAGCTATACCACCGTGAAGGTCGAGGGTCCGGCCGGTGCGCTGTGGTTTACAGTCACCACCCCTGATGGCACGGTCCTGGAGTACGGCAACGACACCGGCAACGGCAGCCGCGTGGACTACAACGCCGGAGTGGATTATCAGTGGTCGCTGAACAAGGCCACCAGCGCTGATGGCAACGTCATCACCTACAGCTATCACCACAATGCCGCCAAGGGCATCAACTACCCGCTGGAGATCAGCTACGACAACGCCAAGGTGGAGTTTGAGTACACCACCCGCACCGATGCGGCTGCGGTAAGCGTCGGTTCGGCGCCCCAGGAGCAGGTAGTGTTCCTGCACACCGTGCGGGTGGTGATGGACGCCAAGACGGTGCGCGAGTATCGGCTGCTGCACGAGGATGTCGGTGGCCACCGGCGCTTGAACAAGATCCAGCAGTGCGGTTACACCGCCGCCGGATCATTTGCCGCCTGCCTGAAGCCGCTGGATGTGGACTGGGGCGTTCCGGGGTCGACCATATCCGAGGTGCCGATCTACGTTGTCGAGATGCAGAACGGACTGGGGGCCAGCAATACCTTCAGCTACGGCACCATCAAACACGGCGTTACGCAAAGCTTCCAGTTCGATGAAAAGCCCTTTGGAACCGCCCAGACCGCCGCCCCGCCCGCCTATACGGCTGAACTGTCCGGCGCCACCAACGCCCCCCTGCGCCATGTCGTGACCACCGTGTCGCGTGACAACGGCCGAACCGGCCAGCACGTTACGAACTATGCTTATCAAGGGCAGGGGCTCGCGAGCACAAAGCATTGGGGATTTCTCGGCTTCTACGCCCAGCGCATCACCGATGTGCCCTCCAGCATCGTCACCTATGCACAGTACCGGCTCGATTATCCCTTCTTCGGGCAAGTGGCACGGGTGCGCCAGTATCAGGGCAACTACACCGGCAGCAATCTGCAGCTCACCGAGGCACAAAGCAGCTACGTGCAGCAATCCACCGTGGGCGGCGCCGTGTACCCCTACGCCGACCGCCACATCAACCTCACCTACGAAGGCACATCGAAGATCGGCGCCACCGAAACGGTCTCGGCGCTGACTTTCGACGGCAACAAGTTCATTACACAAATCCAGAGCACCGTTACCACCGCCAGAACGGTGGGTACGCCGAGCGCGGTCACCACCTGGGGCCTGCCGTCCACCTACGCGTTGAGCAATGTCATCCACACCGCACGCACCACGGCGACATTTCTCAACCGCACCAGCAGCGCCTGGCTGATCGGGTTCACCAGCGGCGTTACGACGGAGAGCTGGAACGGGCCACCCACTGGCAGCAGCATCGTGCAGAACACCACCTTCCAGGCGCACACCACTTCGCTCAAGGTGGACGAGTTCACCCGCTTTCCCAGCACCAACCTCGCGCTGACCACCGCCTACGACTACGATGGCGATGGCCGCACCACCGAAGTCACTGTCAGCGGCTTCGGCATTACCACGCGCACCACCAGCTTTGATGACTTCATCCAGGAGCGCTACCCCTCTACGGTCAACGCGCCGCTGCAGCACAGCAGCAGCCTGGGCGGCTGTGACCTGCGCTTCGGCGCCTACTGCCAGGTCACCAACCCAAACCAGCAGACCAGCAGCAACATCCGCGATCCATTCGGCCGCATCATCTCGGTAACCAATTCCGACGGTGCGGTAACCACGACCACCTACGCAACCGACGGAACCGTAATCGAAGGGGCCACTGCGGCCTATCGTGTGGATGTCGTCTCGGACATCTCGCCGACCCGGCGCACCTATCACGACAGGCTGGGCCGGGTGATCCGTACCCAGACCAGATCCTTCACTGGTAGCACCTACAGCACCCAGGACACGCGCTACGACGATCAGGGGCGGGTACACAAGGTCTCCGTGCCGTATCTGTGGGCGTCCCCGTCAAATACAGCCAGCAGCTACGTGGAATATGGCTACGACCTGCGCGACCGGATCACCACCGTCACCCGGCCGCATGCCGGTGGCACCACCAGCACGACCACCGCCTACACGGTCAACGGCAATGGCGAGGTGGTGTCCACTGTCCAGGACATCGTCAAGAACGCCGCCGGCACCACCACTGTGGCCACCCTGACGAAGGTAAGCACGTACAACTTGCTTGGCCAGCTCATTGCAACCACCGATGCTGCCGGAGTGACCGGCGAGGAAGCCACGGTGGCCTACGAATACGACCCCAACGGCAACATGACCAAGGCGACGCTCAGCGGTGGCATCATCACCACGATGACCTATGATGCGGCCGGCAACCGCCTCCAGCTTGTAGACCCGAATGCCGGAACAATCACGACCACCTACAGTGCGCTCGGGGAGCCGCTGACGGTCACCGACGGCGAGAGCCAGCAAACGACCTATACCTACGATCAACTCGGCCGGGTTACGCAGCGAACCAATATCGACGGCACCAGCACCTGGATATGGGATACGGCCACCAACGGCAAGGGCAAGCTCAAGTCCCGCACCACCGGCAACGGCTTTACGGAAACCTACAGCTACAACAGCGCCGGGAAGCTCAGCAGTGTTGCCACAGCCATCACGCCCGTGGGGGGTGGCAGCGCCTCGAATTTCACCACCAGCCATACCTACGACGGCGACGGTCGGCCGCTGACCACCACCTACGCGGGCGGCTATGCGGTAACGCGCTACTACAACACGAACCGATATCTGTGGCAGCTGAAAAGTGGCAGCACGACGCTGCAGACCATAAATTCGATCGATGTATTCGGCAGTGTCACCCAGGAGACTTACGGCAATAACATTGTTACCACCCGCACCTTTGATCCGAAGAGCGGACGTCTGACGGCCATTGACTCGGTCCTCGGCTCAACCAAGATCCAGGAGAATGACTATACCTGGCGCAGCAACGGCATCCTCGAAAGCCGCTTCAGCAAGCAGGGCACGGCGCTGCGTCAGGAAACCTTCGGCTACGATGCCCACAATCGGCTGACCAGCGCGGTGACGCTCATCAACAGCAGCACCGTACGCACCCTGGGCTTCGACTATGACGCGCTGGGTAATATCGAGCAGCAAGAGACCGATGTACCTGGCGATCCTGAAATCACCAACTATGACTACGGGGCCGGCACTGCGGGACCAAATGCGGTAACCAGTGTCGACATTGGCGGAGTTACCAACACGCTCTACTACGATCTGAACGGCGCCATCGTCAAGTACGACATCGACAACACCAGCATCGACAAGTACATCAAGTACAACGCAACCAACCAGCCGACCAAGATCGTGGTCGGCACCAGCCTCACCGACTCGAACCCACAAGCGCGCGATGAGTTCCGCTACGACACTGATGGCAACCGGGTCCACAAGCGCTCGGTGTGGAAGGAGGGGGGCAGTACGCTGCAGGAGGACACCTACTACGTCGGCGGGTATGAAGCGACCTACTACACCAACGACCCGAGCATGTATGCGGTGCTCAAGACCCGAGTGGGCGAGAACATCATGCACGTGGTGGCTGTTGATCACAGCTTCAATATCGTCAGTGAAGTCGAGTACGCGCACCGCGATCACCTGGGCTCCATCGAGAAGGTGACCAATCAGTCTGGCATGGTCCTGCGTAGTATGGCCTTCGAGCCGTTCGGCGGACGCAAGAGCACCGGCTGGCAGAGCAATATCACGTCCGGGGAACTCAGCAGTCTGCTGGAGCAGTGGTTCATCCCGGACTACTACTACCCTGGCCTGCACCTGGCCGTGCCGCGGGAGGCCAGAGGCTTTA
This sequence comes from Gammaproteobacteria bacterium, assembly GCA_021773365.1. Classification (GTDB taxonomy): domain Bacteria; phylum Pseudomonadota; class Gammaproteobacteria; order Steroidobacterales; family Steroidobacteraceae; genus JAJFKF01. The sequence continues at coordinate 38,265 of JAJFKF010000112.1, read as the reverse complement.
CCGGGCATGAGCATCTGGATCGGACCGGGTTCATTCACATGAACGGGCGGGTGTATGACCCGGTCATCGGGCGGTTTTTGAGTCCGGATCCCATTATTCAGGCACCGACTAACAGTCAGAGCTGGAACCGGTACAGCTACGCTTTCAACAGTCCACTGAGCTACACCGATCCAAGCGGCTACTGCAACGTTATCTATCTAAATGCGGACGGAACCGTGTCATACGTGTGGGAAAATGGGTGCGAGGATTTTCTGGATGGGATACTTCCCGGCCCGGGCACCGACTATACCGATTATGATATCTGCGCACAGATTCCAGGAATCTGTGGTGGGCCGTATATTCCCTATATTCCGGATTCGCCAGCGCCTCCAAGAGAGCCGCAGCAGCCAGTACCGCAATTGTCGCAGGAAGATGCAGATGAGGCGAATGCCTGGGCAGCAGCGACACTAGGACCATCGTCGTTTTACACTGACCTACAATTCTGGAAAGATTACGGCAAAGACCTACTGGAGGTGCTGTATCCAACGGAACCTGAGACAATGGCTGGGCCCAATGGAGAGGAGATACAGGCAGCCGGCGGCACGGTGCCGCTCGGCGGACTCGGAAAGGGTCTTTTGAGGAGTCTGGCTGCGATTAAAGGACTTCTGGCAAAAAGGGGCGCGGCAAGCGCGGCAAATGTTGCAAACAAAATTAATCACATCTTCCGCGATGGAAAGAACTTGGAGGGTTTAGTTCGGGCGAGTGGCGGTTCCGCAGAAGCCGCCTACAAAGCGGTACAGCAGGCCGCAAATCACGCGCTGCGTAATGGCCTTATTGTGCCTAGAGCGAATGGCGTCCTTCCTGGTGCTGGAGCGGGCGCAATCCTCAATGTCAATGGCGTCAATGTTCAGCTCATTGGAGGTCGCGTCATTAATGGCGTCGTTCACATCGGTTCGTTCGTTGGGTTATGAATATGACAGCGCTCAAGCTTTCGCCATTGGAATTCGCCATAGCAGCGAAGTTTTACGACTTATATCGGGATCAGGGTTTTCCTTCGCCCGACAGGTTACGCGTGCGACGACGTGAGAACACCGGCAGCGGGAGATATGTTGATCTAGATCCCATAGATTGCCAGAGTTTGGAAGATGGCTATCTGGATATGGGAGGAGGATTCATTGAACTAAGTGGTGTACCCAATGGCCTCATGGCGGTAGCTCGAATACAGAATCGCCGGCTGGACCAAATCGAAATATCAGTCTATGGCGAAGAGTCTTGGAGCGGTGAGGAATGTGAATGGAAGCTAGTATAAGTCGCACAAATTGTAGTCTCCCTACTGCTTGGCAGTGCATTGTTGGCTCAATGAAAGTCGGTTCGGCGCCCGAAAATCCAACCGGGGCGTGTAGGTAGCACAGCGGCCAATCTGTCCAATGATTCGCGTACCATAGCAGACGATTTTTCGGCTGCTCCAGCGTTCCCTTGATTTTGACGTCCGAGTATAGGTCTATTGGTTCTGGCAGGCGACGGACTGTATTGGGCGCTATAGAGAACCGGATATGAGTTGTCCCTTCATTGTGGCCGGGTCAGCGGGTCGCCTTGAGCCGCAGCATTGGTATTTCTATTCGCGTGGTCGCTCATGACTCGATGCTCTATCCGCTGGGCCGTCACGGATTCGCCGGAAACCGGTGTTGCTCTGTGTACTTCCTTGCCCGCGAAGGGTTGCGAAAGGGTGATTTATCCCAGTTCGCGGCCGAAGCGGTGCGCTAGCGGCCGACCCGCCCGCTGGCCCCTGACCATCAGCCTAATCTCCCGAGCAGAAGTCTTTGGCGACCAGGGTCAACTAATTGGTCCTTGATGTTCAGTGACCGGGCGGGTGGACGCATCCGGTGGAATTAGTCAGGTGCTCGATCTCGGCATCCAATGGATCAATGGCTGATCGCCTGATGGCGCATACCGCTTCAATATCATAGTCGGCGTTCTGGCTTTCAAGCGCTATGGCCGCGATGATCAGGACACAGCGAACCGTCCGTAACTTCTGAATGGTCATCTGTAGATCGACGGGTTGGCCGGACGACATCGATGTTCCAGAACGGGTTTTGCCCGCCTTGGTAGACTTTGATTTAGCCATGATTTCACTCCGAGTTAGTGAGGTTATGGTCAGGATCCCGGCCGTGTTCGTGCGCGGTTGGGATCCGCCTGCCTGGTCACCGGAATGAGAGCGGGGTAACTATCCGGGGTAACTATTGGATGGACCGTCTTGGAATCCTATGAATATAGGCGCAACGTCCTGATATTCGATTCCGACCCTGGCCTTCAAAGTTGCTTCGCCGACATCCGCTGAAGTACGGAAACCCTTTGGATTCCAGTGATTTCAGCATACTCCAGGTCCCATCATTATTCGCTGACCTTCGTCGTCTTCGCTTCGGCGCTCTTGCGGCTCTCCTGCGCATGAATAGCCTTCAGCATCCGGGCCCCACCGCGCCCATGTGGTGGTTCGGCACGTGGCTGAAGACGTTGCGGTAGAAGTGGACCGCGCAGCGTTGCCAGTCCGCGTCCGGGAACACCTCCATTTGTAGATAGTCGTGTAGTTGCGCTTGCAACGCGCTGAATGTCTCTTCCATCGGCGTGGAGTTTAACAGCCCGGACGCCCGGCATGGCCGTTCAGCGCGAACGGATCAGCAGATCGTCGGTACCGATGACCACCTGCAAGGTGGGGTCTTTCTCCAGCACGGTCAGGAGCGATTGCGGATCGTCGGCATCGAAGGCAGCCGCGTAGCGGCGCTGTCGGGCCTGTTCGTCGCCGATGCGGATCTTGGGTGTGCGGTTGTAGCGGTTGAATGCCTCGGCAATGGTGTGCAGCGGCTCGTCCACGAAAATCAGCCGCCGCTGGCGCCAGGCGCTGATTTGATCGAGGTTGGCGGGGGCGGGCGTGTTGATGGTGCCGTCGCGAGCCACGCGCACCTGCTCGCCGGCATCCAGCCGCACTGGTGGTGATGGGCTTGCGAGTGGGTGGGCCGCGTTTTTGTGCGGCGTGAAAGCCGGGTCGTGGTCGATCTGAACGGCACCCTCCAGGACCGAAACCAGAGCACTGCCATGGCGACGCTCGACATTGAACACTGTGCCCAACGCCTGAATGATCGAATAACCGCTGTAGACGCGAAACGGTCGCGTCGGGTCGGGCTGCACGCGGAACATGGCCTCACCCTCAAGCAGTCGGACATGCCGTTCTCCGGCCGTGAACCGTACCTGCACCGCCGAGCCGGTATTCATGTGCAGCACCGAGCCGTCGGGCAGTTCGATCGTGCGCTGCTCGCCTACGGTGGTTCGGTATTGCGCGGGCAAGGTCTCCGGCAGCCAGGCGGCAAAGTCTGGCGGGCGCCATAGCAGCGCCGCCGCCACTGCCAGTGCTGCCAGGGCAGCGACCATTAGCGCGCGGTGCTTGCGCGGTGAGTGCTTGCGGGATATTGCGTTTGCCGCGGGCTGCTCGGGCGGCACGATATCAGGCGTGTCGCCGCATGTCGCCGCATGTACATCGATCGCCAGCGCGCGGCGCGGATCGGCGCGTTCCAGCAACGCGTCCATGGTCGAGGCACGCAGGAAGGCCTGCACATGCAGCGGCGACTCGAGTAGCCAATCGCCAAAGCGTTGCCTCGTCTCCGGCGTGGCCTCCTCGAGTACCAATAGCCATTCGACGGCCTGTTCGCCGATGTTGCGCGCTGCGCCGCGGCGGCGGGCATTATTCTGTTCCGGTGTCATGGCCGTCAGGTCTTCCATTTAAACGATGACATGCGCTCGTTGGCTTCCACCAGGTAACGTCGGATCTTGTGGACGGACAACTGCAAGCGCTCGGCGATCTCCGTGATCGATAACCCGTCGCGCTTGCGCAGCAGCAGTACGTTGCGGTGCACCGTGCTCAGCTGCGCGAGCATCCGCTGCAGCTCCCGTTCCAGGTGCAATTGTTCGGGCAGCTCATCGGCGCGTGTGTAGGATTCCTCGTGCGCGGCACGGTTGAGTGTTTCGGAATCGAACACCACCGGCTGGCGCGCGGCGCGCATGCGATGCTCCCCGGCGACCTGTGCGGCGATGTAGTAAACATAAGCATGGGGTTGGCGGACCAGGTCGCTGCGCTGCAGGCGCAGCAGCCTCAGGTAGACTTCCTGCGCCACATCCCGGGCGTCCTCATTCGAACGCATGCGCTTTACCAGGAAGCGATGCAGGTCCGACCCGTAGGCCAGCGCCACCTTGGATACGAAGCGTGCCGTCGAATTGGAATCGGGTGCTTTCATCCGGACCTGTTTTTCCCCACAACCCCTAAGAGGGCGCCGCCAGCGCGAATAGTGCAACTATTTTGCGCCGGCGGCTCGCGAAGACGATTTTCGCACTATCTTGTCCCGGCCACCCCTCTTAGGACGCATCGGTGCCATGATCGGAAGGGGGGAATGATGTGTACGAGCATTTTACGAATGACGGCGGCCGCCGCGCTGCTGGGCGTGTGCGGGTGGGCCGGCGCGCAGGGCGAGGCTTCTGGCGCTGCGCGGGTGGCCTTTGACATCGACGCGTCCTCAATGGTCAAGGCACTCATCCAGTTCACCGAGCAGTCCGGCTTGCAGCTGGCCTTTCCCACCGAAGGCGCGCACGCCTTGCCCGCGCCGCGGGTGGTGGGCCGCCTGACACCGCGCGAGGCGCTCGAGCAGCTGCTGAAGGGTTCCGGACTGCAGTACGAATTTACCAACGACCGCACCGTATCGGTACGTCCTCGCGTCTTACGTGAGGAAAAAACCAGCGCTGCTGCGCGCGCACGCGCTGCCATGCGCTTTGCGCGCGCGCAGCCAGATCACGCCGCCGCCGCGCGGGAGGGCATCCAGTCAGGGAGCAGACAGCCCATGCGGGCGGGGCAGACGGATTCCTCGGATGAAGAAGGGACGCCTGAGATTCTGGTTGAAGGTAAGCGTACGCTGAACGTTGACATCCGCCGCTCGGAAGATGCGCCGCAGCCCTATGTGGTTTTTGACAGCACGGAGATCGAGCGCTCCCAGGCGGTTAATCTCAATGAGTTTCTGCGTACCCGTCTGCCCATGAACACCGCTTCGCGCAGCCTCGCGCAGGCTCCGGGCTCCGCCAACACCACTTCCAGCATCGATTTGCGCGGGCTGGGCAGTGAGCAGACACTCATTCTGGTTGATGGCCGGCGCATGCCCGGTCTGGCCAGCAGCGGTACGCCCTCGCAGCCGGATCTGAACGGCATCCCGCTGGCCGCCATCGAGCGCATCGAGGTGCTGCCGTCCACTGCCAGCGGCATTTACGGTGGCAGCGCCACCGGCGGTGTCGTGAACATCATCCTGCGCCGTGATTTCAGCGGCGTGGAACTGAAGGCCGACTATGCAAATACCTTCGATGCCGACGCGGCCGCCGTGCGGCTGGACGGCACCGCCGGCTTCACTCTGCAAGGCGGGCGCACGCAGATCATGCTCACCGCCAGTTACTCGGAGGCCAATCGGCTGGTGATCGGTGACCGCGATTTTGCTTCGCGCGCGTTGGCGCTGCAGCTGCGGAACAATCCCGCCGCGGTGATCGACAGTGGATTTCCGCCCTACGGAGCCGCGGTCAATATTCTCAGCAGTTCGCTCGATCTGAACTTCATGCCGGAACTACTGACACTGGATGATGAATACGGCGGTACATCGTTGAACGCGCTGATTACGCATATCCCTCTGGGCTATGCGGGTCCAGACTCGGACAATGGCGCGGGCCTGATGGCCAACGCCGGGCAATACAACCTGGATATTCCCGAGGGTCTGCTGGGCAAGCAGCGCAGCCTGCTGGCCGCGCCCACCATGGAATCTGCCACCTTCAACGTTCGCCACCAGCTTGGCGAGCGTTTTGAGATGTTTATCGATCTTTCGACTCTGGGAAACCGGGGGGGCTCGTTTGATGCGTTCTCTCCGCCGAGCTATGCGGTAATGGATGCAGATGCACCGACCAATCCCTTCCAGCAGAACATCTATGTCACCTTTCCGGCGCCTGATCTGTCTTTTGAATCGAGCTTCAAGTCCACCACCGTGCGCGCCACCGGCGGACTGATCGCTCGCCTGCCGGGCGGCTGGACCGGTGAGCTGGATTACAACTGGAGCCGTTCACGCTCAAAAACCGTTGGGACCAGTTCGGTAATCGACAACGCGGGGCAGACGGCGCTGGATACCGGCCTGCCTTCGGCTGATGGCCGGCCGGCACTGAATGCCTTGCAGGAGGGCAATACTTTTCCCGTTGATTTCACCCCTTATCTTCTGCCCATTCCCGGTGATATTGCCGGTCCCTTCGATACCCTGCTAAAAGACGCCACATTGCGTGCCTCCGGAAGCGTAATGTCGCTTCCCGGGGGTGAGCTGCGCGTATCGACGCTGATTGAATATCGGGAGGAGGCGCTGCAGGATGCCTTCTTCGAGTACGCCGATACTTTCACCGGCATGCGCACGCCCGCCTTCTACCCCGAGCGTTCGCAGACGGTGAACTCCTACTACCTGGAAGCCAATGCGCCGCTGGCCCGCGCGCTGGAGCTGCAGGCTTCGGTGCGTCGCGATGAATACAAGACCCGCAGCGACGGGAATTCCGGCTACACGCTCATGCCGCCGGATTACACCCTGCCCACGTTCGAATACTCGACCAGCGAGCATCAATCCACCGACTACACGCTGGGGCTGCGCTATTCGCCGCTGCAGGGGTTGACGCTGCGCGCCAGCTACGGCACGGGGTTTCTGCCGCCGTCGGTGACCCAGGTGGCCGCGCAGCAGCGCACGATATTTTTCACCTTTGTCGGTGACCCGTTGCGCGGCAATACACCGGTTGCTTCAGGCAGGCCGTTGACGATGATCTCTGGCGGCAGTCCCGGACTACAGCCCGAGGAGTCGGCAAGCTGGTCGGCCGGGTTGATCCTTTCACCCACGTTTCTCCCCGGCCTGAGACTGTCTGTCGACTATACAAAGATCGACAAGACCGATGAAATCCAGGTGCCGAACGTCTCGTTCGTGCTGGCCAATGCCGACGCTTTTCCCGGAAGGGTAGTGCGCGGAGAGAACCTGCCGACGGATGATGAGAACTGGGCCGGACCGGTCACGCTGCTGGATATCTCACTGCTGAATCTGGCGCGCACTTCGGTGCAGGCCTATGATATTCAGCTCGACTATATGCTAGGCACGCAGCGTATTGGAGATTGGCGCTGGTATGTGATGGGTACGCGCCAGACGCATTTTCAATATCAGACGCTGCCGGGTTCGCCGCTGGTAAACAGCGTCGGCTATAGCGATGGTCCGCTCAAGTGGCGTGGAAATTTCGGTTTTGTGTGGGATCGCGGTCCGCTGTCACTGGCCTGGAATGCGCAACACTACGATGAGTATCGGGTTTCCCGTGCCGGGGCGTTGCCCGCATTGGATACGCTCAATCAAGGCTCGGCAAGCATACCCAGCCAGATTTATCATGATCTGATCGCTACCTGGCGCATCGGTGAAACTGGCGGCGGGTTCGGTGGATTGTTTTCCGACAGCTCGATTTCCGTTGGTATTCAGAATCTGTTCAACGAGTCTCCGCCGATTCTGGCTTCGATCAGCACCGTGGCCGCCGGCTATAGTACTTACGGCGATCCGCGGCTGCGACGCTATTCGGTGACGTTGCGCAAGTCATTTTGGTGAGTTGGGCGGCCGGCCCAGGGGCGTCGGCTGGTCTTGCCGGGCTCAGGAGGGGCTTGCGTCTTGCTGCAGCGCCTTGTCCCGTTTCCTGTATGAATCAAGCAGTTCGCGAGGGCTGATAACTAGCGCTTGAGCACGATTTGGCCGCGCTCTTCAACAGCCCTAGCCCCCGCGACGGGGAGGGCAAACATGCACACCTCAGTCTCTGGAGAAAATGCCCCTCCCGCCTTATAAGCGCTTGCGCAGCGAAATGCTGTAGCGGCGCAACCGCGGATCGCCGTAGGTGCTGTACTGCGCCCCGATGAGCAGCACCGTCGCCAGGATCGGTGGCGCCTTGTCGAATACGTTGCTGATACCGAACTGAATTTCAGTGTCTGCCAGCCAGCCATGCAACGCCGTACTGGAAGGATCGAAGCGGTAGCGGAACGACACATCGTGATAGATCTGGCTGGGAATGGTATCAGTGCCCTGCTCGCTGACCTGATTGGCCTCCTGCGAAGGCGTCAGGCCCGCCCCGTACACCAGATACGAATCATAGTACTGCGCGTTCCACGCCATCGACCAGCCGCCTCGCTCCCAGAACAAACCGCCGTTGCTGCGCCACTTCAGCAGACCGCCCGTATAACCGACGGCATCGATCGTCGGCAGGCCCTCGGTCAATTGCCGCTCGAAGGCGGTCTGTAACGTGGCCAGCGTGTACAGGCCCAGCGTGCCGGCCTCGCCCAGATCCAGGCTGTAGTCGAACCTGAAATCAAAGGACTCCACCAGAGTGCTGGCCAGGTTCGCCAGCGACAGATCACCAGCGATCGCCACCCCGCCGGTATAGCCCATGTCGATATCATCCTGGGTGAGCTCCGCCCGGGTCAGGCGCCCAGGGAAGAACTCTTCATAGCGAAAAATATCGGTGAACGTCAGGCTGGCGATCTCATCGGTTTTCTCCGTGCGCGTGTAGTCCACCGAGAAGCGCAGACCCGACAGCAAACGCGGCGTGAGGATCGCGCCGACCGACCAGCTCTGCGACTCCTCCGGATCGAGATCGGGGTTGCCTCCCATGATGATCGGATAGGGACGGCCGACGTAGAACACATCACCGCGCTGCGGATCATTGGCGACGATGTACCCGGCAGGATCGACGTCGGTGACCAGCTGCGCCACCGACGGCGGCAGAAAGCCCGTGCCGTAGCTCACGCGCAGGGCAATATCCTCGCTGGGCGCGTAGCGCAAACCGAGCGTGAAATCGGTGGAGGCGACGTTATTGCTTACCTGTGCATGGCCGGGCAGCGGCGCCGAGGGCGAGGACAGCTCGATGACGCCCTCGGAGGGCGTGGTGGTTTCGTACTTGTCGCGGCGCACCGAAGCCTGCACCTGCAACTCCCGGACAAACGGCCGCGCGTTGCGCGCGGAGAACAGCGGCAGCAAAGCCTCCAGATAGGCGCTGTCGACCACCTGCGAGCGGGGCGGTGCGTAGCTCGCCGTCAGCATGTCGGTCTGCGAAAAAGCCGGCGTGTAGTAGTCCTGCAGGTAGCTGCCTTCGGCATCTTCGGTGCGCCGCGCCAACTGCGCGGAAAGCGTCAGCGCACCACCGGGCAGCCGCAGTGCCGGTCCGGCAATTCGCACGGTGGCCTCGCGCAGCACTGTGTCGGCAGGACCGACGAAATAGGTCGGACGGCCGGGAGAGATGAAGTAACCGCTGAAATCTAGCGGATATTCATTTGCATCGCGCATGACATCGAGCAGACCGACAGCCAGATCGGTACGGCTGGCCGCCGTCACCACTGGACGATGGCGCTCCACGTGAAAGCGCGAGCGGTTCCAGCTGTAATCCCCCTGCACGCTCCAGTTACCGGGCAAACGCAGCCGCAGACCGCCAGCCGCCTGGCGCGTCTCTGTGGTCGAGTGCCAGTCGAACTCGTAGCCGGGCTTCGGATACGTCACCCGAATGTCGTTCTGGAAGGGATTATTGGGCGCATCGGCCAGCAGGGTGACATTGAGCGGCAGCCCGGCGTTGATGCCGCGCCCTTCGTTGTCGTACATCGACAGGTCCGCGAACGCCTCGAACCGCTCGCCAAAATCGCGGCGGATGCTGACGGAGAAGGCGCTCAGCGTAGGATCGTTCACGAAAGTCTGGCGGTTGCCGAGCACATCATTCGGCACATCCAGGTTGTATTGTCCGAACAGCGCCTGCAGCGGCGCCAGACCGTCCGCCGCCAGCCCCGCGTAAGCGACGGGCACCGAACCAAACCAGGTATCCAGCGTCGCTCCGCCATAGGTGTCATCGAGAATCAACGGCGAGCGGTTCAGCGTGGAGTAGTTGCTGGTGTAGCCATCCGGTGGCACGAAACTGGTGGCTGCCGCGTCCGGTTCGTTAGTCAGTATCAACCGGCGCGAGCGTTGCACGAAGTCGCGATCCCCGAGCAGCAGCTCGCTACCGGTAGAATAACTGCCCGACAGCAGCACGCTGGTCTTGCCGCCTTCCAGCGTAAAGCCGCCGTTGAGGTCCACTCGCCGGCGCGCCGCGTCGGTATCAAAAAGGTTCTCATAGGTACCGGTCACCTCGACGCCGGAGTAGTTGCTCTTCAGCACGATGTTGATCACGCCGCCGGTTGCGCCGCCGCCATAGATGCCCGAGGCGGTGGAGGGCAGAATCTCGATGCGTTCCACCGAGGCCAGGGGAATGCCGTTGATATCCGCCTGACCGAAGTCCCCGGGCGTATCGTCGCTGTACAGATCGGCCACGCGTGGCAGCCGCCGCCCGTTGACCAGGATCAGGGTCTGGTTGGCGCCGCGGCCGCGCAGGTTGATGCTGCTGCGGTTGCCGTTGTCACTTTCTGGATCGAGACTGGCACTGCCCTGCACGGCATTCATCGGCAATCGGGAATGCAGAAAATCATGCAGCGAGCCGGCCATGGAGCGCTCGATCTGTTCGGCGGAGAACACCACATAGGGCTGTACGTCATCCTCGGTGCGCCGGATATCGGTGTTGGAGCTGCGCGCGCCACGCACCAGGATTGCCGGAATACCCTTGCCCTTGTTTTCAGCTTCGCTCTCGCCGGTGCGCTGCCGCGCCTCGGTCGATTGCTGCGAATCGGTACGGGCCTCGGCAGTTGCAACCGAAGTGCCCGTCGCCGTGCGCGCCAGCGTCAGCACGGGCTCGTCCGACCCCCGGATACGGGAAGAGGTTTGCGCCTCACTGTTCAGCTTCGATTCCAGCATACGGATCGAGATGGTCCGTTCGTTGACGAACTCGTAGGTCAGATTGGAATTTGCCAGCAGCTTCTTCAAGGCATGCTCGGGAGTCAGCGTGCCGTTGATTGCCGGCGACGTCACTCCTTCTGCCACGTCCGTATAGAACACGATGCGCAGATCCGACTGACGGGCGAAGGCATTGAGCGCCTTGTTGAGCGGCTGGGCGGGTACATCAAAGCGCACCGCGTGCGGGGTCTGGGTCTGGGTCTGGGGTTGAGCCGCAGCCAGGCCGCCAGCCAGCGAAAAAACAACGGCGGCGAGGATGGAACGAATAGCTGTCATTGAGATGCCCTTTGCGAAGTGACCTGAGTGGTACAGAGGGTTTTTCGCCCCAGGACAGGACAGCAGGCAGCCGATTTTTTCGGGTTGTCCAGTTTTCACGCTGGAAACACTCTATATAGGGGTCAGCTCGGCGTACAGGCAATTGCGGCAGTGCAAAAATCGACTCACAGCACCGGCAGCGCATCCCAACCGGCGGGAGCGGAAGCGCTGTACAACAATCAGCTGCACCGCTACCTCATGCGCCAACTGCGCAACCGCGAGGATGCCAGCGATCTGGCGCAGGAGGCTTACCTGCGCTACCTGCAGCTTCCCGACGCCGGTGCGGTACGCAAGCCTAGTGGCTACTTGTTTCGCATCGCCGTAAACCTGATTTCCGAATGGCGCCTGCGCCGCGACCGCTCCGCGGTGACCTTCGACTCTGAACTCGCCGACCAGCGCTCCACCGCCTGGCCAGATGCCAGACCCGACATGGTTGAACAGCTGACCAGCCGCGAGCGACTGGAACAGGTGCTGGAGCAGATTCCGCAGAATTACCGCCGCGTACTGCTCATGAACAAATGCGAGGGACTGAGCAACGCACAGATTGCCGCCAAACTGAATGTCACCCCGGAAACCGTGGTTCGTTACCTGGCGCGCGCCGTTGCCTTCGCACGCAAGGCCCGCTGGGACGCCGAGCCCCAAGGATGAAACCGTGAATCCAAAGCGACAGATCGACTTCAAGGCCGCTGAGGAAGCCGCTGTGTGGCTGCAGCGTCTGAACCATGAAGATACGCCTGAAGTGCGCGCGGCATTTTCGACCTGGATCAAGCAGGCCGCGGCGAACCTGGAGGAATTCCTGTTCGCCCAGGCGGTGTGGAAGGAATTTGATCATCTCGATCCGGCGCTTGCAGCCCGCTGGGCACACGAAGGGAACATCGACGCGGTCGTCGACCTGCCCAGCGCGCGAAGCAGGACAAATCTGCCGACGTCCGCATCCTCAGCTGCTGCAAGACCCGCAGGGAATCCTCCTCGCCGGCGGCGTTGGAGCGTCATGGGTATCGCCGCCGCGCTGACCATTGTGGTACTTGCATGGCAATTGCTGCCCATGCCAAAGCCTGGTATGCGGGTTTATGTCACTACTGTGGGCGATCAGCGTGCCGTCAAGCTCGAGGACGGCTCGGTCATGCATCTGAACACCAGTTCGCGCGCCGAAGTCCGCTACTCCGATAGTCGGCGGACCATCCGCCTGCTGGCCGGTGAAGCGCTGTTCACAGTGGAAAAGGATCCCCTGCGGCCATTTGACGTCCTGACCGACAACGCGCGGATTCATGCCCTGGGAACGCAGTTCAATGTGTACCGCAGCAGCACCGCGGCAACGCGCGTGACCGTGGTGGACGGCCTGGTACAGGTCTCCTCTCTGGGCCAGGCAGCCCGGGCGCGGCCGCCGGCCGACACCCCACCTGCCTCCCTCCCGTCAGGTCCGGAACCACATCCTGTCCAGACCATCAGGCTGGCGGCAGGCGATGAGGCCCGCATTGACCAGGACCGCATCCTCAAGACCGCGATGCCCAACGTGCAGCGCGCAGTTGCATGGCGCGCGCGGCAGCTCATCTTTCCGGGTAACCGGATTGCCGATATTGTGGCGGAATTCAACCGCTACAGCCGCACGCCGATTCGCGTTGAGGGGGAGGCCTTGCGCGAACGCCGCATGAGTGGAATTTTCGATGCCGACGACCCTACGCCGCTGATTGAGCATCTCTCGCGCGATCCAGAGGTGATTGTACTGAGGTCCGGAGGCGAGGTCGTTATCAAGCCGCGCAGCGCGGCCGACCGCTAGCCCATGCCGGGGTGCAGGAACTGATTCATCAAGCGGTAGCCGATCTGTCCGATCTTCTGATCCAGCGCGGAAGGGCTCGCCGTGCAGGCGAAAGCCCTTCCGCAGTCTGTTTGATATCTACCAACCGAACCTGAAGGACAGTGAGTAATTCACCTGATCTTCCGAATTGAACTGCACATGCGTGGGATCGCCGCCGAAATCACCCTGCGTGGGGTTGACGATCGAGGCGACGGGGACGCCGAATGAGCCCTTGATCGCCATCTCGGAACGGAGGTGGTCAGTAATATTCCAGCCCATGCCGATACCGAGGTCCATGCCGAAGTCGTTCTCGGTTTCATCCTGAGCAACTTCGTATACACCGGGATCGAGCGGATCGCCGAGGGATACGGTTTCCACCGAACGCAGTTCAGCCTTGTTACGGTAGTAATGCAGCATGGCATCACCGAAAACATCAAAGCGGTTGTCCCTGCCGAACCGCTGCATCAGGCGGCCGCCGATTCCGACGTCGTAGATGTTCTGGGAGACCTGCTGTGTGCGTGCGTCGAAGAAATCAGCTGGCGGCAGGCCGCTGGCAGGATCGAAGGTATCCAGCGAGTTGATCGAGTAGTCGAAATCCATGCGCCCCAGCACGACCGACGGGGTCAGAGAGATGTTATGTCCCAGATCGCGGTTGCACAGGTGTTGCATCCGCAGCTCGTATTTTTTCCAGTCAACCTTAAGATCAATCAGCGAGGAGGCGCCCGACGGGCCTGCCGCAGCGCCGGTGCTGCCGGAATCGAAGTTGGTGTAGAGGATACCGGTGTTCACGCCGCCAGCCGCCACGAAGGCATCGCTGCTGTCGTCGCCCGAATGCTCGCTGTAGCTGAAACCCAACGTTAAATTGCTGCTCAGTCCGCTGCGATCGAGCGAGCTGGACAGTCCGCGTCCCAGGTTGAAGCTGTAGCTGATCGAGCCGCCGTCGGCATTGATGTCGAAGGGTGCGCTCAGATTGGGCTGCTCCGGATCGGTGATCAGTACGGCAGCCGTGGCCAGGTTGGTGCCGCCGAGGTTGAGAATGCCCGCCGAGACTCCGAGCTGATGTCTTGGTCCACCATAGGAAGGGCGTGAGGAAACCGGCGTTGAAGAGGAGGGCGGGTTTGGTATCAGGTTCGCGCTGCCTGGTCCGCGGGTGTTCACGTGGATGCTCTGGCCGGGGCCGGCGGCGGGTGTGCTGATGCGCTGGGTGCCATTAGGTCCGGAAATGGTGAGCGTCCCCGCGGCAGCGCGATCACCGTCAAAGCCAATGCTCAGGATGACATTGCCGTCATCGTCCTCGCCTTCCACCGTGACAGGTACGGTTTCGCCTGCGGTCTCGAAGGATATCGTGGAGCCATTGATCGACTGCAGGCTGGAGCCATTGACGAGCACCTTTCCGTCCCATGTGGCCCAGGCGGGCATGCTGAGCAGAAGGGCGCATAAGGCTGTGGCGATGGCCCGCGACCGCGGTGGAGTCTTCATTGGAGTGTCCCCTGTGGTTGTTTGGAGCATTAATTGCAGGTATTTTTGCTATTAGAATGAATCCAGAGCACACCCTAGGGTGCGCATATTGTCTCATTTGTCCGGCAAGTATCAGCAAACAGGCCATGATATCTTAACCCATTAAACTGAACCCTGGGAAAGCCGAATTTTCGCAGAAACCCGGCGCAGCACAGGCAAGGCGGCGATACATGAAACAGCTGGGGGAGGGCGCCCGATGAGCCGGATTACGATCAGTCTGCTCGTGGCCTTTGGCTGCATTGCTTCGCTCGGCTCGCTGGTACTCGCGCGCGGCGGGTCCAACGTCGAATCGACGAATGTCCCGATTTCAGTGGACACCATCGATGCTGCTGATCTGGCGCTGTCACCGCGAGGTTTGCAGGACTTGACCGGCGTGGTTCCCGGTCTGGCACAGACGTCAGGTACGAATGCTGGATCTTCGAATATCACCATTCGCGGCGTGGGCAGTGATTTTACATCGGGCGTCGGCAATCCTCTGGTTGTGGTCGACGGCGTGCCGATCAGCGGTGGCCTGGAGGGCGTATCGCCTGATGACATCAAGAGTATCGAGATACTCAAGGGAGCAGCGGCAGCAACCTTGTACGGTTCGCGCGCAACAAATGGCGTGGTTTTTCTGACCACCAATCCGGGCAGCGCCCTTGGCGATGGCACGCGCACCGCGGCATCCGCGGGCAACCCGGAGCTGTATACGGCGCTTGATCTGTACGGCCAGTTCTCCAGTGGATTTTCCGGTTCGGTGGATTTCAATACGCTATGTAATTTCGGCAGCGGCCAGGTGCTTCCGGGTTGGGCGCATTCACCATGGCTCGGCGGATACGGCCAGGGAGGCCGAGTCGGGGACAATTTCTTTATCCCGTACGGTGATGCGCTACCATCGATCATTCCGACAGAGATTCCACCTGAGCCGCGAGAGGCTGGCGATTCGCCCGGCACAGATCAGCCGCCAGCTCCCGATTCTGCTGGCACAGGCGACTCCGGTGGCACGGGTGATGAGAATGGAGGACAAACCGATGCACCGGCGGGCAATGGCGGGGCATCGAACGCCGGGGCACCGGCGAAACCTGAGCCCAGCACGCCGCTGCAGCAGTGGGATCGCGGTGTGCCCCCCTGGTCGCTGGTGGAGCGCAGTCCGGAAGTGGCACATCTGCTCGAGGAGCTCAGACCCATATATGAGCTGCGCATGAAAAGTCGCGACCAGATGAGCTTATACGGCGACTGGACGCTGTCTGACTGGAAGCTGCGCGAGAACAAAGCTGACTACGATGCGGCGGAGGCGATTTGGCGGGACACGCGGCGGCAGATACTGACCCTTCTCACGCCTTTCATCGCGCCGGAAGTGGCGGCGACCGCGCAGACCGGCGATCCATCCTGGGCCGATGCGCCCGCGGCACAGGCCTCGCCGGCAACTGCTGCCGCCAGCGCCACGCAGGCGCCCCGGAGCGGGTGGACCTCGCCCTCGCTTGGGTTGGCGCTGGGTGTCGATGTCGACTGGACCAAGGATTACTACCTCACGACGGAGCGTCAACTCGAGAGCGGCGCGACCGGGAGGATTCCGGCAATCGGCGCCGCGCTGACGCCGGTGACACCCTATGGGCAGCTATTGCCTCTGCCGTATGCAGGCGGGTTGCCGGATACCGAACTGAATTCCGATCTCGGCTCCTCCCGCGGCTTTGCGGATGAAACCGGGCGCGTTCGCTACGGTGAGTTCCAGCCGGATCCGTACCTGCTGTCGCCGAAGTATTCCCAGCCGCAGGGCGGCGGCAGCATTCCGGACTACGACACCCGCTTCAGGCTGCGCCTCGATGCTCCTCGGTCGGACTACGATTTTGAGCGGAACAATTTCAATTTTCCCGACAAGTTTTCACCACGGCCGAAGCGTAGCCTTGCCTATCCGCCGAAAGACTTTGATGCGACCAGGCATCAGTTTGGTTACAGCCTGAAAGACGATTGGACTGGTTATTCCCTGCAGGTGACGCCCTATGACAGTGCCACGGTAAAATTCGCGGGACAGGACTACGAATCGTCAATGCGCCATATGAGCGAGTATCTTGATCGTGCATTTGCGAAAGGCTCCGCTGGCCCGAAGCCGTATCTGAGTTCAAGCTGGAACATCGGCGGCGACCAGTACTTGAGTATTACCAGAAAGGGGTCGCTCACGGGTCTGCTTGCCGACAAGGTGCCGGGCCAGCAGTGGATTGAGAACAACAGCTGTGCGACCGAGGCGTTTCCCGTGCTAAGCGGCACGGTGGGGCTGCTGCACGGCAAGCGCGTTCACGATCAATGGGCCATCAGGCGGATCGGCTTTACCCAGGACGATACCTCGGCCTGGAAGCAGATCGCGCCCGATGCCACACCGGTGGTGGTGGCGGTAATCGACACGGGTCTGGACTACCATCATTACGACCTTGACTGGAAGAACATCTGGCGCAATCCCGGGGAAATTCCGGGCAACGGCATCGATGACGATGACAACGGCTATGTGGACGACATCATCGGCTGGGACTTCCTGGAGTTCAGCAACACGCCCTGGGACTACGATGGCCATGGCACCTTCGTCAGTGGCCTGATCGCCGCCAGGGCCGGCAACCGCGCGGGTATCGATGGCATCAATCCCAACGCGCGCATCATGGTGCTCAAGGCGCTGAACAACTTCGGGCATACGCGCGCCTCCTGGCTGTCGCAGGCGATTGTCTACGCCGTGGAGAACGGCGCGAGAATCATCAATATGAGCGCGGCCGGTCCGGGCCTGCCCAGGGCGGTGCAGGACGCGCTCGATTACGCCGACCGCAGCGGCGTGCTGGTGGTGGTGGCGGCCGGCAACGCCGCCGAGGATGTGGACAAGGTCAGTCCGGCAGGGCTGGAACATGCGATCACCGTGGCAGCCACGGATCTGGAGGATCAGCGCGCGGAATTTTCCAACTGGGGCAAGCGCGTTGATATTGCCGCACCGGGCATGCATGTCATGAGCCTGCGCGCGCGCGAAACCGATTTTCGCCTGACCTCGGCGGATACGCCGTACAAGCGCGGTGCGGCAATCGCCGGGTTGGACCGCCGTTACTATCGCGCTGACGGCACATCATTCGCCGCGCCACTGGTGACTGCCGTGGCATCGCTGATCTGGTCGAATAATCCCGCGCTGACGCATGTGCAGGTGCGTCGCATGCTGGAGCAATCCGCGCGAGACATCGATACCCCGGGGCGTGATCAGTTCACCGGCTACGGGCTGCTTGATGCGCGCGCGGCGCTGGCGGCCGATCCGGATGACTTCGTCCAGGTGCAGATCGATGCGGTGAGCGTGGCCTCCGTGCAGGGCAAGCCCGTGGCGCAGGTGGCGGGCACCGCCGATGCGAACGCCTTCGCCCGGGCGTGGGTGGAGGTCGGCCGCGGCGAGAATCCGGAAAGCTGGCAGCGTATCGGCGAGCCGCTGAAGTCAGCGGTTCGCCAGGGCCTGCTCGGCAATATTCCCGCGACCGCGCTGCAAGGCAGCCCGGTCTGGATCATCCGGGTGATTACCGAACACAGCAACGGCAGCCGACGCGAGGCCCGCTACCGCCTGAACATCGGCTAGTAGCCTGGCTGGAGCAGCGGCAGTTGCCGCTCCCGGAGGACTATTCTCGTCCCTGCCGCACCTCGTACCAGATGGCATTGAGCACGCCAAAGGTCAGCGCCAGTCCCACACCCAGTATCCAGCTGAAATACCACATGGTTCGAACTCCTAATACAGGTCGCTGTTATTGCTGACGTGTTCCAGTGTCACGCGACCCTTCAGCACGCGAAACACCCAGGTCGTGTAGGCCAGCACGATGGGCAGCAGCACGACGACGGCAATCAGCATGATGCGCAGTGTCTTCTCGCTGCTGGAAGCATCCCATACCGTCAAACCGTGACCGGGCTGGCTGGAGGAGGGCATCAGAAAGGGAAATAGCGCGATGCCACCGGTGAGTATGGTGCCAGTCTGGGTGAGACAGCTGGCAAAAAAGGCCAGGCCGGCGCGCCCGGCGTTCAGCAGCACCGCGGTTGCACCCGCTGCGGCAATGGCTACCACCGGCGCCAGCCACAGCACGATATGCTGGCGGAAGTTCTCCAGCCAGCCGCCGGATAGCACAGCAACGGTTTTCAACAGCGGGTTGGAAGGCAGCGTACCGGCATAGGCGCTGCTGATTCGATGTCCCGGCAGGTCGGCCACCCAGAAGCCCGCGGCGATGAACGCCAGAACGAAGACTGCCGCGGCGATCTTCCCGATCGCAGCGGCGCGGGTAGCCGTGGGTTCATCCGTCTTCAGCGCCGCATAGGCTGCGCCGTGCATGGCCAGCATGCTGAGGCTGACCAGGCCCACCAGCAGGGCGAAGGGGTGCAGCAGGGTAAGGAAACCGCCGCTGTACACTGGTCGCTGCAGTTCATCGAAGTGAAACGGCACTCCCAGAAACAAATTACCAAACGCCACCCCGAACAGCAGCGCCGGAGCAGCGCCGCCGACGAACAACGCCCAGTCCCACCCATTGCGCCAGCGGGCATCGCTGATTTTGTTGCGGAAGGTGAATCCCACCGGCCGCAGGATGAGTGCCACCAGCAGCAGAAACATGGCCATGTAGAAACTGGAAAACGACGCCGCATACAACAGCGGCCAGGCGGCAAAGGCTGCGCCGCCGCCAAGAATGAACCAGACCTGATTGCCCTCCCAGGCCGGTTCGATTGATTCGAGCAACATGCGCCGCTGCGCATCATTGCGGCCGATGAAACGATAGATGGCACCCACACCAAGGTCGTAACCGCCGGTGACGGCGAAGCCGATCAGCAGCACGCCCAGGATTAACCACCAGATCAGCCTCAGGGATTCATAGTCAGGCATGTGAGGTCCCCGGGTCTGGCCAATAGCCCAGTCCGTCCGGCCCGCGACGGATCATCCGCACCATCAGCCAGATATCCACCACGGCCAGTGCGGTGTAGAAGACGATGAATCCGGTGAGCGACATCCAGACATTGCTGACCGCCGTGGAGGAAACACCAAGGAAGGTAGGCAGGACACCATCGATGGCCCAGGGCTGGCGACCGTACTCGGCCACGATCCAGCCCAGTTCGGCGGCGATCCACGGCAGCGGCAGACTCAGGAAGGCAAGCTTGAGGAAGCCACGCCTGTTTTCGAAATTCCGCCGCGCCGAAAAATAAAATGCAGCTGCAAACAGCGCGATGAAGAAAAGGCCCAGCCCCACCATGATGCGGAAGCTCCAGAAAAGCACCGGCACGTTGGGCACCGTCGACCAGGCGGCCTGTTCGATGTCCTTTGCGCTGGCCTGCGCAGGGTCATCCACGTATCGCAGCAGCAGGAGAGCATAGCCAAGATCCGGCAGGTGAGCCTCAAAGCGCTCCCGCGCGGCCGGATCTTCCGGCTTACGACGCAATACCTGTAACGCGGCATGCGCCGCAAGGCCGCTGACAATGCGCGTATGTGCATGCGCGACCAGTTCAGTGATGCCGGGAACTTCCTCGTCCAGGGAACGGGTGGCGATCAGACCCAGCATCCACGGCACCTTGATTTCGGCGCGGGTTCTGCGGGTCTCCATGTCCGGCAGGCCGAAGACGGTGAACCCGGCGGGCGCCGGTGCGGTTTCCCATTCAGCCTCGATGGCAGCCACTTTCATCTTCTGATTCTCGCCGGCCACATAGCCGGACTCATCGCCCAGCACCACCACCGACAGTGAACAGGCCAGACCGAAGCTGGCCGCCACGACAAAGGAGCGTTTGGCCACCTCGACATTGCGTCGGCGCAGCAGATACCAGGCGCTGATCGCCAGCACGAAGACCGAACCGACGACGTAGCCGGCGGCCACGGTATGTACGAACTTGGCCTGCGCGACGGGGTTGAAGAACACTTCCGCGATGGAGGTCAGCTCCATGCGCATGGTCTCGTAGTTGAACTTCGCGCCCACCGGATTCTGCATCCAGGCGTTGGCGATCAGGATCCATAACGCCGAGAGGCTTGAGCCCAGCGCCACTAGGGCGGTGACTATCAGATGGCCCACCTTCGAGAGGCGGTCCCAGCCGAAGAAGAACAGACCAACGAAGGTCGATTCCAGGAAGAAGGCCATCAGACCTTCAATGGCCAGCGGCACGCCGAAAATATCGCCCACGTAGTGGGAGTAGTACGCCCAGTTGGTGCCGAACTGAAATTCCATGGTGATACCGGTGGCTACCCCCATGGCGAAGTTGATGCCAAACAGCATCCCCCAGAACTTCGTCATCTGTTTCCAGACTTCCCGCCCGGTCATCACGTATACCGATTCCATGATGACCAGGATCATGGACAGCCCGAGGGTGAGCGGCACGAAGAGGAAGTGATACAGGGCGGTGATCGCGAACTGCAGTCGCGAGAGATGCACCACGTCGAAATCAATCACTGTTTTTCTGCCTTCGCATCCAGCGCCAATTGACGTTCAGCCAGCGGCGCGGTCACCTCCATGCGGTGGCTGGGTGAAAAAAACAATGCCCACAGGGCGAATAGACCAATGCCCTTGGCCACCAGCAGCACGATCAGCTTGCGGCGCAGGTCGCGCCGCAAGCCTCCGGCTGGTGCGGATGGATGACCGGCCGTGGAGGGAACGGCATCCGCCATCGATCAACCCTGCAACAGGCTCCGCAGCATCCAGGCGGTTTTCTCATGCACCTGCATGCGTTGGGTGAGCAGGTCCGCCGTGGGCTCATCACGCGCCTTGTCGACCAGCGGAAACACCGAGCGGGCCGTGCGTACCACCGCTTCCTGGCCCTTGACCAGATCAGCGATCATCTTCGTGGCGCTGGGCACACCGTCGACTTCCTTGATGGATGAGAGTTTGGAGAACTGACGGTAGGTGGCGGGCGCCGGCATACCCAGCGCGCGGATGCGTTCGGCGATGAGGTCCACCGCTGCGGCAAGTTCGATGTACTGCGTCTCGAACATCAGGTGCAGCGTGCTGAACATCGGGCCGGTGACGTTCCAATGGTAGTTGTGCGTCTTCAGGTACAACGTATAGGTGTCAGCCAGTATCCTGGACAGGCCTTCGGCAATAGCCTTGCGCTCGTTGGCGGAAATGCCGATGTCGATCTTCGGTGCGTCGTTGCTCTTGGCCATGATCGCTCCTGGGCTGTGGGGGAAGTGTAGAGCGATTCTAATTCCATCCTGCATCAAGTGCGAGTTGCCGTGCGCGCCCGACTGGCGAAGACAAATTTACAATCGCCAGCTAGTCCCGGGCGGATTGCACAGCCTGCTGCTGGGCCGCGTCGGCGATGATCTGCCCGGAAACTGCCTGGGGCTGGGCGCCGATAAACTGCCCCTTGTGTTCGATCGACACCGGCTCACGGCGCGTTTTGCGCCACAGGTCGTAGATCATCAGCGCCCCACACAGTGCAGCCAGAGTTGCAAAGTAGGCCTGCGCACCGAAGAGCGCCATCAAAGCGCCGGCGAGCACCGGCCCGGCGGCGGCGCCGGCGCCATTCAGGAGAATCAGCGCCCCGCTGGCAGCCACCATCTGCGAGGGCGCCAGGTGATCGTTGATATGAGAAACGGCCAGCGAGTACAGCGTGAATACCAGTCCGCCGAAGATCGCTGAAAGCAGCAGAAACAGACTGAGGGGCAGATCGGCGAAACAGGCGAGGGCAGCGGCCACCGCCGTGGCCAGTGTGCAGACGATGGCGATCACCGTGCGACGATCCCAGCGATCCGACAACCGGCCGACAGGATACTGGGTCGCCACGCTGGCGATGATGGTCACGCTCATGAACGTAGCCACCTCGGAGGTGCCCATGCCCTTCAATCGCGCGTACACCGGTCCGAGTGAGAAGACGATGCCGCTGATCGTCCCGGCGACCGTCACCGCCACCACGCCCAACGGTGAAAGCCGGTACAGGTCCCGGTAGCGCACCTTCTGCGGCACAGACAGCTCCGGCGCTCGCTGGCCGCTCAGCGTGAGCGGTACCAGGGCAATGGAGATCAGCGCCGAGATGAGCATGAACAGGTCTGCGTCCAACGGGTCAGCCAGATTCAACAGGAACTGCGACAGTCCAAGGCCGAGGTACAGCACCAGCATGTAGATGGCCAGCAGACTGCCACGGTTGTGGCTGCTGGCGCGATCATTGAGCCAGCTCTCGGCGATGACGTAGATGCCGGCGAAGCACAGACCGGATATCAGGCGCAGGATGCCCCACATCAGCGGATTGACGAAGATGCCCTGCAGAAGGATGGTGACCGATGCCACCGAGGTGAAGGCGGCGAACACGCGGATATGCCCCACCCGCTGCACGAAGTGGGGCGCGGCGATGGTGCCGCCGATGAATCCCAGGTAGTAGCAAGCCATGACCACGCCAGTCACGGCGGTGGGAAAGCCCTCCAGCGTGGCGCGCAGACCGATCAGCGTGCCTTGAAGGCCCGCTCCGAACATGAGCAGGCCCATGCCGAGCAGCAGGGGCCAGGCACCGGCGACGACACTCAACATGTGGGAACCTGTCCGTGAAGAAGCGTGGCTAGTGTAGCGGGCAACGCAGTAAAATCAAATAGTTACGGAGTCATACTCAGGTATTTCCACGATGGCACACCTCGAATGCAGCGCCGGTAGTTCATTCTTTACCTTCCTCACTCGTCTATGTTGTGCCATTGATCGTTGAGGAGCCTCTCCGCCATCCATGGCCATCTGACCGGGAAGCACATGATTGATGCCGATTTACATACCAGCGCGCCACCACTGGCGAACGAAAAAGCCCCCGATGCGCTGACAGGACATGAGCGCGCTGCCCTGGTATCGCGGCTGTTTCGCGAACATAACGATGCCCTGATCGGTTTCCTCCTGCCGCGCGTGAACTCCGAGCAGGAGGCGCGCGACGTGGCACAGGAGGCCTACGTACGAATACTGGAGCTGGATCAGCCGGGCGCGGTCAGTTTCCTGCGTGCCTACCTGTTCCGCACAGCGGCCAATCTCGCCACCGACCGGGCCCGTCAGCGAGCCACGCGCAGCGACCTGCGCCAGCGATGGATCGAGCCGTTCGAGGGGCTCACACCATCTCCCTCGCCGGAGAGCGCAACCAACGCCTGTCAGGAGCTGGCCCTGCTGCGGCGATTCATGCAGGAACTGCCACCGCGCGCCCAGCAGGCATTCTATCTGTATCGCTTTCGTGACCTGACGGCCGAGGAGATTGCGGGGCGACTCGGCGTGACCAAGCGCATGGTGTGGAAATATATCTTCCGTGCCTTTGAGTACTGCAAGGAACGGATGCAGGCCAGTCAGGCTGCCGGCACCAGGCCTTCGGATACCGCGCCATGAATATGACGGGCAATGACAACGGAACGAGAGCCTTCGTCGATCATGACGGAGCCCCTCACGATGAGGACAGCGAGTGTATGGCGCAGGCATCGGCCTGGTTCATACGCCTGCGCGATGAACCGGTAACCGAGGACGTCATCAACGCCTGGTCGCAGTGGTGCGAGATGAATATCCGCAACGCGCGTTGCTATCGCGCTGTACAGAATATCTGGTCGCTGGCGGGAGATGCGGGCATGGCCGGTTGGCCTGCCGAGGAGGACATCCGTGCCGATGGCTACAGCCCGGAGGTGTCCATCAGCGAGTGGCGGCGCGGGGAAGCACGGATACAGAACAGAAAGCAAAGGCGCCGGATACCGTGGCCGCTGGGTCTGGCCGCTGCGCTGCTGCTGGGAATCGGCACCTGGCAGTTCACGCTGTACTTGACACGGCTCCCGGATCAGGGTGTCTATACTTCGGAGCGCGCGCAGAAGCGTGACCTGCGGCTGGCGGATGGCTCGATACTGACTCTGGGTGGCGCGTCGGCAGTGCGCGTGGCCTATGGTGAAAAGCGGCGCGAAGTCTACCTGGAACGGGGCGAGGCCTTCTTTGATGTACGCAAGGACCGCAACCGGCCGTTTATCGTCACGGCGCCCAATCTGAGAGTTACCGCCATCGGCACGGCATTCGCCGTTCGGGCGGACGACACACGCACGGTGGTATCAGTGACCGAGGGGCTGGTGGAAGTGGAGCGGGGCCAGGCACATCCGCCCACTGCGACACCCGTGCGCGCTCGCGCCGGGGAGCAGGTGACCGTCGATGCGCAGTCGGTCCATCCGGTGCTGAGCATGGCGGATGAGGGGGCGGCCATCGGCTGGCAGAATGGCGCCTTCGTTCACGTTGACGAACCCCTGAGATCAGTGGTGGCGCGGATCAATCGCTACAGCCCCGAAGAGGTCACGCTCGGTGACCCCTCGCTCGGCAAGCTGCGTTTCACCGGCACCGTATTCGAGCATCAGGTAGAGGAGTGGGTGCGGGGCCTGGAGAGGGTTTTTCCAGTGCGCACTGCCCACGGAGCGGATGGCGGAATTGCGCTGTATTGGAGCCATGAGCATGAATCCGGTGATCCTGCTGTGAAATAGTCAGCCATGCGGTTCACTCCCGTGCTGCTTCACTCGTCTATCTTGGCGAACAATCATTCGACGGGGACTTACCATGGCAACGACTAACCGATGCGCATCGGCCCGGCAGGCGCTGACAGTGCTGATGGCCACGATCTGGACCGTTCTGTTCACCTGCTCATATGCCCAGGCGGCGAATGGAGATCGCCTCGATACCGAGGCGCGATTTGAAATTCCGGCGCAGCCGCTGTCCACGGCTCTGGTGCAGTTCTCCAGGCAGGCCGAGCTGCAGCTGGTGACGGCCAGCATTGAGCTGGGGACCAAGGAAACGCAGGGAATTTCGGGCCGCCTGTCGTTGCGCAAGGCGCTGGAGCAGCTGCTGAAACAGTCCGGGTTGAGTTACAGCCTTGTTGGCGAGAATACCATCGCGATCGCGGTCACCGAAACGGACAAACAGCGCGCCTCCGGTGCAAACGGGGCCGGCGATGCCGGCGTCGCCCGCCGGGATATCGCAATCATGATGGCCCGGGCGGATACCACCACTGTGCCGACAGCTTCCCGCGACGCCGCGAAGAGCGCTCAGCCGTCGCCTGAGAACGCACTCAGTGACGAAGAAGAGTCCGCGAAAGCAAAAGGCATACCTCAGATCCTGGTGCGGGGATCGCGCGACCATACCCGCTCGCTGAACGTCGATCTGCCGCGCAGCGAAGATGATGCCAAGCCCTACTACATCTTCAGCCGCGACACCATCCAGACCTCCGGCGCCGGCACGGTACAGGACTTCCTTTTTCAGCGTCTGCCCATGAATGCCGGTTCGATGCCACTCAGCCAGCATCTGCCAACCAATGTCGGCGCTGGCCTCGCCACGGTGAGCATGGTGGATTTGCGTGGATTGGGTACCGACCAAACGCTCATCCTGATCAATGGCCGGCGACTGTCCACGGTCAGTATCCGCGGCGTGGACCGCCAGCCTGATCTCAACGGCCTGCCGCTGTCGGCCGTGGATCGCATCGAGGTGCTGCCATCCTCGGCTTCGGGCATCTATGGCGGCGGTGCGGTGGGCGGCGTCATTAATATCATTCTGCGACGTGACTACGCAGGAAGTGAAGTGAAGGTCAACTATGCCAATACCTTCGATTCCAACACCGCCCGCGTGCGTTACGAAGCCACCTCGGGATTTTCGCTGGAGCAAGGCAGGACCAACGTGCTGCTCTCGGCCACGTATTCCGACACCAACCCGCTGCTGCGCGGCGACCGCTTTGATCTTTTCGCGGAGGGGCGCGACCGCTATCTGGCTTCCAATCCTGCCTCGCCGACCCGGCCGCCGCTGGGTTCAACAACCAATATCTACAGCTACGACGGCTCGGATCTGACGCTCAAGAACGGTGGTGGGGCGCTCAATTCTCCACTCACCCATCTGCCCGTCGGTTACTCCGGAGTGGACTCAGACAATGGTGCAACCCTGATCGCCAATGCCGGGGGATACAACAACGAATACGCCGACCTGCCCTATATCGGCTTGCAGCAACCCACCAACTCGGCCATGCGCACCCGCGCCCTGCAGTTCAATGTGCGCCGCGAGATGAATAATCGTCTGGAGCTGTTCCTGGACAGCTCCTATTCGGCCAACGTCACGCCGATGAAGCGCGGTGCGCTGCTGTCCTCCGGGATACGCGTCCCAGCCTCCGCTGCAGCCAATCCCTTCGAACAGGAAGTGCGGGTGAACTTCCCCGCCGCTCCCGCCGCGCCGATGGATGCTGAATCGGAAGTGCTGCGTGGAAGCCTCGGTTTCATCCTGAAATTGCCGCGTAGCTGGCAGCTGCAGGGCGACTACAGCGCGAGCGAGGGTGACAATTTCTTCAGTCTGGGCAGTGCCTATGGTCCAGCCATGGAGGCCGCAGTAGTGGCGGGTACGCTCAATCCGTTCGTCGACACACAGCTGTATCCGATCGATCTGACGCCGTATCTGGTGCGTTACGTCGGCGACTACCATTCGTCGCTGCGCGAGATGACGGTGCGCACTGCCGGACCGATCTGGCGTCTGCCGGGCGGGGAGGTCAATCTGGCGGCCAACATCGGCAGCCGTGTGCAGCGCCAGATCCCTTCGACAGAATCCTTCATTTCGACGCCGGCGCCGGAGAGCAACAGTGTCAACTACTATCTGGGCCAGCGCCAGCGCACGGACAATGCTTATGTGGAACTGACCATTCCCTTCTTTGGCCGCGACAACGCGCTGCCAGGGCTGGCGCTGCTGGATCTGCAGCTCGCGGCACGCCACGAAATCTATCGGGTTAATGCCAAACGTACTGCAACCGGTGGCAGAAATTATTCCTCCACGCAGCCGACGCCAGAGATTACCACCGGCAGCACCCGCTATGACTCGACCAATCCGACCATCGGCCTGCGCTACCGGCCGGTGACGGATGTGATGTTCCGTGTTTCATATTCCACGGCTTTTCGCCCGCCGCTGTACTACCAGCTGCAGCCGGGAGTGCAATCAGCCAATCCTTCCAACATCATCGATCCACTGCGCGATGGCGAATCAGTATCGGTTTATACCGTCTCCGGTGGCAATCCCGATATCACACCCGAGGAGGGCAAAAACTGGAACGCAGGTATCGTCTTTACGCCGCATCTGCTTCCGGGGCTGCGCCTGGGCATCGACTACGTGCGAATCGAGAAGACAAACAATATTGCAAGTCTGGGGGCGCAGGTCCTGGTGGACAACGAATCGACCTACAGCAGCCGCATTACCCGCGCCACGCCAGCTCCGGGCGATCCATTCGGCATCGGCGAGATCACCGGAGTCGATGCCAGCTATCTGAACCTCTACGGCTCGCGCGTCGAGTCGGTGGATCTCTCAGCCAGCTACCTGCTGGATACAGCACGGGCGGGTAGCTTCTCCTTCTCGACGATTGCTACGCGAAACTTGCACTACATCCAGCAGCTGTCAATGACGATCCCGGAACGGGAGTTCGTGGACTTCCCCGCCCGGTCCGGCGGCTCGGTCAAGTTCAAGGGCAACGCAACGGTGACGTGGAACCGCGGACCCTGGACGGCGAGCTGGACGGCGTTCTTCTACAGCGACTACGCCCAGTACGGCCCGCCATTCACCAGCAGCATGGCTTATCTCAACGCACAAGGCGGTCCCGGTGCACGCATACCCCGCCAGCACTTCCACGATGTGTTCGTGGGTTACAGCTTCGGCGAGGCCGGCGCCGGATCCAGGCTGTGGCAGAAGGTGCTGGACCGTACGGAAGTCCAGGCAGGCGTGAAGAACCTGTTCAACAAGGCCGGAGCCTTCGACGCGTATTTCAGCTTCAATGGTTACCGTAGCCCCTTCGGCAAGCTGGAGCTGTCCACCTACTGGCTATCGTTGAAGAAGGGCCTTTGAACAATAAGGGGGTGCGCGGACAATTCCGCGCACCCTCGTCTGTTGTCTTCCACGGTGCTACGTGCCGGAGTAGGTAATACGGTAGATCACTCCGGCTTGGTCGTCCGACACCAGAAGCGCCCCATCCGGCATCGTCAGCACATCCACCGGCCGCCCCCAGTTCTCCTGCGTGGCATCATCCAGCCAGCCGCTGGCAAAGGGTTCGTAGCTCACGGCCTTGCCGTCGGCGTCGACTTTCACCTGCATCACGCGGTAGCCGATTTTCGTCGAGCGGTTCCAGGAACCATGCTCGGCGATAAACAGGTGGCCACGATACTCCGCCGGAAACTGCTCGCCGGTGTAGAACTTCAACCCCAGGGGAGCGACATGCGGGCCGAGCCTGCGCGCTGGCGGCACAAACTCGCTACAGGCGTGCGCCTTGCCGAAGCCCGGATCAGGGATGTCTCCACCATGGCAGTAGGGGAAGCCGAAGTGCTGACCTGCGGTCGTGAGGCGGTTCAACTCGCATGGCGGTACATCATCGCCCATCAAGTCGCGACCGTTGTCCGTGAACCACAGCTCACCGGTCTGCGGGTGCCAGGTGAAGCCGACGCTGTTACGCACACCGTGTGCGACGATCTCCCGCTGCGTGCCGTCGGAGTTCATGCGGGTGATGCTGGCGTAGATGTCCTCATCGCGTTCACACACATTGCATGGCGCACCCACCGGCACGTACAGCTTGCCATCGGGACCGAAGGCAATGTACTTCCAGCCGTGGTGCTGCTCGGTGGGAAAGCTGTCGTTGATGACCGTCGGCTCCGGCACGGCGCCCAGATGCGATTCGATGCCGGAGAACTTCAGCACCCGGCTGACTTCGGCGACATAAAGATCGCCGTCGAGAAAGGCGACACCATTGGGCATCTGCAGTCCCGAGGCAATAGTCCAGCGTTTGTCGCCCGTACCGTCCCGGTCGGTGTCGCGCACGGCGTAGACCTTGTCGCCTTCACGGTTGCCGACAAACAGCGTGCCGTCGGGCGAGAGAGCCATGGAGCGGGCATTGTCGACCTGTGCGTACAGGGCAATGGAGAAGCCGGGCGGCAGCTTGATGCGATCCAGTGGCAGGTGAGCCACCTGACTGTCGATGATCGCGGCGACGCTGCCATCAGCCGTGTCAGCGGCAGCATCGCCGCGCGGTGGGTTCTTGCCGCCGGAGCAGCCTGCCAGCAGGGCGATTGCCAGCGGAGCAGTCAGGAACACGGAACGGAAAGTCGTCATGGTGTTTTCCTCCACGGTCGGTCATTGTCACTGTCGGTCACGGGCCTCGAAAATTTTCAGCACTTCACGCAGCAGGTCCCAGCGGTTGAAACCCTGGCTGCCGTAGTCCAGGCCCCTGCGCACGATGACCAGGTCATGGGAGGGTGCCACCACCACGTACTGGCCGCGGTTGCCTGAGGTGGAGTAGGCATCGCCGGGCACATCGGCGCGATCTTCCGGCACCAGCCACCACTGCCCCCCGTAACGCCTGCCCGTACGCGCTGTGGGGGCGGGCGTGCGTACAAAGTCGATCCACTCCTTCGACAGGATACGCTCACCATTCCAGATCCCGCCCTGCTGATACAGCAGGCCGAAGCGGCCCAGATCACGCGCATTGGTGTAAACCTGACTGCTGAAGATGAAATCGCCGAAGCGGTCGGTGCCGGGCAACGTGTTGCGCATGCCGATGCGATCGAACAGTGCCCGACGCGGGAACTCGCGATAGATGCTTTCGTCGCCGGCTGCGCCATCCTGACCCTTCAGCAGCGCCTGCTTCATCGCCAGTATGGCGAGCAGGGTGTCGTAGTTCTCGTAGTCCCAGTGTGTGCCCGGCTGGCGAAACAGTGGGCGACTCAGCGCGCCTGCCACCGAACTTGCGCCGGCCCAGTAGGCCATGCCGGAGCCGATGGCGTATTCCAGGCCGGCGTTGTCCACCGTTTCCAGTCCGCTCGACATGTGCAGCAGGTTACGCAGCGTGATGGCGTGGCGCGGGTCGGTCTGTGAGGAAGGGGCCTGCGGCAGCCAGGAGAAGTTCAGCGGCTCATCAAGGGCGAGCCGCCCGTCATCAACCAGCACTCCGATGAGCGTAGAGGCTATGCTTTTGGCCGTCGACCAGGTCCGGGTGCGGGTGTGCATGTTTACGCCCGGCGCGTAGCGCTCATGAATGATCTGCCCGCGGTAGATGATCAGCAGGCTGAGCGTGACCTGTTCAGGAGATTCCCGTTCGAAGGTCCAGCGGGAGGCCGCTTCCAGCGCCGTGGCATCAATGGCCTCGGGCAGTGGCTGGCTTGGCACCCGGTCGCCGTCCGGCCAGTCGATGGCGGCTGGATCGCCCGGCAGCACGGGCTGGTCAGTCCGCGGCAGGACATCAATGTCCGCAAAGTCCTGGTCCGGCGCCAGCACCACGCAACCGATTCCGGGGCGGAACGCGGCACGCATGACAGGCACGTAGCCCGGCGCACCGACGGCCACGGCCTTGAGTCCGCGATCGATGCTGTAGTCCCCGCCCGCGGCGGTGCCAATGGGCTTCGGCAGGTATTTCAGCTCCTGCGCGAATATCTGCTCCAGTGTGCGTCCCGAAGTGAACAGCCCATTGCACATCATCAGTGCCTGCATGCCGCGCCACACCGTGTCGCGGTTGTAGCGCCAGTAGTCGAAGGCGGTATTCTGCTGTGCG
Source organism: Gammaproteobacteria bacterium (assembly GCA_021773365.1). Lineage (GTDB taxonomy): Bacteria > Pseudomonadota > Gammaproteobacteria > Steroidobacterales > Steroidobacteraceae > JAJFKF01. The sequence goes on along the minus strand of JAJFKF010000112.1, from coordinate 7,263 downwards.
CTGGCGCCGTGCGCGAAGGTCAGTCCGGCAATGAGGGTGCAGATTGCGATACGCAGCATGAGTGAATCTCCCGTTCAGGACCGCGCACAGCCGGGGCCGGTAGCGGTGCCCGTCGCTGTGATTGTTATTGTTATTCTGAAGGGCCCGGGTCCGATGCTACCGGATCGTGGTGGCGGCGTCACTGCAGGCTCATTCATAGGCAATTTCCATGGCGATTCCGCGTCCCTGGCCTGGAAAATAGCGGTGACTGCCGAACGCGAAGTCGGCGCGATCTGCGTAGCGGCGATCAAGGATATTGTGCACACGGGCAGTCAGTCGCCAACGCGCAGCGGGTTTCCAGGTCGCACGAAGGTTGAACAGATTATGCCCCGGATAGCGGTGCTCGTTGGCCGCATCGGTGAAGTAGCGGCCCACGTACACCCATTCCAGTTCCGCGCCCATGCTCTGGCCAGCGTTCCACTGCATACGCAGTGTGTGCAGGTTGCGCGGAGCGGTATCCACATCGTCGCCGGAGTGGATCTCCTCGGTACCGCCGAGCTGGCGCCCGAAGCGATAGGTATGTCGCGCGACAGTACCCGCGGCGCTGAAGCCAAGCTCCGGTGACAGGGTCCAGTCCAGTTCGTATTCGAGGCCGACATGACGTGTGCGCCCATCGCTGACATTGAATCCGTCGGCATCGCGGAAAATCACATTACGTTTGTTCATGTGAAACGCGGCCAGTCCGTAGCGCACCGCCCGCAGCTGTCCGCGGGCACCGATCTCCGCGCTGCGGCTGCGCTCGGCATCCAGATCAGCCAGCGATTGCTGGCGCTGCAGGCGGTACAGTTCGGCGGTTTCGGGAGCGCGATAACCATCTGCCAGATTGACGTAGAGCTGTTGCCGGGGCGCGTAGGTCCAGAGCAGACCCAGCTTCGGCGTCAGGCCCGTGAAGTCATCGGCGCGGTCCGCCGGGCGGTTGTAGAGGCAGCCGCCGGACGGGCAGGGCAGGCCGTTCTCGTCGGTGTTTCCCGCCAGCATGCGATTGTCATACCTGTAACGGACATGTTCCGCCCGCAGTCCGGCGCTGGCGCGCAGCGCCGGGGTCAGCGCCAGACTGGCCTGCACATAGGTGCCCAGGACCTGCGCGTTGACCTGGAAATCGTAGTGACGGCCCGCCGGACGCACGGCATTGGCCGCCGCGGAACCGTCCAGCGTCGGCCCATCCTGGACCTGCAGCAGGAAGCTGCGCGAGTACTCCCCATCCAGCCCCATCGTCACCTGCGTCCCGGCGGTGCCTCGCTCCAGTGACAGCAGCACCGTCGCGCTGTCCTGTCCGTTGCGCTCCAGCGGCTTGCCCAGCAGGAAGTGCTGCAGGAAGTCCATGCGGGAACTGCGCACCATGGCCCGAAACGCCGGGCCGCCCTGTCCGGCGGCGCTTTGCCGCCAGCTCAGGCCGAGGCGGGCACTGCGCGCGTCGCGGTAGGCCTGCGGGTCGGCATTGGAGCGCCGCAGCAGCGGATCACGATAGGCCTGGAATCCCTCGATGAACCCGGCGGTGTCCTGCGACAGGTTGGTGGCCGTCAGCCACGCCAGTATCCGGCTGCGTTCGCCGCGATGGTCGAGCACGGCGTTGAATTTCTGTTCATCGAATCCCGATTCGGCGCGGAAGCCGCCGTCATGCGTGACATGCGCCAGCGCGCCGATGGCGGTGCGTTGACCGGGACGCGCCACGGCCAGGCGCAGACGACGATAGTCATGAGCGCCCAACTCCAGCGAGGTGCGCAGCGGCGCCATGTGCCGCGGACGGGGCAGAAGCACATTGATGAGTCCATGCACGGCGCTGGAACCGTACAGCGCCGGGCCTGGGCCGCGCAGGATTTCCAGCGCCGCGGCCTGTTCGATATTGAGTTCAAACAGATCATTGACGTTGCAGGTGCCCACCGGACGGATGGGAATGCCTTCCTCCAGAAACAGAAATGCGCCGCAGGAGCCGGCGCCGGTCAATACCGGCGAACGCAGCGCCGGCAGGCCTTCCTGGCCGCTGCCGCGTTGTATGCCGGCGCCGGGAACGCGGTTGAGGATTTCGCTGTAGTGGGTGGCGCCGGTCAGCCGCAGTGTCGCCGACTCCAGGCGCGTGATGGCGCCCGGATAGTCGAACAATGACTGCGCCCGGCGATTCGTCGTCACGACCATTGTCGGTTCACCCATGGGTTCATCAGCAGGTTCATCGGTCTGCGCCGGGGAATTGACCCGCGGTGCCTCGGTGGAGACGGCGAGGGGTTCGGTCATCTCGGCAACGCAGGCGTCTGCCCCGGTCATGCCGCAGACGATAATGGCAGCCTGCAGGGGGCACCACTGGCGAGTATTTTCTTGCATCAGCTCTCCGGCCGGCGGCGCCTCCGTCGCCACTCACGCAGGGTCATCACCCGCCACAGCAGGTCGATGGAAAAATAAGTGAGGACCGACAACGTGGCGCCCAGTACGAGGGAGCCGACGAACAGCGGCTTGCCCAGTCGCAGGACGCGGTCGGACCACACATCCAGCCATCCAGCCAGCCCGGCCGGATCAGCGTGGAAATGGACATCGCTCACCGGAACCGGTTCCGGCGTACCGGTGAGCAGCAGACCGATGCGCCAGGCAAAGTAGTAGATGGGCGCGAACGTGAAAGGATTGGTGATCAGCGTGCCGGCCACCGCCATGGGCAGATTGGCACGCAGCACGATGGCGAGGGCTGCGGCCAGCGGCATCTGGGCGACGGGCACGATCAATCCAAGCAGCACGCCGAGGGCAGCGCCCAGCGCGATGCCTTCACGACTGATGTGCCACAGTCGCGGATGGTGCAGGTGCGGCCCCATCCACGCCAGCAGACGATGCTCACGCACCCGGCGTGCATCGGGCAACAGGCGGCGGAAGAATTTTCTGGCCACGGAGTTCGATATCCCTGCCGGCCTGCAGGCGGAATCCGGCGGGCGCGATTATGCCCGTTCGGTCAATAAAAAAGGGCCGCCAGTGATGGCGGCCCTTGGTGCAGGCGGTCATACCGCCTGTGAATCGATCAGGAGCCGCGCTTTTCCAGGTCGGCGTTGCCCTGGGCGACAATCTCGGCGGGCACCTTGATGCCGGCCCTGGACAGCGCCGCATCGAGGATCACTTCGCCTTTCATGTAGCCGACCACCACGTCGACCACCTTGCCGTCACGGCCGATAACGAACTGGGTGGGGATACCCGATACGTCATAGAGCTTCTTGGAGGCACGGTCGTCGGATTTCTCTTCCTTGTCGTGGGTCCAGATGACGTCCGGATACTTGGAGTTGTTCTCCTTGACGAACTTCTCGAAGTCCTCGCGCTTGTCGCTGGTGCCAGCGGCCAGAACCACCACGTCCTGGTTCTTGTACTGCTTGGCCAGCGACTGCACATGCGGCATGGCAGCCTTGCAGGGTCCGCACCAGGAAGCCCAGAAGTCGAGGATGACCACTTTGCCGCGGAAATCCGACAGCTTCACTTCGGTGCCGGCCAGATCGTAGGTGGCGAAGTCCGGCGCCATCTCGCCGCCATTGCGCCAGCGGTCGAAGAAGGCCTGGCGCTTGGCTTCCATCTCGGCACGAGCGGCCATCATCTTGCGCACGTCTTCGGGCAGGTCTTCGGCAGTCTTCATGGCCGCATGCAGGGCGGTCACGCGATCCTTCCAGTTCTGCGCGGCAGCCTTGTCGACGGTTGTTTCCGGCTGTCCCTTGTCGTCGTCCTCGCCCCACTGCACTACGAAGCGCGGCATGCCGGGGTTCAGGGACATCACAACACTCCAGCGACGGGGGTCGGTAGGATGCTCATTGAGGAAAATCACTGCGCGGTCGCGCAGGGTCATGTAGCGATCTTCCATGAACTGCTGTATTTCGCGCTGGGACATCTCTTTATAGGGCTTCGGCGGCGCCATTTTCTGTACTTCCTGGAAGGCCAGGAAGTCACGATCCGCCTGACTGGTCAGCTCCGGAGCGGGTTCGGCCTTCGCTTCTGCTCCGCCGGCTGGCTGGATGGGGATGGGGACCTGAGCCACAGACAGCGGTGCAAACAGCACGGCTGCCAGCGCGGTGACAGGCAGAAAAAGTCGATTAAATGTGTTTGTTTTCATATGCTTACGTACTTAACTTAATGATGAGATGGAGAGGTTAATCCGGAGGAATTTCGAGGGGGCGAAGACTACCCCAGTGCTATAGGGAGCGATAGTCTGCCCGGATGCGACTGCTGACGAGTGGGACTCGCCCGGCGGCAAAGGGTTCCGCGTTTTTCAACGCGCGCGAACACGGCATCGAATCAATGCGCGGCACGCGGTCTTTGCCCAGGCCGCTGACGGTTTTCGTTCCCGCAGACAATCCGGGCAGGCTAACATTCGCTGCCATGCGACATGCTCTACTACTGCTGGTGCTGGCCGCGACGTGGTTGTTGTGGTCCGGATTGTTCCAGCCGCTGCTGCTGACTTTCGGTGCGGCCTCCTGCCTGCTGACGCTGTATCTGGCGCACCGCATGGGCGTGTTCCGGCAGGAGGTATTCCTGCTGCATCTGCTGCGCAAGCTCCCGGGCTACTGGCTGTGGCTGGGCGCCGAACTGGTCAAATCGAATCTGCACGTCGCCCGCATAGTGCTGACACCGACGCTGCCCATCAGCCCGACGGTGGTGGAGTTCCAGTCGCTGGCACATGGACCGGTTGGCCACGCCCTGCTGGCCAATTCGATCACGCTGACGCCGGGCACGGTGACCATTGACGAGAACGAAGGCAGGCTCAAGGTTCACTGCCTCACGCGCGAAAGCGCCCGCGACCTGCTCGCAGGCGAAATGAATCGCCGCGTCGCAGCGATCGCCGAGGGATGATGTTCTACGCGGCGGTCTGCGCAATCGGAGTCACCATGTGCCTGGCTGTGGCACGCGCACTGCTCGGGCCCGGCGTATACAACCGACTGCTGGCCGCAAATCTGTTCGGCACCAAGACCGTGCTGCTGCTTGCGGTGGTTGCTGTCCTGTCAGACCGACCGGAGTTCCTCGACCTGGCACTGGCCTACGCGCTGATCAACTTCATCGGCGTGCTGGCGGTGCTTGAGTTCGTGCAAAGCCGGGCCCTGCGCCGCAGGCTGGAAGATGGCCACAGGCTCGAAGACAGCAAGCCAGAAAGCGGCCCCGCACCCACGACAGACAGACCGGAATGAACGTACAGCTCCTCATCGATACCGCAAGCTGGATCCTGCTGCTGTCGGGCAGCGCCTTCGTCTTCCTCGGCGGCCTGGGCCTGTTGCGCATGCCGGACCTGTACACGCGCATGCACGCAGCCAGTCTGACCGACACCCTGGGCTCGCTCTTTATTTTGCTGGGCATCATGCTGCAGATGGATTGGACAAGCAGCCTGGCCAAACTGGTGGCGGTGATCGGGTTCTTGCTGGTGACCAATCCGACGGCCACCTATGCGCTGGCCAATGCGGCACTGCTGGCAGGCGAGAAACCGCGTACTGCCCCCGCGCCGGAGAAGCCATGATCCTCACCGTGCTCGGCTTCCTCCTGCTGACACTGCTGGTCATCGTCACCGGCGCCATTGTGCGTACCGCCAATCTGTTTGCCGCCGTGGTACTGCTGAGCCTCTTTAGTTTGCTGATGGCGGCCAATTTCTTTCTGCTGGATGCGGCAGACGTGGCGCTGACAGAGGCCGCTGTGGGTGCGGGCATCTCCACCGTACTGATGCTGGCGGCGCTGGCGTTGACGGCGGAGACGGAGAAAACAGCCAGCCGCCTTAAATGGGTGGCGGCCGGCACGGTGACCGCACTGACGCTGGTGCTGTTGTACGCCACACTGTCGATTCCACGGATGGGCGATCCTTCCGCTCCGGTGCATCAGCATGTGGCGCCGTGGTATCTGCAGAACACGCCGCACCTCATTGACATCCCCAATGTGGTCTCGGCCATCCTCGCAAGCTTCCGCGGCTACGACACCCTGGGCGAGGTGTTTGTGGTGTTCACCGCCGGCATCGGCGTGCTGTTCATGCTCGGCATGCGCCGCTTTCCGGCCGGCAAACGCCGTATTCCACCGCCGCAGACGCTGGGTCTGAAACATCACCTGGTGCCGCGCACCGTTGGTACCTTCATCCTGCCGTTCATTATTCTGTTCGGTCTGTACGTGCAGTTTCACGGCGAGCACGGACCGGGCGGGGGCTTTCAGGCCGGCGCCATCATGGCCGCCGCATTCATTCTGTACGCCCTGCTGGAGGGGGAGCGACGTGCACTGGACATCGTACCGCCGCGGGTACTCATGCTGCTGCTGGCCAGCGGCGCCTTTCTCTACGGCGCGGTCGGCGTGATGTGCATGCTGCTGGGTGGCAACTTCCTTGACTACAACGTGCTTGCTGCCGATCCGGTCGCCGGGCAGCACCTGGGCATCATGCTGGTGGAGCTGGGAGTGGGCGTGTCGGTGACCGGCGTGCTGCTGTCCATCTATCACGCCTTCGCCAAACGGGAGCCGGCGTAGTGACCGAAGTACTCGGCCTGTACAATTACTGGGTGTTCGCTGTGGTTCTGGCGCTTGGCCTGTACACCGCAGCGGCGGCGCCGAATCTGGTGAAGAAGCTGATGGGCCTGTCAATCTTCCAGAGCGCAGTGTTCCTGCTGTACATCACCATGGATAAGGTGGAGGGCGGTACTGCGCCCATCCTGCGCGCAGGCGTGGGGGAGCAGATCTATTCCAATCCACTGCCGCAGGTGCTGATTCTCACGGCCATTGTCGTGGGAATTTCGACGCTGGCACTGGGCCTGGCCATTGTCGTGCGCATCAAGGAAGAGTACGGCACGATAGAAGAGGAAAACATTCGGGACATGGATCAGTCGTGAGCCTGCATACCCATCTTCCTGTTCTGCAGGTCATCGTGCCACTGATGACGGCGCCGGTGCTGGCGCTGCTGCGCCTGCCCCGCCTTGCATGGAGCGGGGCGCTGCTGATCAGCGTTGTGGCCTTCGCCATCGCCGTCATGCTGGTGTTGCAGGTCAATGCGCAGGGCGCGGTGTCCTATGCCGTGGGCAACTGGGCTGCCCCCTATGGCATCGAGTTGCGCGTCGACGCTCTGAGCACGCTGATGCTGCTCATCGTCACCGGCGCTTCCAGCCTGGCGCTGCTGGGCGGTCGCAGCAGTATTGCCACCGGCATTGTCGAGGAGCAGCAGCCGCTGTTCTTCGCCGCCTGGATGCTGGTGGTCAGCGGACTGTGCGGCATTGCCGTGGCCGGGGATGCCTTCAACATCTTTGTGTTCATGGAAAT
>JAJFKF010000111.1 GCA_021773365.1 Gammaproteobacteria bacterium | reverse complement strand
TCCACAATTTGAGGGGGGGATTCCCACAAATCGTGGATAACTTCGGCCCCCGACACCGCGCCCGGGATGCGCGCAATAAGGCATTGCGCGCCCCGGAAGACATGCTGGTCCGGCAGGGGATTTGTCCGGGGAAAGTTATCCACGATTTATGGGAATCTCCCCCTTAAATTGTGGGTAACTTTCCCCGGACAAATCCCCCTGATGCCCGGTTCACTGCCGGTTCAGATTGGCGGTCCGATTACGTCGGTTTAACCCCCGCCACGAACCAACTACAGCTGAAACGGTCGTATAGACGGCTCCCGTTCAGGAGCCTGTGATATCTTTTCAGCTGATTGAACTCGACCGAATTTGACAGGGGTGCACCGTGAAATCTGTACATAAGAGTGTTTTTTCCATGATGTCGCTGGCCGTTGCCGGACTGCTGGCGGGTGCCGCCGCGCAGGCGCAGGTCAGTGCATCGCTGGTGGCTGCTGATACTTCGGTGCAGCCTGGCAAGTCCGTGACCGTGGCGGTGCGCCTGCAGCATGAGTCCGGCTGGCATACCTACTGGCACAATCCCGGCATCGGCAGCGCCACTTCCGTTGATTGGGAACTCCCCGCCGGCTGGAGCGCGGGCGAGATTCAATGGCCGGTGCCCATCGCTATTCATGGCGAGGCCGGAGACATTACCGGGCACGGCTACGAAGGCGTGGCCTATCTGCCGGTGACGATCACCGTGCCGAAAACCGCAAAGGCCGGTGACAAGGTCACGCTCAAGGGCAAGGCCGACTGGCTGATGTGTTCCCTGGAGACCTGCGTGCCGGGCGGTGCGGATGTGCAGCTGACCCTGCCGGTGGCCGCCGAGGCGCCCAAGCCCAATGCGGAAGTGCGTGCGGCGCTGGACAGTACGCCCATGCCGCGTATGGCGAAGGACTGGAAGGTCAAGGCCAGCACCGACGGCAAGGTGATCACGCTGAAAATCGCTGGTGCGGGTAGCCTCAAATCGCCGCATTTCTTTCCCGGCACGGAGATCGTTTCGTATGACGCCGAGCAGGGCTTTGCCGCCGCCGGCAACGACATGACGGTGACGCTGCCTATCGACAAGTACTACGACGGCGAGAAAGCTGCGATCACCGGCCTGCTGACCTACACTGATGCGTCCGGTCAGTACGTGGGTGTGACGATCGAGGCACCGTTGTCCTGAGGCCAGCGCAGAGCTGCGCTCACCTGCCGTGCCCGCAATCGGGGCACGGCAGTTTCCAGCTGCCGGGAGGCGCCGGTTCCCCGCCGGTGATGGAAATGTCTCCCCCGTTCATCGTATAGGTTACCGGTGAACCACTATCCAAATACTGTTGTCGCCTGGGTTGCCACCCAGATCCTGCCGCATGAGGCTGACGTGCGCTCCTGGCTGGTCCGTGCGCTGCCAGTCGGCGATGTGGACGATGTGATCCAGGAATCGTACTGCCGGATGTCAGGTCTGGAGGATGTGGCCGCCATTGCCAGCCCGCGCGCCTACTTCTTCCGGGTGGTTCGCAACGTCGTGCTTGAGCAGATGCGCCGTGCGCGCGTGGTACAGATCGATACGGTAGCGGAGATGGATGCATTGAATCTGGTAGACGAAGGGCCTTCGCCTGAGCGCGTTGCGGGAGCACGCCACGAACTGGCTCGCGTGCAGCGGCTGATTGCGGCACTGCCGGGCAGATGTCGGCGGATCTTCGAGTTGCGCAAGATTGAAGGGGTGCCGCAGCGCGAGATCGCGCGGCGCCTGAACGTGAGCGAGAATACCGTGGAAAAACAAGCCTCGCGGGGTCTGATGCTGATCATGCAGGCGCTGGCGCAGGACGGAATGGAAGAGAGTGACGGCACCATTGTCGGACGCAGAAATGAACGCAAGCAAAAACGCACAGAATATAGAGCGCCACGCCGCTGAGTGGGTAACCCGCAGCGACCGCGGCCTGCAGGAGCAGGAGGTGGCGCAGCTGCAGGACTGGCTCGACAGCGATCCGCGTTGCCGCGGCGCCTTGCTGAAAGCCGAGGCGGCCTGGGCACTGCTTGACCGTGGTCGTCTCCTGTCGGGCCAGAAGCCCTCGGCGCGCTGGTCGGCGGCCGGTGGCAGGAGTGGTCTGCGTTGGGCGGGTGTTCTGGCGGCTGCAGCACTCGGCGCGCTGATGATTTGGGGAGGTGCCGTCTCGCTGTCAGGCTCCGGAGAGGATTACAGGACACGTATCGGTGAAGTGCGGCGCATCGCGCTCAGCGATGGATCGCTGGCGGAAATCAACACCGACAGCCGCATCGCAGTAGCCATGGAGCCAACTCGCCGCACCGTGGCCTTGAAGGAAGGCGAGGCGTGGTTCGAGGTGGCCAAGGATGCGGTGCGGCCATTTGTGGTCGAGGCCGGGGAAGTGCGCGTACAGGCATTGGGCACGGCATTCTCCGTACGCCGGTTCGATGATCATGTGGAAGTCGTCGTAACCGAGGGGCTTGTGGAAGCGTGGCGGGTTGGTGCGGAGGAGGGTAAGTTGCGTTTGTCTGCCGGCGCCAGGGCGACGGTTGAGTCGGGGCGCTTGCCGGTGGCCGTTGAGCAGGCTCCGGCCGCGGTGGAACGTCGGCTGGCATGGCGCTCCGGGCAGGTCGCCTTGCATGGTGAGAGCCTGGCCGAGGCGGTTGCCGAGTTCAACCGATACAACACTCGCAAGCTCGTTATCGATGACGCCGCACTAGCCAGCGAACAGTTGGTCGGCTGGTTCAGAACTCACGAACCGGAAGGTTTCGCCCGCGCAGTGGCCTCGACATTGGAGGCTCGCGTACAGATCGACGGCGAGCAGATCAGGATTATGCGTTAACCGAGCGTGCCACCGCGGAGAAGGAATTTCCTGATCGGCGACGGAAAGTGTTTGCCCATGCATCGTCTGTATCAAGGCGGCGGAAAGCCGCCATGGGAACTAAGAGGCAAACCATGACGAGCACGAACTTTCGGGGTCTGAATTCTTTGTTGAGGGTGGTCCTGGCCGCCGGCGTTCTGTCGGCGTCGACCGCCCTGGCCGAAACCAGGCCATTCGATGTGCCCACGCAGTCCGCAGCTACTGGAATTCCGGAATTTGCGCGTCAGGCGAACGTGCAGATTCTCGCTTCCGAGGCGGTCATTCGCGGCAAGCGCACCAATGCAGTGCAGGGTCTTTATTCCATTGATGAGGCCCTGAAAAAATTGCTGGATGGGATGGGCTTGCGTATCGAAGTTATGAACGACGATACCATCGTTGTGCGTCCCGCTGCTGTCGGCGTTGAAGCGCAGCTGGACCCGGTGAAATCCCTGCTACACCTTGCCCGGATGGATGCAGAAATGCAGTCCGGGACGGATAAGGAGGTGGACAAAGCCAGGAAGGAGACGAAGCAGGACCAGGATATGGTGGTTACCGGGACCAATATCAGGGGTGCTGCGCCAGCGGGTTCGCCGGTTATGGTGCTCGACCGCGAGGCGATTCGCCGCAGTGGATATACCAGCACTGAACAGCTTATTCATTCCCTGCCGCAGAACGTACGCAGCGGCGCCGAGGGTGCGACGGCCGACGCCGATTTCAGTACTGGCTCGCTACGCGGTGTCAATTCAACCAAGGGATCGGGCGTCAATCTGCGCGGCTTGGGTTCGGTCGCCACACTGGTCCTGATCAATGGCAGACGAATCGCCGCCTCGACGGCCGGAACCTTCACGGATATCTCACTCATCCCGCTCAATGCCATAGAGCGCATCGAGATTCTGACCGATGGCGCCTCCGCGATATATGGTGCCGACGCCGTTGCCGGCGTGGTGAACTTCATCCTCAGAAGCGACTACGAAGGCTCTGAATCCCAGGCGCGCTATGGCTTTACCACCGAGAAGGGGCGTGAGGAGTTCAGGCTGACGCACAGCGTCGGATCAAACTGGGGTAACGGCAATGCATTGGTGGTGCTCGATTACCTGAAGCAAAGTGAGCTCAGGGCCTCCGATCGGGATTTCGCCTCTACCGACGCAGTTGGACCGGCAGCAACCATTTTTCCGCGCAACGAACAGCTGAGCTTTGTCTTGTCCGGAACGCAGACTTTCGGTCAGCGCTGGTCGGCGCAGACCGATGTCCAGTATGCGCGCTCGAAGAGATTCAGTCAGTGGGGCGTCGGTGTTTTCGTGCTGGAATTCCCGCTGGAAATAGATCGCATCAATGCGGCTGCAAGTCTGAGCTATCAGCCGTTCTCGAACTGGGAGATAACATTTGATGCCCTGGCCAGCCAGGAGGACATTGAGTTCAGCGTGCTGCGGATTACCGATGGTGTGCCGAATGTCACCGGTTCCTCATTTCAGCATCAAGTGCAGGATCTGTGGAGCGCAGGCATCAAGGCGGCAGGAACCGTGCTGGAGCTGCCGGCCGGCCATGTAGCGCTGGCTGTCGGCGCCGCACATCGGGTGGAGAATTACGTCCGTGAAGAGCCGCTCAGATCTGTGAACCTTCCGGCGCAACGCGAGGTAGACTCGGCATTTGCTGAGCTCCATATCTCCCCGTTCAGCAAGGGAAGTGCTGCAGCCGGCCTGCGCAGCCTGAAGCTGTCTCTGGCCGGTCGCTACGACGACTACTCGGATTTCGGCGAAACCTTCAATCCCAAATTCGGTATTTCCTGGTTTCCGCTCGCCAGTCTTGAGCTGCGCTCCAGCTATAGCACTTCATTCCGTGCGCCGTCGGCCGGTCGCGAGCTGGTCGACAGCATCCAGGGGACTGCTCGTTCAATGTACATCTACTCCCTGCTTTCGCCTGATGGCATGGGAACGGTGCCGGCGGTCAATCTTTTTGGGTCGACTAATTTGCGGGCGGAGGAATCTGACAACTGGACCGCTGGTTTCACCTACAAGCCGCAGTTCGTTGAAGGGCTGAAAGTGGGATTTACCTACTACGACATCGCCTACACCGATCGGATCGTGGCTCCAAATTTCAGTCTGGGTGCGTTATCCGATCCGGCACTGCAGACGTTTGTCAAATCCTTCGCTACCTCGGGGGAGCTACAGGCTGCTATCGAGCAGATCGCTGGCGGTCCCGTGACCTATGTGGATGTGACCGGACCCAACTACGCCGGCGGCGCATTCGGCCCCAATCCCGAGAACGTTGCTACATACTATTACGATACCCGTTGGACCAATGCCGGTACGGTAAAGATCAGCGGCCTGGATTTCACTGTTGACTACGCTCTGAACCGCGGAGCGCATCACTTCAACTTCGGGTTCAATGCAAACTATATCAATGAGATCGAAACCCTGTTTTCGCCTGGCTCGATGCGTATTGACCTGGTGGATACCACGGGGAACCCTGCGGATTTGCGGATGCGCGCCAGCTGCAACTGGGCGTACCGCGATCTCGATGGCAATCTGGCGGTGAACTATACGGACGCCTACACGGATAATACCGGTGCGATCAACAGATCGGTCGAGGCCTTTACCACGATTGATGCTACGTTGCGCTATGCCGTGGGCAACTCGGCGACTGCCCTGCGGAACATGTTCCTTTCTCTGAGTGTGATCAACCTGCTGGATGAGCCGCCGCCGTTCATTGCCTATTCGGGTCGTGGATCCAACTACGACAGTGCCAATGCCACCCCACTCGGGAGAATGGTGAGTTTCGACATTTCCAGGCGTTGGTAGCTCCCGGTTCCATGGTTGCGGCAGGTCGTGGGTTGCCCAGCATTCTGATGCTGATCGTGCTGCAGGCTGGCTGCAGTCACGGTCTGTACGTCAGCCGCCAGGTTGCAACGGCCCAGGCCGTGCCTGGCTTCGACCGGACGGCGGCAAGTGTGCGGATTGAGGCGCGGCTTGGCGCGTACAGGAGATATACCGAACGCTATCGCAAGTTGTACGAGCGTAGTGAAACTGGTGAGGATGTTAAGGCCGAGATCGGGGCTCTACAACGTCCAGGATTTGACGATCTAGTGACCGATGCGGTGCGGGTCCTGGAAGCGGATCCGAGTGATGAGGCAGCGTTCAGGGCGATCGAGGTGATGCTCAGGGTCAAGCGGCCGCGGCCTGAAAATATTGATCAGTGGAGTGAGACTTCTGCTGCGGAAATCCACACCCGGATGGCGCAGCTGCTACTTGAGCATCACCTGAATCGTTCCGGTTTCAAAGATACAGCGCGCTTTGTCTACCTCGGTGGTTTGCAGTCCCAGGCTGGATTCTGGGAAAGGGTCTACGCCGGCAGCGCCAATCACGAAACGCGTGGCCTCGCGGCAGTGAACTCGATGCGCATAAATGCAGATCTTTCTAATGAGCCCTATCTGTCCCGGCAGCGTCGGCAGGCCCTGCGCGAGAGCGCCAGGCAGCAGGCGACCTTGATTGCCAGCAGCTATGCCAATGTGGAGGGCGTGAAGCAACAGGCCGATAGCATCATGCAGGCGTTGTATTCCTCCGTTGACACAGTGCTTCCGGATCTGGAGGCGGTCGATTTGGGCGGGGAGAAGGATGCACTCGGCAACTATCGTGGTCGTGTCGTGCTTCTTGATTTCTGGGCGACGTGGTGTGGTTGGTGTACTTCCGCGCATCCTGGGATGGTCCAGCTAAAGCGAGAGATGACTGGCCGTCCGTTTGAGATTATTGCGATTAGCGTTGACGATGAGGTCGGGGTTGTGCGCGACTATTCACGCAAACAAGCCATGCCATGGATCAATTGGCATGTTGGGCCGAAAGCGGAGGTGCTGGAAGAGTGGAGTGTGCGGGGCTTCCCGACCTATCTGCTGGTGAACACAAATGGTGTAGTAGCAATGCGCACGCACCGCCTTGATTCCACTGCGAAGCAATTGATACGGGCTCTGGTAGTCAGCGCCGAAGGCGATCAGCAACTCATACGTCCATAGCGTGGTGAGCGAGTTGGCCGACCATCGCCAGTCGTGGGCGAACTCGCGCATCCCCGTGGGCATGGGCCGTGTCTCACCCGTCGCGAACTATACTTCCTTGTCCCATTCGATCAGCGCGTATGCAGAGTGGTTGTGGATGGACTCGAAGTTCTCCGACTCCACCGTGTAGGCGAGGATTCTGTCGTCGCTGTTCAGCCGCACGGCCACATCGCGCACGATGTCCTCGACGAACTTCGGATTGTCATAGGCGCGCTCGGTTACATGCTTTTCGTCGGGGCGCTTCAATATTCCGTATAGCTCGCACGAGGCTTCCTGCTCGGCGATGTCGATAAGCTCCTCGATCCACACGTGTTCCCTGATCTTTGCGTTGATGGTGATGTGCGAGCGCTGGTTGTGGGCGCCGTAGTCGGAGATTTTCTTCGAGCAGGGGCACAGACTGGTGACCGCGGCCACGATCTTCACTCGCATGCAGGCTTCCTCGCCCTGCTGTTCGCCGATCAGCGAGGCCTTGTAGTCCATCAGGCTTTCCACGCCTGAGACCGGCGCTTTCTTCATCACGAAGTAGGGGAAGCTCATCTCGATGTGGCCGGCATCGGCGTTGAGCCGTTCGGTCATCTCGCGCAGCAGCGCCTGGAAGGAGCTGACGCCGATCTCGCGCTCATGATGCAGGATCTCGACAAAGCGCGACATGTGCGTGCCTTTGAAGTCATGCGGCAGGTTCACGTACATGTTGAAGTTGGCGATGGTGTGCTGCTCGCCGCCGCTGCGATCCTTGACGCGCACCGGGTGGTAGATGTCCTTGATGCCGACGCGGTTGATGGGAATCTGACGCGTGTCGGCGCGGGACTGGACGTCTTCTATTTGAGTCGGTTTGGCGATGTCGTTCATTAGGTTGTCCCGGCGGAGGGGGGGAAATTTATACACAGTTTTATGGGGGGTTTCCCCTTAAACTGGGGTTAACTTCCCTCCCCTCCGCACTATGCAGTGCCGGTGTTCAACCGGGGAAGGGTTCTGAAAAAATTGTCGATGGAAGATTCCAGTGAGGGGAGGTCGAGGCCGGCCATGGCGAGGCAGTCCGTGCGCGAGCCGTGCTCCACAAAGCGGTCGGGGATACCGATGTGCAGGGTGGGTAGCTGGACGCCCTGGGTGGCCAGGTACTCGGAAACTGCGCTGCCGGCGCCGCCGGCGATGGCATTTTCCTCTAGGGTGACCAGGGCGGTATGGCCGGCGGCAATCCTGTCGATGAGCTGTTCGTCCAATGGTTTGACGAAGCGCATGTTCACCACGGTGGCGTCAAAGCGTTCGCCCAGTTTTTCGGCGGCGGCCACCATGGTGCCGAAGGCCAGCAGGGCGAGGCCGCTGTGGCCCTCGCGGCGCAGCTCGGCGCGACCGACGGGCAGCGCCTGCATGACTTCCTGAATGGGTACGCCCGGTCCCTGGCCGCGCGGATAGCGCACGGCGCTGGGGCCGTCGAGGGTGGTGGCCGTGTAAAGCATCTGCCTGCATTCGTTTTCGTCGGCTGGCGCCATGACCACCATGTTGGGGATGCATCGCAGGAAGGAAAGGTCGTAGGCGCCCTGGTGAGTGACGCCGTCACTGCCGACCAGTCCGGCGCGGTCGAGGGCGAAGATCACCGGCAGCTTCTGCAGCGCCACATCGTGAATCAGCTGGTCGTAGGCGCGCTGCATGAAGGTTGAGTAGATGGCGACCACCGGCCGCGCGCCCTCGCAGGCCAGGCCGGCAGCAAAGGTCACCGCGTGCTGTTCGGCAATGGCGACGTCGAAGTAGCGCTCCGGAAAGCGCTTCTCGAATTCCACCAGGCCGGAGCCTTCGCGCATGGCCGGGGTGATGCCGACGATGCGCGGGTCGCGTTCCGCCATGTCGCACAGCCACTGGCCGAAGACCTGTGAGTAGGTCAGACCGCCGGCCTTCTCCTTGTAAATGGTGCCACTGGCCGGATCGAAGGGTCCCGGCCCATGCCATTTGATCGGATCGGCCTCGGCGGGCGGATAACCCTTGCCCTTGCGCGTGGCCACATGCAGGAGTTGGGGGCCACGCAGGTCGCGCAGGTTCTTCAGGGTCTTCGTCAGCGACTTCAGGTCATGACCATCGACGGGGCCGATGTAGTTCCAGCCCATCTCCTCGAACATGGTGCCGGGCAGGATCATGCCCTTCATGTGTTCCTCGGAGCGGCGCGCCAGCTCCCACACCGTGGGCATCTGCCGCAGCACCTTCTTGCTGCCTTCGCGCAGGCCCGCGTACAGCTTGCCGGAAAGCACCTTGGCGAAGTAGTTCGACATGGCGCCGACGTTCTCGGAAATCGACATATCGTTGTCGGTGAGTACCACCAGCAGGTTCACGTCCAGGCTGCCGGCATGGTTCAGTGCCTCGAAGGCCAGCCCCGCGCTCATCGCCCCGTCGCCGATGACGGCCACGGCGCGGCGCTGCTCGCCGGCCTGCGCAGCCGCGATGGCCATGCCGAGAGCGGCGCTGATGGAGGTGCTGGAGTGGCCGACGCCGAAGGTGTCGAACACGCTTTCGGCGCGGCTGGGGAAGGGCGCCAGGCCATCCGCTTGTTTGATGGTATGCAGTTTCTCGCGCCGGCCGGTGAGTACCTTGTGCGGGTAGGCCTGGTGGCCGACGTCCCAGACGATGCGGTCGATGGGCGTATCGAAAATATAGTGCAACGCGATGGTCAGCTCGACAGTGCCCAGGCCGGCGGCGAAGTGGCCGCCGCGGGTGGCCACGGTTTCAATCAGGAACGCGCGCAGCTCCTTGGCCAGGGCGCTGAGCTTGCCGGGGGGGAGCTTGCGCAGGTCCGCGGGGGAGCGGATGGCGTCCAGCAGGGGATATTGGCGGGTGGGGTTCATCTCGGGAGTGAGTTTACCGGAGAGGGGTCTGTGGTTCAGGGCGATTCCGGGCGTTGGGTGTGTTCGAGGCATGTGGAGCCGTTGCTACGAGTTCATCGGGGGCGGAGCCGCTGCGGGGGGAGGGCCTTCCGGGGACCGGCAGTAAGACCCCATCCATGGGGGCCTTGGGAAAAACCATCCATGGTTTTTCACATCCCCGGAAG
>JAJFKF010000012.1 GCA_021773365.1 Gammaproteobacteria bacterium | reverse complement strand
CCCCCATGGATGGGGTCTTGCTGCCGGTCCCCGGAAACCCTCCCCCGACCTGACACGCTGAGCCCGGCACCGCCCCAGGCTGCGTAAATGGCGTCGCGCTCAAGTCGGTGTCATTGATGTTGGCGGGACATTTGCAGGGCCAGCCGGTAGGCGCGGTTGCGGCTGGCGCCGGTGAGTTTCGCGGCGGCGTCGGCGGCCTGGCTTACCGGCAGGCTCTCCAGAAGAATTGTCAGCACACGCGTCAGCTCGGCTTCGTCGTCGGCGGCCTGTTCGGGCACGCCGGCCACCAGCAGCACGGCCTCACCACGCTGCATGTCTGCATCCTCCTGCGCCCGGAGCAGCAGTTCCCCCAGCGACCCGCGATACAGGGTCTCGAAGGCCTTGGTCAGTTCGCGCGCCACCACGGCCGGGCGTTCGGCACCGAAGGCTGCCTGCATGTCCTCCAGACTGGACTGCAGCCGATGAGGGGCCTCATAGAAGATGAGCGTGCGCGGATCGGCGGCCAGCGACTGCAGGCGTGCCCGCCGGGGGCCACCTTTCGCGGGCAGAAAGCCCTCAAAGCTGAATCGATCGCTGGGCAGACCGGCGGCGCTCAGTGCGGCAACGGCGGCACAGGCGCCTGGAAGCGGCCGGATGGTGACCCCCGCCTGCGCCGCAGCCTGCAACAGGCGAAACCCCGGATCGCTGATCAGTGGCGTGCCCGCATCGCTGACCAGCGCCACCGAGCGCCCATCGCGCAGCAGCTGCAGCAGTTCGGGGGCACGCGCTTCCTCGTTGTGCTCGTGGAGGGACATCAGCCGTGCCTGAATGCCGCACGATTGCAGCAGCCGACCAGTGTGGCGGGTGTCCTCGGCAGCCACCAGGTCAACCCTTCCCAGCACTTCGCGGGCGCGAGGCGTGAGGTCTCCCAGATTGCCGATGGGCGTGGCTACCACAAACAACTCTCCGTTGGCGGACCCGGAGGTTTTCATTTCGGCGCTGCCTGCGGTCATAATCCTCGCCCCGGGCCTGCGCCCTTCCAGTAATCGTTGGCATTATTCCATGAGCCTGATCGCGTGAGCTTTATTCCATGAGATTCCTGGCCCGCCCCGCTATTCGTCCCCTGCTGCCGCTGCTGCTGAGCGCGATCATGCTGGCTGGCTGCCCCTCACCGGGCGTACGACCGCCTCCACCGCAGCCGCCGGCGGAGCGCCCCGAACCGCCGCCAGCGGAAAAACCGCTGGTGCGACCGCCCCTGCAGGTGGCCTACCCCTCGCGCATCGCGCTGCTGCTTCCCTTGAGCGGGAACTACGAGGCTCTGGGCATCGCGGTTCGCGACGGCTTTCTCGCCGCGTGGTTCCAGCAGGACCCGGAGCAGCGTCCGCAAGTGCGCATCTATGACATGGCCGCACAGGGCGGTGACAACGCCTTGCTGCTGGCCCTTGGCGAGGGCGCGCAGTTCGTGGTCGGTCCGCTGCTGAAGGACGAGGTGAGCGCCGCTGCGGCAGTTGCGGACGGCCGTGTGCCCGTGCTGGCGCTGAACTTCCTGTCCGATGAGACCGAGGCGCCCGCCGGCTTCTACCAGTTTGCCCTGTCGCCGGAGGATGAAGCCCGCCAGGCCGCGCAGCGGGCCATTGCCGACGGCCACGCGCGCGGCGTGGCGCTGGTACCCATTGGTGATTGGGGCAACCGCATACTGAACGCGTTCAACGAGGAACTGACACAGCTCGGTGGCGAAGTGATCGGGCGCAGCGCCTATGCCACCGAGGAGAGCGACCACTCGCCGGTCATCCAGCAATTGCTGCGCCTTACTGACAGCCGTGAACGCCATGCCCGCCTGACCGCCCGGCTGGGCACGCGGCTGGAGTTCCAGCCGCGGCGGCGCGCGGACATCGAGTTCATTTTTGTCGCCGCGCGCCCATCCCAGGGTCGCCTGATCCGGCCGCAGCTCAAGTTCCACTACGCGGGCGACATTCCGATGTACACCACCTCGGAAGTTTTCGACGCCGACCCCAACGCCAATATCGACCTTGATGGAGTGCTTTTTCCACACATGCCCTGGGTGCTAGCCAGCAGCGCGCAGGCCATCGATGCCCGCCGACGGGTGGAGACCGCCTGGCCCTCGCGAGCCTCACATCGCGGCAACCTCTATGCCTTTGGATACGACGCCTGGCAGCTCATCCCGGAGCTGATAGCACGTCTGCAGGATCCGGCACGCTATCGCCTGAGCAACGATCGTATCGATGGCGTGACTGGAAGATTATCCATCGACCCGCAGGGTCGAATTCACCGGGAACTGGACTGGGCCCGGATACGCAACGGCCAGCCACAGCAGTACTAGATACCAAAGGAAACAAACGGCATGGATCGCCGCGCCATGGGCAACGCCGCCGAAACCACCGCGCTGGAGTACCTGGCCGCGCGCGGTCTGGTCCTGGTGTGCCGCAACTTTCTCTGCAAGGCTGGCGAACTGGACCTGGTAATGTTCGACGGCCCGGTGCTGACTATCATCGAAGTGCGCTCGCGCCGCGATCGCGGCTACGGCACCGCCGCCGACAGCATCGGCTGGAAGAAGCGCCAGCGCATCGTGCGCGCGGCGAACTATCTGTTGCTGAGGAATCCCGAACTGCGCCGGCTGCCGGCGCGCTTCGACGTGGTGACGCTCGACAATGCCGCGGCGGACGGCGGTATCGAGTGGATTCGCGGTGCGTTTGATGCGAGCGGCTGACTGACGGGACCAGCCCCGGCAGGGCCGAGACTGGTCCAGACATCTCACTGCGGCAGCGGCTGACCCTCGATCCAGGGAGCACCAGCCTCGGCCAGGGCCTGCTCAATCGCCGGAAGCGTCACGTCGCGAATCTGGTTCAGCTCGGCCACCAGGTCCTGCAGCAGCCCGGCCGCCATGCGCAGGCTTTCGCGATGCGAGGGTGTGGGCCCGTAGCTGGTCGAAGCACCGGCACGTGCCCGTGACAGCCAGCTATTGACCTTCAGCGGAACGGGATGGCCAAGCGCACCCTTTGCAGGATCTCCGTAGAGCTGCTCGGTCAACGACTGCAGCGAGTGCTGCAGATCACGCAAGCGCGAAG
Organism: Gammaproteobacteria bacterium; assembly: GCA_021773365.1. Classification (GTDB taxonomy): domain Bacteria; phylum Pseudomonadota; class Gammaproteobacteria; order Steroidobacterales; family Steroidobacteraceae; genus JAJFKF01. The sequence continues at coordinate 30,731 of JAJFKF010000012.1, read as the reverse complement.
TCAGCCCCGACTGGCGGGCGTCAATTCGTGTTGCGGCCTCGCGAACCGCCGCCACCCGTAGCCAGGTGGCGTTGAGTGTGGCGCCGGTGGCATCGACCCGCTCCTCGATCGCCTGCAACTCGAGGCGGAAGGCTTCGTATTCCTCGATCGAAGCGCCTTGCAGGGCGGCCTGCCGCAGAGGGGTGACTTCGAAGCGCACCGGCCCGGCCAGCTCCGTGAGCTTGCCATCCACTTCGCTGGCCAGACTGACCGAATACACACCCGGAACAGCCATATAGCCGGCCGCCGCGCCGCCGCTTCCGGCGCCGTGCCTGCCGCCCGCCGCACCGAGTGCAACGATCTTTCTGGAGGTATGACGCAGATCCCAGGCCACGCGGTGAAAGCCAGCCGTCGCCGGTGCTTCCAGCGTGCGTACGTGCGCGCCGGTTTCGTCTCGCACCGTCAGCCAGATCTTCGGTTCGAACTGCATGCGCTCGGCCTGCAACTCATCCCAGGATGGCAGGGTTACAGCTTCGCCGGCTTTCTCCAGTTCCTGCGTGCGCTTGCGGCGCTGCGCTTCGAGGGTCTGAAAACCATCCGCCAGGTAGTAGGTGAATGCAGCGCCAAAGGGTGGGTTCTGGGCAATGAACTCTCCCGTTCCCTTCATTCCGCTCTCCCGCTTTGGCTGGTACCACCAGGCTTTGCGCGGCTGGAACAACATGGCGGCGCGCTGCAGCTGTCCGTCGCCGATTTCGCGCAGCGGGCTGTAGTCGTCCAGCACGAAGAAACCTCGTCCGAACGAGGCACCGACAAGGTCGTTCTCCCTTCTTTGAATGGCAAGATCACGGAATGCGATGGTGGGCACACCGCCGGCCAGCTTGTGCCACTTGCCACCGCCATCGGCGGTGTAGTAGATGCCAAACTCAGTGGCGGCAAACAACAACCCGGACTTGACGTGATCCTGCACCACGCGCCACACCAGCGATCGATCCGGTATGTCGCCGACGATGGACTTCCACGAGCGGCCGCGGTTGGTGCTCTTGAACAGATAGGGTTTGAAATCACCATGCTTGTGATTGTCCAGAGCGACGTACACCGTATCGGCATCGAACAGGTCCGCCTTGATGTCGTTGACAAAGGCAGTGTCCGGCACACCGCGAATCGACTTCACCTCGATCCTGCGCCAGCTGCCGCCACCGTCCTCAGTGACCTGGATAAGTCCGTCATCAGTGCCGACGTAGATCAAACCTTCCTGTCGCGGCGATTCCGCCAGCGAGGTGATGGAGTTGTAGGTGGACATGGCGGTCAGGTCCCAGGCAGCCTCCCACCCCCAGGTGCGGTCCATGATGGGTTGGTGCAGCCGGTTCTCATCGCGCGTCAGGTCGCCCGAAATCGCCGCCCAGCTGTCGCCCCGGTCATCTGAGCGCCAGACCCGCTGCGAGGCGAAGTACAGGCGCGTCGCGGAGAACGGGCTCACCAGAATCGGCGCATCCCAGTTGAATCGCTCCAGGCTCTCCGCTGCAGTGCTCTGGGGCTGGATCAGCAATCGCTCGCCAGTAAGGCGATCAATGCGGTTCAGATAGCCGCGCTGGGACTGGGCGTAGGTGATATCAGGATTGCCAGGCTCGATGGCGGACTGATGTCCGTCACCGCCGAGAGTGTAGCGCCAGTCCGAGTTGCGAATGCCATAGCCGCTGTCAGTTCGCGACGGACCACCATGCGAACCGTTGTCCTGAGTTCCGCCATAGATGTTGTAGAACGGCTCGGCGTCATCGACGGCCACCTTGTAATACTGTGCAACAGGGAGATTATCGATAAATCGCCAGTTGTTTGTTCCGTCAAGCGTCTCGTACAGACCACCATCGGAACCCAGCAGGATGAAGTCGGGATCATCGGCGCGGAAGGCAATGGCATGGATATCCGAATGCACACCATTGCTGGGCATGGTGCTGAAAGTACGCCCGCCATCGCGCGACTCCTGCACATACATGTCCATCAGATAGATGGTGTCAAAGCTGTGCGGACTGGCGTACAGCTCCTGGTAATAGTGCGGGCCGGTGCCACCGGCCACGGTGTCGGAACGTTTCTCCCATGAGGCGCCGCGGTCCGCGGAGCGGTAGATGCCGCCGCTGCGGCGCTCCAGCTCGATGGCGGCGTAAACAACATCCGGCTGCTGCGGCGAGATGGCCAGGCCGATCTTTCCCACGTTTGTTCCAGGCAGACCACCAGCAAGCTTCTCCCAGGTCTCGCCGCCGTCAGTGCTGCGATGGATACCCGATCCGGGGCCGCCGCCCATGTAGGCGGCCACATTGCGGTGACGCTGCCAGGTGGCGGCATAGAGCAGGTCAGGGTCGCGCGGATCGACAACCACATCCGTGGCGCCGACCCACTCATCATCGCCCAGCACCCGCTTCCAGCTGGCGCCGCCATCGGTGCTCTTGTATAGACCACGCTCACCACCCTTGCTCCACAACGGGCCCTGCGCGGCCACCCAGACAGTGTTCGGATCCTCCGGGTGCACCACGATGCGCGAGATGTGCTCGGATGCCTTGAGACCCATGTTCTTCCAGCTCTTGCCGCCGTCAACACTCCTGTACACGCCATCGCCATAGCCCACATGCCTTCCGCCAACGTTCTCCCCGGTACCCACCCAGATCGTATTGGAGTTGCCCGGATCGATGGTCAGGCAACCGATGGAGTAGCTCCCCTCATTGTCAAAAATCGGCCGCCAGGAGATACCGGCATTGGCAGTCTTCCATACGCCGCCCGAGCCCACCGCCACATACCAGGTGCCAGGATCGTCCGCACGCAGTGCGATGTCGGCAATGCGCCCGGAGGTGAAAGCCGGACCGACGGCCCTGAATTGCAGGCCGGAGAAATCCGCCTGCTTCTCCGGCGAAATGTCCTCTTTCGCCACGGCGACGGCGCACAGGCTGGTGAGAACGACAATGGCGGCTAATCTGTTCATGAGCATCCCCGTTTTTTGTTCAGCGCGCGTTCCGACTGCTGTTTGACGCGGAAGTTTCCCCGGCCTGGAATCGATTGCGCGCAGACCGAGCATGACTGATCCTGAGGATCACAAAACCTGACGCTGCAGACCAACGCACCGCGATATCATGCTCGGCGTCCTGGCCACGAGAAAGCAGCAATGTCCACCGACCTGGGTTGGCTCAGCCTCATCCCGCCGGTGCTTGCCATCGGCATCGCCCTGACGACCAAGCGCGTCCTGCCTTCACTGTTCGCAGGGGTGCTGTGCGCGGTCCTTCTGCTCAATACCGGCACCTTGCATCTGGTCCCGGCTCGCACGATTGACTCTCTGATAGACATCATGGTCGATCCGGGCAATCTCAGGCTGGTGCTGTTCAGCGTGCTGGTTGGCGGGCTGCTCAAGCTGATGAAGGACAGCCGGGGGTTTGAGGCCTTTGCACTGGCGCTGCAGCGCTGGCACGGCAGCTACGGCAAGGGCACTGTGTACGGACTGACCTGGGTGTTCGGTGCTGCGCTTATCCTGGAAACCTGGAGCAACGTGCTCATCAACGGCACGACCATGGGCTCACTCTACGATCGCGTGGGCCTGGCCCGGGCACGTCTGGCGTACTTCATTCATACCATCAGCATCAACGTGGTGGCGCTGGTGCTCATCAATGGCTGGGGCGCTTTCTATCTGGCGCTGGTAAGCGCGCAGGGCGTGGAGGATCCGCTGCAGTTCCTGATCCGCTCGATGCCCTATGTACTGTACTGCTGGGTGAGCCTGGCGCTGGTGGTCTTCGCCATGGGTACCGGCTTCACCGTCGGGCCGATGCGCGAGTTTGATGCCCGGGCCCAGGCAACGGCTCCCGCAGCCAGCACCAGCACCGTCGCGACCGGTGTGCCACCGCGCCTGCGCCACATGCTCATCCCCATCCTGACGCTGATCGGTGGAGTGTTTTTCTGCCTGTGGGCTACCGGGGATGGTGATATCACCGCCGGTAATGGCTCCGCTTCCATCCTCTATGCAGTGGCGGGCACCATCTTTGTTACCGCGATTCTGCTGCGCATCGACCGGGTATTTTCATCGCGGGAGATTGAGGAAAAAATCATCACCGGCACGGCGGAATTCCTCGACGTAGGCTTCCTTATCGTTCTGGCGCTGGCACTGGGTCAGCTGACCAAGGACATGGGAACCGGGCCGTTTGTTGCCCAGCTGCTGCAGAATTCAATGCCGCTGTTTGTAATCCCGGCGCTGGTGTTCGTGCTGGGGGCGGCGATGTCCTTTGCCACCGGCACCTCCTACGGCACCTTCTCCATCATGGTGCCGATCGCGCTGCCCATTGGCATGGCCACCGGCCTCAGCCCGGAACTGCTGTTCGGCGCCTGCATTGCCGGCGGCGTGTTCGGTGACAACTGTTCGCCGATCTCCGACACCACCATTGTCACCAGCGTGGCTTCAGGCGCACCGGTCATCGATCATGTGCGCACGCAGCTGCCCTTTGCGCTCATCGCTGCAACCATTGCCACGGCCGGCTATCTGCTGCTTGGCGTTATCGACTAGCCCTCAGTTGCCGGAATCGCGCGCCCCGCAGCGCATGCCCGCGCACTGCCTGCCTCATGCCGCCAGCGGCCCATCAGGCAGCCACGGGCGTGGTGGAGCACCGTCAGGCGGCGGGGATTGCTCCGGTCGGATCACACTGCGCACACGCAGATGTCTCGTACCTCCCGGCATCTTCCAGCGCAACTCGTCACCCTCGCGATAGCCCAGCAGGGCTGTTCCCAGGGGCGCCAACACCGAGATGCGGCCGGAGGCGATATCAGCCTCTGCCGGGAACACCAGCGTGTAGGCGTGGCACTTTCCCGTCAGCAGATCCTCGACGCCAACAATTGAGTTGATGGTCACCAGGTCATGGGGCGTGCTGTCGTCATCAATCACGACAGCACGCTCCAGTTCCTCGGTCAGATCATGCAGGTGCTCCTGGTCCAGCAGGGATGCGTCCGAGCGCGAGCGCAGCATGGCGCGCAGCCATTTCAGGTCCGACAGGGTTATCAACAGGGTTCTTGGCATCACGTCGCTCTCCTTACTGGCCGTTCAGGTGGCCATCGCGGTTCGCCACCATCTATAGTGGAGACCATTGATTAGATCCATTAGAATTACCCTTCTATTTACTTCCATAAATTGGAATATTCGGTGTCAGGCTCGCGCAAGCTCAATTATCAGCATCTGCTGTACTTCTGGACCGTGGTGCGAACCGGCAGCCTGACTGGTGCCTGCGCGGAGCTACACCTGTCTGCACCAGCCGTTAGCGCACAACTGAAGGTTCTGGAGGCGCGCCTCGGCGAGAAACTGCTCGTCAGATCCGGGCGCTCGCTGACGCCCACGGAGATGGGCAGGGTGGTGTACGGCTATGCCGATGAAATATTCGGGCTGGGGCGCGATCTGATCGATGCCGTCGAACAGCGCCCAACTCGCCGGCCGTTGCGCCTCGTAGCCGGAATTGACGATGTGCTGCCAAAGGAGATTGCTCATCGTCTGCTCGGGCCGGCGCTAGAGCTGAAGCATCCGGTGCGTCTGATCTGTCGCGAAGGCACGCTGGAGCGGCTGGTCGCACAGCTCGCCGTGCATGAGATGGACGTCGTGCTCTCCGACTCTCCCATCGCGCCGAGCCTCAACGTTCGGGCCTACAATCACCACCTGGGAACCTGCGCAGAGCTGTGGATGGCCAAAGCATCGCTGGCCAGATCATTGCGCAGAGGATTCCCGAAGTCCCTGACCGGCGCCCCGGTGCTGCTCCCCACGGACGATACGGCGATCCGTCGCGCGCTCGATCAGTGGTTTGAGCGGCACGATGTGCGCCCGGTCGTGGTCGGGGAGTTTGAAGACTATGCGCTGCTGCGCGAGTTTGCGCTGGCTGGCAGCGGCATTGCGCCGGTGCCAGCTGTACTGGAGCAACAGTTCCGCCGCGAATACGGCTTTGTCCGGATTGGCACGGCGGACGGAGTACAGGCACAGTTCTACGCCATATCGGTCGAACGCCGACTCCGCCATCCGGCGCTACTCGCTGTTTCCGAGAACGCACAGCGAATTTTTGCACCGTAACCGCTGGCGCGCGATGGAATCGACTCTGCAGTTGGCGTAGCGCTTGCGCCTGTCAGCGTTCAGAATCGGCCTCATCATGGACACCGAACTCGCCCGCACATTTCTGGCTGTTGTCGCCGGCGGCAGCTTTATCGACGCTGCCCGGAAACTGCATGTCACCCAGTCGACGGTGAGTTCGCGCATGCAACGCCTGGAGGAAACCCTGGGCGCAGCGCTGTTCGCCCGCAGCAAATCGGGCGTCGTGCTCACTCCGGCCGGGCGTCAGTTTCAGCCGCATGCCGCGCTGCTCACGCGCACGGTGGAGCAGGCGCGCGAAGAGATCGGTGTCGTCAGCGGATTTCGCGCGACGCTGACCGTCGGTGGACGTCTCGGACTATGGGAAGATCTGCTGACCAGGTGGATGGCCGAGTTCAGGGCGCTTGCACCAGACGTCGCAGTGCGCGCAGTGGTCGGGTTCGATGCGGATCTGATGCAGGATCTGGTCGACGGCAAGATCAGCATGTGCGTGGTGTTCACCCCACAGGCACATCCCGGACTGGTGATCGAACCACTTCCTGAAGCACGACTGGTACTGGCTTCCACTCATGCGGATGCGTCTGCACAGCCGACGGCGGACTATGTATACGTCGATTGGGGGCCGGATTTCTTCGCCCAGCACAGCCTTGCCTTTCCGGACTATGCCGGTGCGTCACTGTCCTCGAACATCGGCTGGCTGGCGCTGCAATACGTTCTGGCACACGGAGGCACGGCCTACTTCCCCGAACGGATGCTGCATGCGTATGAATCAACGGGACGGTTGTTCCGGATCGCAGCGGCACCCAGCTTCCGACTGCCGGCGTACCTGTGCTTTCCCGCAAACCACGAATCGCAACCGCTAGCCGTGGCACTGGAAACCATCCGCCGCGTGGCCTCGCATCAGACCTGTTGCCCTGCCCCGTAGATTCCGCAGCGGTATTCACCGCGTCCTGTCGCCTCTGCCGGCATTGCAGCTCCTCAGCGGACATGGCGCAACTATCGGAAAATCCGATCTCTCGCATCGGAATAATTCGTTTGTGCAGGGACCGACGCATCCATAGGCTGGCTTTGCGCCGCGACTGTCAGGTAGTCCCCACGCGGTGCAGCCATAACCACCTTGCAACTGGCGGCGCACGCGCCGTATGGAGAAGCGCCATGAAAGCAGCAGCCCACCGGAGTGAGAGCATCCTTCCGGCCGAATCCCGACCCTCTGTCCATATCGCAGCTGCAGCAGGCACCGAAGGCTCCGACCACCGCGACACGCAGACGCCTGCAGCCACCGAGCCTGACGTTGCTCCGGACGGGCGTGAACATTTGATCAATCCACTATGGGCCATCAATGCCGGTATGGCCGTCTTCTTCGGGCTGGTTGCGTGTCTACTCGTACTGGGTTGATCTGCGAGCCCGCGCGGAGCAGGACTTTAGCCGGCCGCTGGCTGCCTCACTGACAGTCCGTGCCGGATAGCTCCGGCACGGACTTGGACGGTGATTTTTCCAACCTGCGCGAATCAACCGGCCTCGGGCACCGGCAGGTTGAACTCACGCAGCAACCCGTCGATCTTCTCGTGCTTTCCGGCCTTGTCGCTGGCCGGGTGCATGCCGCGATAGCGCACCACCCCTGCCGGGTCGAGGATGGCCACATGCGGAATGCCGCGCACGCCGTAGTCGGTGTTGAAGACCTGCTGGCTGGTGAAGGCCACCGGCCAGGTCATCTCCAGCTGCTCGACGAAGGTATTCATCAGCTCGTGTTCCTTCGCCGGATCGTCCTTGGTATCGATGCGCTTGGCCGGACCGCTGGCGCCTTCGGGACGATCGATGTGATAGCCCTGCAGACTGGTGACGCCGAGGATGACCACCGGATAACCGTCATAGCGGGCCTGCAGCTCGCGCACGTTCGGGAAGGAGCCGATGCACGGACCACACCAGGTGGCCCAGAAGTCGAGCACCACCACCTTGCCTTTCAGATCCTCGATGCTGCCGATGGGCTCGGCGTAGTTGCTCCAGGTGAAATCCAGCGGTGGCGAGGCATGGTCGACGAGTTCACCACGGGCGTAGGCGCCTTCCAGATAGGCCAGGGAGCGGGCAATGCCGCGACTCTGGTTCTCATCTTCCGCATCGTTGCCCTGCGCAGCGTGCAGCGCGGCGACAATATCGCTGCGGACGCGCTCGCGGTCGGCAGCATCAATGTCCTCATTCCCGTTCAGCACGTCAAATAACATGCTCAACTGGGCGGCCTGACCACCCGGAACATTCGCCGTGGCCAGCGAGGCGAGCTTCAGCATCTGCGGGCCAGCGGCCGCCATAGTCTGGTGATCCACGAACCGCAGCGCCATGAAAATGTCACCGCCCTCACCGCTGGCCAGCGCCGCGGGCAAGCCGGGATGATCCGCCACCAGCCGCAGCGCCGCTGCATGGACTTCCCGAGCCTGTTCGGCGCGTTCGCGATCAGCATCGGTGGCGTCCTCGCGCGGTACGGAGGCGCGCGGCAGATAGGACAGCCGCATGATTGCCGCCACCGCACCACTGGCACCCGGATCGCCGGCGAATGCTTCCAGCCGCGCGCCCACTTCCTCGTCCATATCTGCGGAACCGAGCACACGGGCCTTGTGCAGCTGCTGCAGCTGTTGCAGGGGCATCTCCGACAGGGCAATGCCGGCCAGAGCCGCACGCGCTTCGGCCGTCATCAAACGACCGTAGTTCTCCCGGTCCGAGCGGTCCAGTTTCTTGCTATTTTCACCATATTTTTCAATGGCTTGTGAAATTGTCTCGTCCGTCGGCGGCGCGGCATCTGCCGCCATCGCGCTCATCAGTCCGATCGACAGCGACGCCACGGTCGCATGAATTTTCAGCTTCATGGATTTAAAACCTGCTGTGGGGCCCTGTCGGGCAAGGCAAATGACTGTAGTCCTTCCGCGCGATTATCGGAAGTCCTTGCCCGCGCCGGTATCGTCCGCGGAGCTATGTACCCCAGGTCAGTCCGATCGATGCCCGGCGACCGGGACCGGGCAACCCCCACTGGGTCTCGTAGTACTCGTCGGCCAGGTTGTCCAGGCGCAGGACCAGTGAAAAATCGCCCAGCGAGCGGGTCGATATCACCCGTTCCATCGCCACATCCCACAGGGTATAGGCGGGCAGGCGCTGCGCCACCGGGTTGCCGGCGAGCAGGCCATGCTCATCGGCCAGATGGCGGGCGCCGAAAACAAGACGCCAGTCCGCCGGCAGATCTGCGAGGAGCTGTGCACCCAGATTGATGCCGGGACGGTACTCCAGTCTTTCATCATAGTCGCCGTCCGCGGCGCGGCCGCGCGCGCGCAGTACCGTACCCTCCACCCTGCTCTGCAACCAGTCGGCCAATTCGTTCTCGACGGCGAATTCGACGCCTGTGATGCGTGCGCGGCTTTGATTCACCCGCGTGAACTGCCCGCCGCTCAGCGCCGTGCGGGCAATGCCATCGGTAATATCGGCAACAAAGCCACGTACTTCCCAATCCCAGTCGCTGCGGCTGCCAACCAGGCCGGCGGCGAGAGAATGGGAGGTTTCCGGCCCAAGCTCCGGGTTGGGGACGAAGCGTCCAAGGGCGCCGTTGTAGGTCTCCCGCAGCGAGGGGAAGCGGGTTTTGCGCGCTAGCGTTACATCGAATCCCAGCGCCGATGAGATGATGTAGTTCAGCCCCGCCGTAGCCGCCCAGTCTTCCCTGGCTCCGGAGTCGGGAAAAGGGCCGGTAGCGGGATTGCGCGCCTGTTCATAGGCGCCGCCGGCGAGCCAGCTCCAGCGTCCCGCCCTGCCCCGCCACTCGGCAGCCAGCTGGGCGAGCACCTGACTGAAAGTCGTGAAGGCCGTGGAAGCCGCACGCTCGCGGAATAAATGCTCGCTGTGCGTCCAGTGCAGGCTGAGCGTGAGATCCTGTGCTGCGACAATCTCCCCCGTCCATTGCACCCTGCCGCCGCCCGCCCGGTCCCTGCCGTCCTCCACATTGATGATTGCACCATAGGTGTCGTCGCCGTACTGATCGATGCGGCTGCCGGCGCGGTCAAGATACAGGCTGTAGTCCAGGCCGCCGCGCGACAGGGGCTGCTTGCCATACCAGATCAGCATGGTCTTGTGAAAATCGGGGTAACGCCAGTAGCGCGGACCTGGATTGGTCCGCTCGGGGGTCACGCCCTTGCTGCCGTCAACGGTGAGCAGCGTCAGCGCCGTAGTGGCGCCATCTCCATAGCGGTAGGTCCAGCCCAGCAGCGCACTGCGCGCATCGCTATCCGAACCGGTAAGCAAACGGTCCTCACCGCCCGGCTCGAAACCGTTGTTGTCGCGCCAGCCCAGCGCCAGGGAGAAGGCATGGCGATCCGTATTCAAACCGCCAAAGGCTTCCGCAGCTTGCCAGTGGGGACCGGCATTGAGAGTGAGCGCACGATCACTGCCGCCCGGTCCCAGCGCCCTGCGACTCAGTACATTCACCGCCCCGGCCAGCGCATTCGGCCCCTGCAGCACCGAAGCTGCACCGCGCGTAATGGCCACCCGCTCGATGGCGCTGACCGGAAGCACGCCAAGGTCGAGCTGCCCGTCCCACGCCGACACCAGCGGCGCACCATCGAGCGTCAGCGCCACCTGACGCTGATCTGAACCGCGCAATGCGAACACCTGCTCGCCGCGCGAATTCATCTGTACCTTGGTGCTGGGCAGATGTGTCAACAGGTCGCCCAGCGTGCCAGCCGACACGCGGGCGATATCAGCGCGGTCCAGTTCTACATGCGCGGTGGCCTCGATCAGCACCGAACTTTCGACGATGACCGTGCCGACGGCGCCACCCTCCGGCGGCGCCTCCGCTGCCTGGGCGATGTTCGCACAGGCGCAGCAAATCAGTACTGCAGCCTGGCTGCACGCTCGAGCGGGCTCAAACACCTTCCCAACCTCCGTACATGCACTACCTGCGCCGGATAACCGTTCCGTACCTGCCACCGGACGATTTGTTTTTCTCCATGGCCACCGCACCATTGACGACTATTGCGTCGAATCCCTCTGGCGGCAGCTGCGCCTCTGACCACGTAGCACGATTGCGCAGTTCGTCCATCGACAGCACCAGCAGATCGGCCTTGGCACCAGCGGCGATGATACCGCGATCCTCCAGTCCCAGTACCTCGGTGGCAGGCAGCTGCGACATCTTATGAATGGCCTGCTCCAGGCTCATCTTCGGTGGCTCACCCACATGCTCTTCGAGCACCTTGACGGTGGAACCAGCCGAACGCGGATGATTGATGCCAGGCGCGCCATCGGTGGAAATACTGACATGATCCGCACGGATGAACTCGTTCTGTACTTCAGGCGCCATCAGAAAGTGCGCCTGCGCCGGGCCAGCGTAACCCAGATCATCAATCATCACCTTGACGTATGGTTTGTTCAGTTTCTTGGCAATCTCCGACACGCGCATATTGGCATATTTGCCTTTGGTGACCAGGATGGCCTCCGGCCCGCGCCGCTCCTCGACACGCGAAATCATGTGGGCCTCCAGCTCCGCGCGCCGGTTCTTGACCGCCGCCTCGTACTGATCACGCTGCTTGGCCCAGTCCGGGTAGAGAAATACCAGGTTCGAGGCGCTGGCCATGTACGGATACACGTCACCGGTTACTTTTTTTCCTGTAGCACGGGCGCTAGCCATTTGCTCGAGCACAGCCTTGCCTTCCTCCGCGCTGCGACCGGCCACGATCTTCAGATGCGCGACGTGTACGTGCGCATCAATGGCCAGCAGTTCGTCGATGGCCTTGCTGATCTTGTCGAAGTCCTCTGAACGCATGTGACTCATCACCACGCCGTCGTACTCGCCCACGACATCGCCAAGCGCCTTCTGTTCCGCCGTCGAGGTGTAGCGCCCGGGATCGTATTCCAGGCCCATGCTCATACCGAACGCACCGGTCTCCATGTCCGCGCGCAGAATTTCCTTCATGGCAAGCATCTGCTCCGCAGTCGGTTCCGGACTGCTGCCGGCGCCTGCGATCAGTCGCACTGTGCCGTGACCGGAAAGGCTGACGATGTTCACATCGCTACCCTTCTCTTCTACCAGCTTCATCCACTGAGCCAGTGTCACCGGATCGCCCTGCGGCGCTTGGTCAGCATTGGCGGCACGCCAATGCGCAAGATCCGGCGTTCCGTAGGCCTCCAGTCCGGCAGTTCGCCCATCCTGACCCAGGACCACCGTGGTGTATCCCTGTGCCAGAAAATTGTTGAACGACTGGGTAACCGGATCGCCGTGCGCATGGGCATCGATGAATCCGGGCGCGACAATTCTGCCGCTGGCATCTATCGTACGGTTCGCCTGCACCTGCGCGCCGTCGAGCTGGCCGACAAACACGATGCTATCGCCGCGAACCAGCACATCAGCCTGGTAGCGATCAGCACCGGTGCCATCCACCACGGTGCCATTTCGAATCCACAGGTCATAGGTCCCTCCATCCGGATGGACGCTGGCAGATTTCTCCTCTTTGCTGCAGCCTCCGAGGACCATCGCCGTCAGGCACAGTGCCAGGCCGGCGGCCACAGCCCTGGCTGGATTGGCCAACAATCGATATCGCGAAAACCATGTTGTCATCTTGTGTACTCCTGGGAAATGGAAACTGGTTGACTGAATTGCGCAGATGCCGATGGTATGGCCGGCTGCACCACGGGCAGCACAATCCTGCTGGGATAGGTGGCATCGTGGTGCAACGATATATGTGCCGTACGCGCGTCCGTGGCAGTCTCACGGGCCACCACACCACCGGAGTTGTAGTTCTTCTGGGTGTGGATGGAATTTGGCGAGCGAATTACCAGGCGGAGGCGACTGCCTTTGGCTATGCGGCGCGAGAAGTACTGGAAGTGCTCGAACTCATACGGCAGCACCTGGCCGGACGGTACCGGCGTGGCCTCGCGCAGGGAATCGCGGTAGCGCGCGCGCAGGCTGGCTCCGGTCAGCTCGATGCTCTTACCGTCGGCCAGAATCTCATACAGATCCACGAAAACATCAGTGTCGGGCACGTCCATGGCCAGATACAGCGTCGCCCGGGCCTGACCCGTGATCTCTACTGCCTGCTCAAACGGTGCGGTGTGATAGACCACGCCAGCGCCATACAGCATCAGCGCGTCGTGCTGATTGAGGTAGCCGGGCAAGGCATCGTCCGGTTGTTCATGCATCCCGGGGCGCGTATCGAGCGGATCGTATACCCACCCATCGGGCTTGCTACCGGGCGCTGGTGCATGCTCGCGCAGATCTCCCGAATGAAACACGTCATTGGCCCGGCCATTCACCGAGTCCAGATACAGCGTTCGGGTGGAAGTGGCGACGGTTTCCAGCGACTCGGCGTACTTCCATTCGTCGCTGCCGTCTCCCGGCACGTAGTAGGCCACCGGCGCCTTGAGAAACTGCGGCTTCGGTCCATCCTTCAGCGTCCAGTCGTACCACTGGCGGTGCAGTTCCTCCAGATCCAGCAGCGAGTTCTCGCCGAAGACCAGTCCGCCGAACTCGCGCTTCGGGGTGCGCGTACCGGCATGATTCCAGGGGCCGATGATGAAGTAGTGTCGCTGCCTGGCTGCCTCGCCGGCCGCCCGCAGGTGTTTGCGGTAGTAGCCCAGCGCGCCCAGCTGGTCGCCGTCGTAGTAACCGGTAATGGTGAGAATGGGCAGATCGATGGCCGCGTACTCCGCTGCGCTGGGCGTCAGTGAATCCCAGAAGGCATCCAGGGTGGGATGCTCAAGCCACAACTGAAACGTCGCCGAAGGATTGCCCAGCACGGTGTCCAGTGAGGCAAACGGCAGGTGCTGCATGTACAGCTGGCGAAACGCACCGTTGAACACCGGATTCTCGCCGAACAGGTTGTCATTGGGCGTGTGCCCGCTGGTGAATGTCAGCCAGCGCATGACATAGGAGTTCATGCGGTTCTGATGATACGGATAATCCACCCCCGGATGCACCGAGGCCACCGGAACAATGGTGCGCAGGTGCGGAGGACGCGTGCGCGCGGTGGCCCATTGCACGAAGCCGCCGTAGGAACCACCCCACATGGCCACCTTGCCGTCACTCCACGGCTGTGCCGCCAGCCATTCCACCGCATCGTAACCATCGTTGGCATCGTGCAGAAAGGGTTCGAAGTCAGCGGAGGAGTTGCCGCGGCCGCGTACGTCGATCAGCGCGAACACATAGCCGCGGCGCGCAAAGTACATGGCACGATCGTGATAACTGTCCGCGATATAAGGCGTGGGCATGAAGATGACCGGCAGCGGCCCGGCATCCCGCGGCCGATAGATGGTTGCCGCCAGCACGGCGCCGTCGCGCGCCGGAATTCTTTCACCCCACTTCACCGCAATGGCGTCTGCCGGCAGCACCGCATCGGCCGCCCAGGCCGGCTGCGACCCCCCCGGGCAGATGCAGATCAGGAGGGCCAGAACCGCGGCGTGCGCAAGTGCTTTCATTTCAGTACTCGCAAAGCATGATCCTGAACGGCGAAGAAGGACTTGCGGTAACCCTCCACCGAGTTGTCGGTGTTGAACACCGCCACCACGCCGCGCTTTTTCTGCGGATTGAAGTAGATGAAGGCCGTGTAGCCACCCTGGCTGCCGGTGTGACCCACGATGCGCTCCGGCCCCTCGCCGATCACGAAGAAAGACAAACCCATCCAGGCGGTATCAACCTTGGTGGGCGCCGGAAAGCGCGGCCGCCACATCTGCTCCAGTGTCGACGGACTCAACACGGTGTCGAACATCCGCTGTTGCCGCGCGTTGGCTGCCGCACCGGTAAGAAAGGCCACGTAGGCCACGGCGTCGGCCACCGGCGCATTCCAGCCGCCGTTGGGAATGGTGATGCCGGGGTCGAACTCTGTGCCCATATCCTCGACACTGACCTCGCCTTCCTGGCTCTTGCGTACGGCGTAGCGATGCGAGCGATGCGCCTGCAGGTGATAGGGACTGAAGCCGAAGAAACTGCGCCGCATCTGCAGCGGCCTGAACAGATTTTTCTCCACGTAGCTCTCCCAGGGATCTCCAGTGAGAATCTCCACGATGCGCGCCAGGTAGATCCAGGTGGGATTGGAATAGGCGTAGCGACTGCCAGGCTCGAAGGCAATCTGCTCATAGGGCATCATGGCCACCAGCTGTTCCCAGCTTTGCGGCTCGAACGGCTGCCAGGGTTTCCCGTCGCCATAGGGCCAGGTCATGGCCTGAAAGCCCGCCGAATGATCGAGCAGCATGCGGATGGTGATGTCGTCCATCGATCCATAGGGGTTGTGCACCCGACGCAGTTCCGGCAGGTAGCGCGTCACCGCATCATCCAGCGACAGACGACCTCGATCGCGTAGCTGCATGATGGTGATGGCAGTCAGTGTCTTGGTGATGGAACCCCAGTGCAGAATGGTGTCGCCATCCACGGGGCGGGCGCCGACGCGGTCCGCCAGCCCGTAGTCGTGGCGTGCTGCCAGCTGTCCGTCCTGCACCAGCGCCACACTGCCGCCGACAACGCGATCCTCCCGCAGCGCCGAGTCGAACATACTCACCAGCGCATTCCACCCGGCGGCAGGAGGCTCAGCCGCGCGCAACGGACCCGTGAACACCAGCACCGCCACCATCGCCGGAATCGATGCCAATGAAACACTTCTCATGATAGTTGCACCCGATGCATTGCCTGCTGCGCCGCCATCAGCGCAGCAGCTTCAGCAGCTGCTGGTAGACAGCACTGAAGGAGCCATGATTGTCATCGCCCTCCATGTTGTTGACCGTATTGAAAGCAATGATTGCTCCGCGGCGGGTGGCGGGATTGAAGAACATCATGGTGGCGAAGTTGCCCTGACCGCCGGTATGGCCGATCACCCTGTGCTCACCCGCGCCTGAAATGAAGAACGCCAACCCCATCTGTTCGCCGGGGTTGCGCTCGCGGTTTGTTGGATGCCGGGGCTGAAACATTTCTTCCAGCGTCGCGCGGCTCAGTACCGCATCGAAACGCTCCTGCAGCGCCCGATCTCCACCGTGGGCCCCGGTCAGGAAGCCGATGTAAGCGGCCACATCATCCAGCGGCGAGTTCCAGCCGCCATTCGGCACGGTGATGCCTGGATCAAATTCGCTGCCTTCATCAAGGATCTCCGGCTTGCCACTCTTGTCGTATCGGGCCTGATAACGATGCGAGCGGTTCTGGCGCAGGTAGTAGGGTGTGATTGCGAAATAGCTGCTCGTCATACCCAGCGGCGCAAAGATGTTCTTTTCGATGTATGCCTCCCACGGATCGCCGGTCTTGTCCTCCAGAATGCGTGAGAGGTAGATCCAGCTCGGGTTCGAATAGCTGAAGCGGCTGCCGGGTTCAAAGCCGATCTGCTGGTAGGGCATCATGGCCACCAGCTGCTCCCAGTGCGTGGGCTCAAACGGCTCCCAGTCCCAGCCCTGCTTGTAGGGCCAGGTCCCCGCCTGAAAGCCGGCCGAATGCTCCAGCAGCATGCCAATGGTGATGTCGTCCATCGAGCCGAAGGGATTGTGAATCTGCCGCAATTCCGGCACCAGATAGGCAACCGGATCGGCCAGCGAGATCATGCCGTGATCGCGCAGCTGCATCATGCCAATGGCGTTCAGCGTCTTGGTAATCGACGCCCAGTGGAATATGGTATCCGCGTCCACGCGGCGACCGGAGGCCTTGTCGGCAAAACCGTAGTGATGGCGCGCGACTATGCGGCCATCCTGCACCAATGCCGCACTGCCACCGACGATGTGATCCTTCTGCATCAGGGGATCAAACATCTCCACCAGCTCATTCCACTCTGCCGGCAACTGCTGCCGCGCGGGCGTCGCCGCGCCCGCCGGCATCAGAAAGCCCAGGGCCATGCAAAGCCCGGCAATACTCGCGCACCAGCGGTAACCTGATCTCATGAATCTGTCTCCCCTGCAATGTAATTTCTTGTTCTGCAAAACGCTCTCGATCGATATCAGACAGTCGTGAACGGCGAATCCGGCAGCACGACATGCGCCCGTCCGCGCTCCAGCGCATCGAAACGCAGAAACGCGGCGCCGATGCCGGCAGCACCCTGCATGTAGCCTGTCTGCGCTGACACGTCCGCCGTGTCGCGGCGCCCTTCGGCATGCACCCAGCTGCAGCCATCACCCTGCTGCGTGGCGTGCTCCAGAATGAAGCCTCGCAGGTGTTGGGCAAACTGCAGGTACTGCGGCCGGCGATGAACCTGGTACAGGTCCAGAAAGAAGCGCATCACGGCTGCGTCGCCGCAGCAGGATCCAAAGTTGTTCCAGTACCCCTCGCTGCGCTTCTCCGGCACGCCGCTTTCCAGCACCGTGCGGGCGCCACGCTCCACCCATTCATTCCACGACGGATCGCCCGTCGCGCGCCCCAGGGCGTGGAACAGTCGCGCGGTGCCGGCCGGACCATGGCACCAGCCGTAGAAATGCAGATGTTTCCCCGGACCATCGTCGTGCACGATGCGGCACTGGCCGTTGGCGGTATCGGCTATGGCCAGCAGATGCCGTGTGGACTGCACGGCGGCGTCGAGAAAGCGGCGATCGCCGGTGGCCGCATAAAGCTCGGCCAGGAAATAGCCCACACCCGATGTGCCATGGGAGAAATTCGGCATGTAATACTCGAAGGTGGGCTCCATCTCCCAGCGCAGACCACCATCGGCGGCAATGCCGGTATCGATCAGCCGCAGTCCGGCGCGGCGCGCCAGCTCAAGCGCCGCTTCATCGCCAAACCGGCGATGCGCGTACAACAGCACCAGACCAATGCCGGCGGTACCGTAGACGATGTCATTGAAGTCGTTCCACTCCACGCCCTCACCCACCGGGCGGCTGAGTCGGGTGAGCTGCGCCAGGTATCGCCGCGCCAACTGTGTATAGCGCCCTGCACCGGCAAGCTTGCCGAGTTCCGCAAGCACAAACACCTGTCCGGACAGCCCCATGTACAGGCCGGCCTCCGGAGTCTGCACCTGCGGCAACGCATTGCGCGCCGCCACGTCCTCGGCGCCCGCCAGTGCTTCACGCAGATATGCCGTATCTCCGGTGGCGCCGTAGAGTTCCAGATAGAACAGCACCACGCCCGGCGCACCGTGATAGAGCTGGTTGGGAGCAGGACCCGAGCCGCCTGGGGTCCGCGGCCAGGTCACGCCGTGGGATGTCGCGATTCGCTGCCGACGAATCCAGCGCTCGGCACACCGCGCAGCAGCCAGCGACGACCGTGTGGCGTCTGCCGGGTCAGCACATGCCGCCGGTGCCCGCCAGGGGAACACGGCAGCAGCACCGGTGGCGGCGAGCGACTGCAGCAGCCGGCGTCGCGCCGGCGCCAGTCGCTCTTCCGACACCGTGTGCAAGCTACGCATCTATTCAAACAACTGCGCCGTGCCGCCGGTATGCAGGAACAGCACATTCTCATCGGCGCGAAAACGCCCCGTACGGCCGTAGGCGATGAGGCCGGCCGCAGCCTTGCCGGTATACACCTCGTCGAGAAAGAGCCCTTCCACGCGCGAGAAAATTTCCAGCGCCTCGGCACACGCCTCGGTGTTGTGGCGGTAGCCGGCGCCCACAAATCCGTCCTCGACAATCACCTTCGCCCGCTCGATGGTCTTGCGCGAAAGCATCTGCACCAGCACCGCCCGCACCTTCTCCTCCTGCGCGGCGGCCGATCTGGACACGGCCATACCGATGATCTGCCCGCCCCATCCGCCCAGCACGCTGCCGGCGACAAGCCCTGCCTGGGTGCCCGCCGAACCGGTGGCATGAATCACCGTGGAGAAACTGAGATTGGCGGATTTCTCGAACGCCATGATCTCGTACAGCGCGTGCACGTAGCCCATGGAGCCCAGTCCAGTTGAGCCACCCATGATGATGCGGTACGGCCGGCGCCCATTGGCCTTGAGCGAGCTCTCCAGATCAAGACTGGCCTTTTCCAGCACCGAGTCGTCAGCCGTGTCGATATGGGAGATCTTCGCCCCGGCGAGCCGTGCCAGGCGGATATTGCCCGTGTCCTTCTGCGGCACCGGCCCGCCGAGCACCAGGTACACATCCAGTCCCAGCACGGCGCCAGCAACGGCGGTCATGCAGCACCAGTTGGACTGATTGCTGCCACAGGTCACCAGCGCATCGGCGCCCTGCTGTGTGGCCTCGCTCAGCAGAAATTCGAGCTTGCGAATCTTGTTGCCGCCGAAGCCAAAGCCGGTGAGATCGTCACGCTTGCAGTAGAACTGCGCGCCGAGCATTTTGCTCAGCCGTGGCAGGTAGTGCACGGGCGTGGGCGTCTGCGCAAGCGGACGGCGGGCGGGGACATCCAGGATCAGGCCTGGATCGCGCATGGGTTCCATGGTGACGACCATCTCTTGCCGGTGAAAAGGGAGGCTCATTGCTTCCGAATTAGATAGCAAAGCGCCGGACGGGCTACAACCGACTTCTATTGGGGGGATGGGTGATGAATCCTGAGGCTAGCCCATCCAGTGGTAGCATGCAGCATCGCGACGGCCATTGGCTGTGGCGCCGCAGGACCGGAAATCGCGCATGAATCCCGCTTCCCTCCTGACCATCGCCCTGGCGCTGGCGGCATTCGGGCTGGTCTCCATGCCAATCGACAACTCCGTCCTGCACATGCTGGCCGAGATCACGCTGATCCTGGTGCTCACGGATGCCGCCCTGGGGCAGGCCGTGGTATCCGGCTGCCGGGTACCGGCAGCAAGCCGGTACGGCGCCAGAATGCAGGACATGCGCGACGGCGCGGAGAACATTGCAATGCCCCGGCTTCCTTCAGACGAGAACAGACAGGAGACGATCATGGCGGTTCTGACTGAGAAACAGCTGCAGTTATGCGAATCCAACCAATGGGATTTTTCCGGCCTGCGGGCGCTCTTTCTCAATTGCACCCTGAAACGCTCACCCGAGCAGTCACACACCCAGGGGCTGATCGACATTTCCAGGGCCATCATGGAGAAGAACGGTTTAGCCGTTGAGGTGCTGCGGCCGGTGGATCACGAGATTGCCTATGGCGTGTGGCCGGACATGACCGAACACGGCTGGGAGCGCGATGAATGGCCGGACATCCTGCGCAGGGTGATGGCGGCAGACATCCTGGTGCTGACTTCGCCCATCTGGCTGGGCGAGAAGTCGTCGGTGTGCACCAAGGTGATCGAGCGTCTGTATGCCGCCTCCTCGCAGCTCAATGCCCATGGCCAGTATGCCTACTACGGCCGCGTCGGCGGCTGCCTGATCACCGGCAACGAGGACGGCGCCAAACATTGCGCCATGAACATGCTGTATTCACTGCAGCACCTGGGCTATGCCATTCCACCGCAGGCGGATGCAGCATGGGTGGGCGAGGCCGGACCGGGACCGTCCTACATGGACAAGGGATCGGGTGGCCCGGAGAATGACTTCACCAACCGCAATACCACTTTCATGACCTGGAACCTCATGCACCTGGCGCGCATGATCAAGAGCGCCGGCGGCATACCCGCCCACGGCAACCAGCGCGCGGAATGGGACGCGGGCTGCCGCTTTGATTTCGCCAATCCGGATTATCGGTAACCCGGTAACCCGATCCGGACGTGGCCCGGCGTGTCAGCCGAGGTGCGCCATGGGTGTCAACAATGATCCCGTCTATGGCGCAACAGCGCTGTCTGCCTCGGACGAAGTAACAATCAATTGCCGGTCCACGTTCTCGCTCAGGCTCAATGACAGTTCCTGCCCGGGCCAACGGTACTGCACCTCGCCGCTTCCCGGTCGATAGATGGCGGTGTAGAGCGTTCCGTAGCCCTTGGCATACTGGGTCTGCAGCAGGGGCGGCCTGAGAAAGTCATCCACGAACGCCGCGGCGTCCAGGTCGTGCCGGCCGAGCAATTCGTACAGCCGCCGCTCACGCTGCAGCGTGGCCGTGGCTGCCGCGTGACGCGCCCAGGCAATCCGGTCCTGGTGATTGGTGGAAGCTGGAATACGCCGCAGCAGGGTGGGTCCGTCGGGGCGGGTGTAGGCCGTGATGTAATTGCCGCTGCGATCCAGCACCAGGATGTTGTAAGCCATGTGCATCGGGACGCGGCGCAGGACCCGCGAGGCTTCGGCGACAGTGGTGCAGAACTCCAGCAGATAGCGCAGCACCATGGGCGCACCGAAGCCGACACCCACCTGGTTCAGGCCGCCGAAATTCAACGACACTGCCAGGCCCGCATCATTGACGCCATCCAGGACGCCGATCAGACAATCAGTTGTGGCCAGCACATCGCGATCATTCCAGCGGGTATGCCAGATCAGTTTCTCGAACAGATGCGGACTGTAGTCATAGTTACGCACCAGCAGCGGCTCGCCACGCAGCCACACCGCCTGCGAGCAACCACTGAGATAGGGTGGCGGGCAGTACAGACTGAGGAATCTGGCCTCGAGATCGCCGCCGCCTGCCAGTTCGGTTAACCGCTGCCAGGTGGGCAGCAGTTCGGGCATGTGCGCACGCAGGGCGCGCTCGCACTGCAGGTAGGTGGGCCGCCGCTCGATGCCTTCGGCCAGATACCAGCGCCGGTAGTGCGGCCACAGGACATGAAACCGCTGCTTCCACTTGGGACCGGGCTGCGGCTCGCTCAATGCCTCAAAGAGGATTTGCATTCAGGTGTGCCCGCCTGCGTGCCCTACAGGATCTTGAATGCTCCCGCCTCCAGCGCGACCGGCGCCTGCTCCTGGCCCGCGGGCGCCAGCGGCTTGCCCTGATAGGCGCCACGCAGTCCGCTGATAAACGACCGGGCGCGGTCGGTGAGCTCAAAATCCTCCGTCATCAACCGGCCGCGCGTAATGAGAATGCCGAGATCAGCGCCCTCGTAGCGATAGTCGCCCGGACCACTGATGCGCAGCCAGAATCCCTCGTTCTCTGTTTCCACGGCGCGCCGATGATAGTCAAAGCGCGCGTACTCAAGCGAATTGTCGGCTTTCAGGCGCCAGATACCCGATTCCGGCGCTGCGGCAATCTGATCCACCGAGTCATCAACATGCTTGATCACCAGCTGGCTCCATTCATCGATATTTTCCGGATCAGCCCAGCGTGCGTTCAGCGCGTCGACATCGAATTCGAAATCCACCCCGGAGAACTCAAGCAGATGGAACAAAAACAGCGGTGCATCCGCATGGGCGAAGGCCGCATGATTGGTAATGCTGCTGGCGCCGGTGATGCGAGGATTCAACTCGCCGAGATAGAGCTGGTTGCCGTCCATGTCAATGAGAAAATCCAGCTCAAAGTAGCCGCGATAACCTTCCTTGCGTAGCTGTTCACCAAAGGCAAAGGTGTACCTGACCGCCTGTTCGCGCAGCTGCGGCGTAAACGCATCAGCGAAGACCTCGTTGCCACACCAGCCCCCCTTGTAGGGCGTCAGCTCACCGAACCCCACCAGCTCGGTCATCAGCGGACCGACAATGGTGCCCTGTTTTGTGGTGCAGGCCTCCAGCGCCGAACCGCGGCAGCGAATCCGCTTCATCACTTTGACTTCAGGGTCGGCAGCGATTTCCTCGGCATGTTTGTCATAGCCCTGTCGGTTGGCGATGAAAAATGTGGTGTGGCCTGAATCGCCAAAGGCGGTTTGTACGACCACTTCGCCGCCCAGTTCTCGCATGATCGGCTCCAGGTCCGCCCACGTCTTCACTGGCGCCAGTCGGTTCGGCACGCTGGGCACGCCGGCGCGGTCGCCGATGCGCACGGTCTCGATCTTGTTGTCCACGCGGCTGCGCAGGCCGGCCGGCGGAAACCACACCTCGAGACCAAGCTCATTGCACAGCGCCTCGGTCTTCTCGTCGAACATCAAGAATACCGCCTTGCCCAGCGTGTCGCTGCCCTGCGCCTTGGCGCGTCGGCGCATGAAGTCGATGACTTCCTTGTGCTGCAGCAGGTAATTGTTGATGTCCTCGATGCTGGTGAACTCCGCGTGCGGAATCTCCGTGGGCACGAAGGTATTGGGATGGCGGCTGTCGAAACAGTTGATATGGGAGATATGGCGGAAGTCCCGCACCCACTCGTCGATGCCCAGCAAGTTGAAGTTGGTGGCGCTGATGAAATAGATGGGCGTCTGGTTGCGGTGAAAGAAGCGGCGGATATCGGAAATGCCGTTGAGTTTCTTCTTCATGGGTTCATTCCCTCCAGGGCGGCGGCTTGGAACACGCGGATGCCAAGATCGGCCTGATAGCCGTGAATTTCCTTGGTATCAAGTGCTCGCAGGTACTGCAGAATCTCGCGGCTGACGATCTGGCCGGGCACCAGCACCGGAAAGCCGGGTGGATAGGGAGTGAGAAAACTGGCCGCGACCAACTCCCGGCCACCCCGCATGGCGAGGTCGATGTCGTCCTCATCGATGCGGAAGTACTCGCAATTGTCCTCATCGGTGCCGAGAAAATAGGCGCTGCGGATATCGCCTTCGGGGGTGGCGTCGCCATCGCGGAAGCGCTTATGGAAACGACTGAAGTCCGGCAATGGCGGCAGCTGCGCGGTCACCCGCTGCAGCGCCCGCGCCCGGGCGCGCTGCCGCGAGGGACTGGCGTCCTCCAGCTCCTGTTCGAATTCGTTGGCCAGATCCACGAGCGCATCAATCAGATGCGCTACCGAACTGCGCGTGGTACCGATGTTGGTCATGAACAAAACGCTGTTCATGGTGGTCTTGTTCACCTGGATACCGTGGCGATCCATCAGATACTTCTTCTTGAAGGTATCGCCATCCACTCCGGTTTTGCCGATGTACAGGGTCAGACGGGTCGGGTCCAGAACGAATTCGTCATTCTCCCAGGCATCCAGCATCGCCGACCAGCCGAGCTCCGGGTTGTAGTACATTTCCATACCCGAGGGGCGGAACTGTGCCGGGATCATCTGCCTCATGGTAAGAAACCCGAACCACTTGGCCAGCAGCGGGTGCAGTTTGATCTGCTCGCGCAGCGTAAAGGCCATTTCGATCTGCTTGCCCACCAGTTCGAAACCTTCCAGCTCCACCTGCCGCCGACCGATGTCCAGGCTGGCGAGAATCTGGTAATTCGGCGACGTTGAAGTATGGGTCATATAGGCGTCACGGAAGGCGCCCTCTACCCTCTGGAAGTCCTGATCATGGACATGAATCATCGAGCCCTGGCGCAGAGAAGTCAGTGTCTTGTGCGTGGACTGGGTGGCGTAGACCCTGACCCTGACCTGTGCGGGGTCCGGCAGCAGGGACTTGTCCGTTGAGCGGGCGAACTCCTCTGCATATTCAGCACTGCGATATTTTTCCTGCAGGAACTTCGCCGCATACATGGCGGTGCGCCGGCGATAGGTCGGCGCGAAGCGCGCGAAGGCAAACCAGGCTTCGTCCCACAGAAAGAGCAGGTCGGGCTTGATGGCCAGACATTGCTCCATGACGCGCAGCGGGTGATAGACGATGCCGTCGAAGGTGCAGTTCGTCAGGATGATCAGCCGCACCCGCTCGAGCTTGCCCGCAGCCTTGAGCTCCAGCAGCGACTTTCTGATTTCCTGCAGCGGCACCGCGCCGTACATTGAATAGTCATGCAGCGGATAGGCGTCCAGGTACACCACCTGCGCGCCGGTCAACGCCATGGAATAGTGATGCGACTTGTGACAGTCCCGGTCGATAAGCACGATATCACCGGGACGCACCAGCGCCTGGCTGACGATCTTGTTGGCGGCAGTGGTGCCATTGGTGACGAAATAGGATTTGCGCGAACCGAAAGCCCGCGCCATCAGCGCCTGCGCTTCCTTGATCGGTCCGTGAGGGTCGAGCAGGCTGTCCAGGCCACCGGAGGTGGCGGAGGTTTCTGCCAGGAAGATATTCATGCCGTAGAAGCGGGCCATGTCCTGGATCCAGTTGGACTTGATGATCGACTTACCGCGGGAGATAGGCATGGCGTGGAACACGCCCGTAGGTTGCTCGGCGTATTCGCGCAGCGCCTTGAAGAAGGGCGTGTTGAAGCGGCTGCGCACGCCGCGCAGCAAACTCAAATGCAACTCCAGGTAGTCCTCCTGCTGGTAGAACACCCGCCTGAAGGCTGAGGTACGTTCACCGGCCGTATCCTCCAGCGACACATCCGTGACCAGGTAGGTATCCAGCTCGGGGCGTTGCTCGGCAATCAGTTTGCCCAGCATGGTGGCGCGTTCAGTCGGATCCAGCGACTCAAGCCGTTCTTCATCCAGACCATGCAGGCAGTGCTTGAGCACCTCCAGCTGGTGGCGCGAGCGAAATGGCATGCCGTAGCGAACCACCACCGCCTGAATATTGAAATTCATCAGTACGGCGATCAGTGCGTCTTCGAAACTGGGCACCACCACTACTTCGTACTGAAACGGGTCCTCCGGCCGCCGCGCAGCCTCCAGACCTTCGCGCAACGCCTGCTCACCCTCGTAGTTGGTGTCATCCACCACCAGCACTTCGAAGTAGGGACGATCGATGATCCCGGCGCGCTGTCCACCGGATTGAGACGCGGGTTCCGCACCATCGTCAGCGGACTCATCGAGATCGGCAAGCGTCAGGCCGCGCTTGCGGTATGAGCGACTGGTCAGCGCGCGCACGATGCGTTGAACCAGGTATGACAGCCGGTGGTAATGTCCGTCGTCGAAAAGACGCACCACCTGCTCGAAGATCACCCGCCCTGGAAACGCCCAGTAGCTCTCGATCGGCTCCAGAAGCCCGATGCCCCGACCCACTTCCTGGCGCAGGCGCGCTGCATCGCCATGCCCGGCAGCCAGGTGGCTCGCCGCAATCTTCAGCTGATTCCAGGTGTCGAAGCGCAGTCGGGAGGACAGGTAGTGGCCGCTCAGGGACGGGCCCTGCGCCTGTGGCGTCTTTACTGCCGGTGTGGGCGTGAAGACCTTCTGATTCACAAAAGCTTTGGCGGTAGTGGCGCTGCCGCGGGGTGCCGTCCCGGCTTGACCAGCGGACCCAGGCTGTTGAGATAGGCTTGACCCGGACCGTCCGGCCGATACAGGGCGAAGTCGACGCTACGGTCGCGAAAACTCTTCAACGGCTGGCCGAGGCCAAACATGCCCGAGGCCCGGCAACGGCGCACCACGTTCAGATCAACGTCGATGGGAAACATTTCCTCGCTGTCACCCGCCGTGTGCACCACCGTCCCCGTTGGTCGCACCACAACGGAGCGCCCGATGCCACCGCCGCCCACGCCGTTGACGTCGAAGAAGAAACATTGATTCATCGCCGCCGACGCCCGCGAGATAGCCAGCTCCACATCGCGATCTATGGTATCGGTCATGGTCGGGTGGAGAATGACTTCCGCGCCCATGGCAGCCAGCGTGCGAGTGGTCTCCGGAAACCACATGTCGTAGCAGATCGAAACGCCGAACCGGCCTACCCCCTCGATGTCCCAGACCAGGAAATCCTTGCCACCGGTAACACCCGTTTCATGCGGCAGAAATGGAAACATCTTGCGATGCCGTCCAACGACCTCCCCGCGCGGGTTGATGACTGAAGCCGTGTTGTACACGACATCGCCTGCCATCTCGAAAAGGGAGCCGGGAATCAGCCACACGCCGTACTGGCGCGCCATCTCACAAAACTGCTGTTCAGCGGGCCCGGGCAGGGACTGGGCATGCGCCATCGAGGGACCAAAGGCGGCCAGCTCACTGAACACCACCATTTCCACGGAGGGAAACCGCAGCATCAGCACATCCAGCTTGTGCCGCATCATCGGAATGTTGTCCTGGCCGAAACGGACATGCATCTGGATGCCGGCGATCGGGAAAGGTCTCATGAAAATATCGATCCATGCGGACGGTTTCACCGAGCATATACAAGTTCACCCGCCATTTCAGAACCGCCTGTGGCGCGCTGCAATCCGGCCGAATCGCGATTCCCGTCACCTCAGGCCGCTTCGACTTCTCCATCCGGCTCATACCCCAGATTCGGCGACAGCCATTTCTGCGCTTCCTCCAGCGACACGCCCTTACGTCCGGTATAGCTT
The DNA here is from genome assembly GCA_021773365.1 of Gammaproteobacteria bacterium. Lineage (GTDB taxonomy): Bacteria > Pseudomonadota > Gammaproteobacteria > Steroidobacterales > Steroidobacteraceae > JAJFKF01. Next base: position 3,766 of record JAJFKF010000012.1, on the reverse strand, counting down.
TGCACCTGATCGCGATCAATCTTGCCGACGGCCAGGTACCGTGAATCCGGATGCGAGAAATACCAGCCACTGACCGCCGCCGTGGGATACATGGCGAAAGATTCTGTCAGGGTGATGCCGGTCTTTGACTCCACATCAAGCAGCTTCCACAGCGTGGCCTTCTCGGTGTGGTCCGGGCAGGCTGGATACCCGGGCGCGGGGCGAATGCCACGGTACTCCTCACGGATCAACTGTTCGTTACTCAGGCTCTCTTCCGGCGCATAGCCCCAGAATTCACGGCGCGTCCGTTCATGCAGGCACTCGGCAAAGGCCTCGGCCAGCCGGTCGGCCAGGATCTTCAGCAGAATGCTGTTGTAGTCATCGTGCGCAGCGTGGTAACGCTTCAGGTGTTCCTCGATGCCGAAACCGGTTGTAACGGCAAAGCCACCGATGTAATCCGCCACGCCCGAGCTCTTCGGCGCGATGAAATCGCTGAGGCAGCTGTGCGGCTGGCCCTGCGGCTTGCCTTTCTGCTGGCGCAGGTGGTGCAACCTCGCAATCACCTTGGTGCGAGACGCGTCGGCATACACCTCGATGTCATCGTCGTCCACGCTGTTGGCGGGAAACAGGCCCACTACGCCATTGGCCTGCAGCCATTTCTCCCTGATGATCGTCTTCAGCATGCTCCGCGCCTCGGCGTAGAGGTTGCTTGCCGTTTCGCCCACCTTCGGATCGGTGAGGATATCGGGAAACTTGCCGCTGAATTCCCAGGCATTAAAGAATGGCATCCAGTCGATATAGCGAGTCAACTCCTCCAGCGAATAGTCCTTGAAAGCCATCACGCCCAACTGTTTCGGCGTGGGCGGTTGGTACGCCTTCCAGTCAATGGGGTGCCTGTTGGCGCGCGCGCGCGCCAGCGAGACCTGCGGCGCCTTTAATTTCTTGCCGTGGTGTTGCTCGCGCCGCTGCACGTGGTCGGCCTTCTGCCGCGCGATGTACTCCTCACGCGAGTCGGCGGTGACCAGCGATTGGCACACACCCACCGAGCGCGAAGCATCTTTCACATACACCACTGCGCCCTTGTACTGCGGATCAATCTTGACTGAGGTATGCGCCGGAGAGGTGGTAGCGCCGCCGATGAGCAGCGGCAGGGTAAAGTCCTGGCGCTGCATTTCGCGCGCCACATTCACCATCTCGTCCAGCGAGGGCGTAATGAGGCCCGACAGACCGACGATATCCGCATTCTCACGCCGTGCAGTCTCAAGAATTTTTTCACAGGAGACCATGACGCCAAGGTCGATGACCTCGAAGTTGTTGCACTGGAGCACCACGCCGACGATGTTCTTGCCGATGTCGTGCACATCCCCCCTCACCGTAGCCATCACCACCTTGCCGTTGGTGCGACTGACCCCGGACCTCTCACGCTCGATGTGGGGAATCAGATGGGCCACGGCCTTCTTCATCACTCGAGCGGACTTGACCACCTGCGGCAGAAACATCTTGCCGGCGCCAAACAGGTCGCCGACCACGTTCATGCCGTCCATCAGCGGACCTTCGATCACCTTGATGGGATGATCGAACTGGTGGCGGGCTTCTTCGGTGTCCTCGACGACAAACTGATCGATACCCTTCACCAGCGCGTGCTCCAGCCGCTTGACCACCGGCCAGCCGCGCCATTCCAGGTCTTCCTTCTTGCGCTGCACGCCATCACCCTTGTAGTTGGCGGCAATGTCCAGCAACCGCTCGGTGGAGTCCGGGCGTCGATTGAGAATCACATCCTCCACGGCATCGCGCAGCGCCGCGGGAATATCCTCGTAGATCGCCAGCTGACCGGCGTTGACGATGCCCATGGTCATGCCGGCGCGGATGGCGTAGTACAGGAAAACCGAGTGCATGGCTTCGCGCACCGGATTGTTTCCCCGGAAAGCGAAGGACACATTACTGACGCCACCGCTGATATGCACGTCCGGGAAACGGCGCTTGATTTCGCGCGTGGCCTCGATGAAGTCCACCGCGTAATTGTTGTGCTCCTCAATGCCCGTGGCCACGGCAAAGACGTTCGGGTCAAAGATGATGTCATGCGGCTCGAAGCCCACCTGTTCGGTAAGGATGCGGTAGGCGCGCGAGCAGATATCCACCTTGCGCTCGGCGGTATCCGCCTGACCGGTCTCGTCGAAAGCCATGACAATGACGGCCGCGCCGTAGTTGCGCACCTTGTGGGCCTGCTCGATGAACTGCGCCTCGCCCTCCTTCATGCTGATCGAGTTGACCACGCCCTTGCCCTGCACACACTTCAGACCCGCTTCAATCACCGTCCATCTGGATGAATCGATCATCACCGGCACGCGCGAGATATCCGGCTCTGCCGCGATCAGACGCAGGAAGCGCGTCATGGCCGCTTCGGAATCCAGCATGCCCTCGTCCATGTTCACGTCGATGATCTGCGCGCCGCTCTCCACCTGCTGGCGGGCCACCTCCAGCGCGGTGTTGTAGTCGTCGGCCTCGATGAGCTTGCGGAACCGCGCAGAGCCGGTGACGTTGGTGCGTTCGCCGACGTTGACGAACAGCGAGTCGGCGTTGATATTCAACGGCTCCAGCCCGGACAGGCGCAGCGCGCCTTCCCGCGCTTCCTCCGTACCTGCGGCGGGCACCTTGCGTGGCGAGATGCCATCCAGTGCGGCCCGTATCAGCTTGATGTGTTCGGGCGTGGTGCCACAGCATCCACCGACGATGTTGAGAAAGCCGCTGCCGGCAAACTCGCGCAGAATTTCGGCGGTTTCCTCCGGCGGCTCGTCGTACTCACCGAAGGCATTGGGCAGACCCGCGTTCGGATAAGCACTGACATGCGTATCAGCAATGCGCGCCAGCTCCTTGATATAGGGACGCAGCTGCTGCGCACCCAGCGCGCAGTTCAGGCCCACGGCCAGGGGCCGGGAATGGCGAATGGAATTCCAGAATGCTTCCGTGGTTTGTCCTGACAGCGTGCGACCGGAGGCATCGGTAATGGTGCCGGAGACGATGATGGGGATGTCCTCGCCGCTCTCGTCAATGCAGGCGCGTACGGCATACAGCGCCGCCTTGGCGTTGAGTGTGTCGAAGATGGTTTCCACCAGCAGGACATCCACTCCGCCCTTGATCAGCGCGCGCGCCGCTTCCGTATAGGTTTCCACCAGCTGTTCGAAGGTCACATTGCGAAAGCCCGGGTCGTTGACGTCGGGCGAAAGCGATGCGGTGCGGCTGGTGGGGCCCAACGCACCGGCCACAAAACGCATGGAACCGGTCTCCTTCGCTACGGCATCGGCCGCACCGCGGGCGATGCGGGCCGACTCGAGATTCAGCTCGGTTACCAGCTCCTGCATGCCGTAGTCGGCCTGGGAGATGGCCGTGGAGTTGAAGGTGTTGGTTTCGATGATGTCGGCGCCGGCTTCGAGGTAATCGCGGTGAATCTGCCCGATGATTTCCGGCTGGGTGAGGGATAGCAGATCATTGTTGCCCTTGACGTCGCTGGGCCAGTCCTTGAAGCGATCGCCGGTGCCTGCGCCGCGATAGTCGGACTCCTGAAAGTGGTGGCGCTGGATCATGGTGCCCATGGCGCCGTCCAGGAACAGGATGCGTTCTTCCAGGAGTTTGTTCAGGGCTTCTATGCGGTGTTTGCGGGTCATATGGATTCTCTGGTCAGCAGTAGTCGGTTGTCAGATTCAGTGCCGGACCCGGTCTGAGGGGCGGGGAGGGGTTTGCGGGGACCGGCAGTAAGACCCCATCCATGGGGGCCTTGGGAAAAACCATC
>JAJFKF010000110.1 GCA_021773365.1 Gammaproteobacteria bacterium | reverse complement strand
TCACCGTCTCCGCCGGCACCCCGATAACCTCAGCTATATCTTTCAAACCCAGTCCACTCTCTTCAAACAGGACAAACACCGTGCGCTGTTCCAGCGGCAACCCGAACAGCGCGCGCTGGAAGCTGTCCTGCATCTGCGCGTGCACCGCCTGGGCATCAGGCTGTTCATGGCTGGCGGCGGTCAAGGTTGCACCATGGTCGTCGAGGGTATCCATGCGATCCATCCGCTTGCGAGTGCGCTGGCGCTGATGGTCGATGACGCAGTGATGCGCGATGTGGTACAGCCAGGTGCGAAAACTCGCCCGCGCTTCGTATCGCTGGCGATGGGCAATGACCCGGCTCCACACTTCCTGGAACACGTCGGCTGCCGCGTCATCAGGCCGGCACTGATGCCGCAGAAAGCGGTACAGCGGTCCCCGGTGGCGGGCATACAGCGTCTCGAAGGCCGATACGTCCCCTTCCCCGTATCGGCGCATCAGCGTGATGTCGTCGGCCTGTCCCTCCATGCCTGCAAGCGTACGCGAAAGTGCCTCGTACTGCAGATCAGTACTGCAGATCAGCGCCGCACATCCGCGGCGGATACGGGCCCGGAATAGCGCTTCTCCTTGTCCATCTGCTGCCCCGTGACCCGAGCCGCCGGCTGCAATGTGGCTGCAAGATCCACCAGTGCCAGGAACTCGCGCCGGTAGCCGCGCGCATCCGCGCTCAGCGTCGGCTCAGCCAGCGCACGGATGTCGGCATAGTCAAAATCACGCAGGTATTTGCCGCCGCGCAGCTTCTGCCCGAATGCCGCCACGCTGGCTGCGAAACGGAAATCGGCGGATTGCTTTTCCGCCGCCACCAGCGAACGCGCCATCACGGGAAATTCAATCAGCTTGCTGGTATTGCTGTCGGTAGCGGCATCCGGCGCCTTGTAGCGCAGACGGACGTAGGCCAGCTCGCCCGATGCCCTGACATCCGCTGCCTCCTGCCGGGCAGAGGACCCATACCGCAACGGATCGATATGTCCGGGCCGGCCCACCGGCACCACCTCATACAGCGCAGTGACGCGATGCCCCGCGCCGATATCCCCGGCGTCGACCTGATCGTTGCTGAAATCCTCGCGCGCCAGCATGCGATTCTCGTAGCCGATCAACCGGTACTCGGACACCACGGCGGGATTGAACTCCACCTGGATCTTCACATCGCGGGCGATGGTGAGCAGCGTGGATGACATCTCCTCGACCAGCACCTTGCGCGCCTCGGTCAGCGAGTCCACATAAGCGTAGTTGCCATTGCCCGCATCCGCCAGGCGCTCCAGCAGCTTTTCGTTGTAGTTGCCGGTGCCAAAGCCCAGCGCCGTCAGCGCCACGCCCGATGCGCGCTCGCGTTCGGCCATGTCCACCAGCGCCTCGAAGTCCACGGTGCCGACGTTGAAGTCCCCATCGGTGGCCAGAATCACGCGGTTGATGCCGCCCTTGATGAAAGCCTCGCGCGCCAGGCGATAGGCCAGCACGATACCGGAGCCGCCGTTGGTGGAGCCACCCGCCTCCAGCTCAGCGATGGCGCCGAGGATGCGCTGGCGATTGTCACCGGCGGTGGACTCCAGCACCACGCCGGAAGCACCCGCATAGACCACCATGGAAACCCTGTCGCGCGCGGAGAGCTGCTGGCTTAACAAACGGAAGGCATTCTTCAGCAACGGCAGCTTGTCGGGCGATTGCATGGAACCGGACACATCGACCAGGAACACCAGATTCGCCGCTGGGCGCTCGCTGGCCGGTACGGAGTACCCCTTGATGCCGATGCGCAGCAGCTGCGAATCCGGATTCCACGGCGTGCGAGCCAGCTCTGTCGACACGCTGAACGGCTGCGCCCGCGAAGCCGGCTCCGGATAGTCATAGTCAAAGTAGTTCAGCATCTCCTCCACGCGTACGGCGTCCTCGGGTGGCAGCTGCCCGGCATTGAGAAAGCGGCGCACATTGGCGTAGGCGCCGGTGTCGACGTCGATGGAGAAGGTGGACACCGGCTCCTCAACCGCCAGGCGCACGGGGTTGTCCTGCAGATTCTGGTAGTTCTCGGTGTTCTGCCGCGGGCCGGGAGGATACGGTTCGTAGCCCGGAACATTGCGCGCCCTCGGGAGCATCTTCGAAGCAGCGTCCATTGCCTGGATGTCGTGACTGACCCTGGCTTCATGTTCAATCAGCGAGACTGCGGGTCCGGACGCCGCAGATTCTGCAGGCAGAGACTGCCCGTTGGACACTGGCTCGACGGCGGACTCATCGGCCTCCTCGTGTTGTGCGGCACAGCTGGCGAGCAGGGCAATGCAGCTCGTCAGGAGTAGCTGGCGGGTGATGGATGGATTGACGCGTTTCATGGGTGAGCTCTCGTGGCGGACTGGTTGCCCTGATTACTGGGGTTAACGCGGGCGGGGGCGGAATGGGGTTAAGGGGAGTGGTACGCGATTGAGGGGGCGCCAGCGCCGATCGGTCGGGGGGTGGTTGGCGGCGGCGTGGCTTCACCACCGGCATCGCGGTGCGGGTCCGCCGCCGGTGCCATCGCCATGACGGCAACGGCTACAGAATCGCACTGCCTTCGATAGATGCTCACGTTGCGGCGGCTTTGTGCCTCCGACGATGGGCGGCCACGCCGCCGCGCGAACCACCCCCCGACCGCTCGTCACTGGCGCCGCAG
>JAJFKF010000109.1 GCA_021773365.1 Gammaproteobacteria bacterium | reverse complement strand
CCCTGGGTGCCCTTCCTGGGCACCCGTTCGGTGCTGTGCACCGAACCCATGGGGGCCTTGGGAAAAACCATCCATGGTTTTTCACATCCCCGCAAACCCCTCCCCGCCCCTCAGACCGAGCCTGGAAAGGTCAGCGACTGTTCGCGCTCAAGACAGTGGCATCGCGGCTACCAGGCGGATGCGGGTTTTGTTGCGCCGTGCGTTGTAGCTGCGGCAGACTGCCGACGGCCGGGGTCTGCAGGGGGCAATGATCGCTCCCTTTTATCAACCCGCCCGCCCGAGGACCCGCAATCGGTGGCAGGAGCCCTGAGAATGGTCGATCACCTGACGCGGAACGCGATGTCGCCTGGGCAGCACAGCAATGCCCTCGGGCGGCTGTCGGCGGCACTTGAGCCCTCGCTGCGTCGCTTCTTCCAGCGTCGCGTACGCAACTCCGCGGAGATCGACGATCTGGTGCAGGAGGTGTTCCTGCGGCTGGTGGTGCGCGGCGACGTCGATGAGCTGGAGCACGCCGGTGGCTATGTATTTGAAACGGCGGCCAGCGTGCTTGCCGACCGCGGCCGCCGACGGGCCGTAAGACATTCCGATGCCCATGTGCCGTTCGACCCTGACAACTGTGTTGCCACAACGGCCTCCGCCGAGCAGGTGCTGGATGCACGCGAGGCGCTGAACCGCGCGGCATTGGCGCTGCTGGAATTGCCGGAGCGCACTCGCGCCGTGTTCATCATGCGGCGCATGGAGGGTCTGCGGTACCAGGCACCGGTCGTTGGCGGGCTGTCCGGCAGTGAGGGTGCCGCGGACTTTGCCACCGAGCGCGGACAGCGACTGACTTTGCCATTGCCAGATGGTTCGGAGGTGACACTCAATACGGATTCGGCCATCGACGTGGACTTCGATGATGAGAGACGCATCGTGCGTCTGCTGCGTGGTCAGGGCTACTTCACGGTTACGGCCGATGCGCGCCGGCCCTTCATTGTGGAGGCGGCCGATCGGGTAATCACGGCATTGGGAACCGAATTTGACGTACGGCTGGATCCGGGCGCCGTGCATGTGCTGCTGGTGACCGGTCGTGTACGCGTCGGGCGCGAGGAGGGCGTGGTGCAGGCGGGCTCCACGCTCGAGCCTGCCATTGAATTGCATCCGGGTGAGCGACTGAGCATGACGCTTGGCATGCCACCGCGCATCGAGCACACCGATGCCGACCGGGCTGCAAGCTGGCGCCAGGGCGTCATCGAGTTTCAGAATGAGCCGCTGTATCGCGCCGTGGCGGAGTTCAACCGCTATGCCACCGAGCCTTTGACCATAGGTGACCCGCGCGTGGCGCGGCTGCGCATCAGCGGCGCTTTTCGTGCCGGTGATCCTGAGCGCTTCGGCAGGGTTGTGACGGAGCTTCTGCCAGTGCGCATTGTGCACGGACAGGCCGGACGACAACTTGTGTGGGCGGATCAGGCGCGGGCGCCTCGATAGATCTGGCCTTGATGCGGCTTTGATACTGGCGTGCGTTCATAGGAGCGGACCGCCACACGGTGGTACTGGACTCATTTAGGAGGAGTTGAGTATGAAATCCGTTTCCAGACTGCTGTCCTGCACCTTGCTTGGAATCCTCTGGGGATTGCCGGCGACTACGCTTGTTCACGCGCAGACCGCGGATGCGACAGCTCAACCGGCCGCAGACAAGGCGCGGGTACAGGTGAGTATCCCGGCTCAGGAGCTGTCCAGCGCACTGACAGAATTCAGTCGCCAGACGCGCACGGAGATTGCCTTTACGCCCGCGGCGGTCAGCGCCAAGCGTGCACCGGAGGTCAGCGGCATCATTGCGCCGGAGGTGGCTCTCGCCCGACTCATCGATGGGCAGGGGCTTAAGTACCGGCGCAATGCCGATGGCGTCTTCGTGGTGACGCTGCTGCAGGAACCTGCCGCCGGGCCGAAGCCACGCGCCGAGGTCGCACCGCCGCCACCACCGCCGGCCACCGAGGAGGGCGAGCGGACGGAGGATGAAATTATCACGGTCACTGGATCCCGTATCCCGAAATCCAATACCGATACCGCGATTCTCACCAAGGTGCTTGATCGCACCGAGATCGATGCCGCGGGGACTGTCGACGTCGGTGAAATGCTTGTGCAGTTGCCTGGCGTGGACTTCGATCTGAGCGCCGAGGGCACACATACCAACACGCAGAATGCCGGCCTGAACACAATCACGCTGCGCAATCTCGGCGGCAATCGCACCCTGACGCTGATCGATGGTCGCCGCGCCGTCTCCAATTCCGGCAATGCGCAGCGGGTGAGCACCAGCACGATTCCCGCAGGATTCATCGAGCGCATCGAGATCACCACCGGCGGTGCCTCCGCCGTGTACGGTTCGGATGCGGTTGCGGGCGTGGTGAATATCATCTTTGATGATGACTTCTCCGGCCTGGACATGAGGATGCGCGCCGGTACCTCCGAGGACGGTGGTGAGGACGAAGGTACGATCGAGGCCACCTGGGGCTCGAATTTCTCCGGCGGCCGCGGTAACGTCATGGCCAATCTCACCTGGGACAAGGAGACGGAAGTCAACGCCACCGATCGTTCATGGGCGGTGCGGGCAGTGGCCTACGATGCCGGTGTGCTGGAGACCAATCTCAGCGGCAATCTTCCGGGTGGGCGTTTTGAGGGCAGTGATGTCTGGAATGATGAGTTCGGCTGGCACAACGACATATCGCTGCCGCCTAATGGCGAGACCGTCGCGCGCGACTACAGCACGCCACTGGATGGCTTCAACCTGCGTCCGTTCCAGGTCATCTCGCCGCCGCGTGAGCGTGGTATCGCTGCCCTGAAGAGCAACTATGACTTCGCCTCGGGCGTGCGTGCCTTCGCCAGTGTGCAGTACGCCTGGGAGGAGACCGAGAGTCGAAGCGCACACGCCACCGCCTCGTCCACGACTTCATTCGGCCCCTTCGACAACCTGCAGGCCATTGGGCAGATGTCGGCCACCCATCCACTGATCCCGGCAGAAGTGGAGGCCACCCGCATCGGCACCGTCAGCTGGGTGCGGCGTTTCAACGAAGTGGGCCAGGATACGCGCAGTTCCGATCGCACCACACTGCGCTCGTGGGCGGGGCTGGAAGGCACCGCGTTCGGCGGCGGTTGGGACTGGGAGGCCTACGTGGGCTTCGGTCATTTCCGCCTGGAACAGGTGCGCATGAATGATCTGAACTTTCAGAACGTGCAGTACGCGTTGAATATCGAAGCCGACCCCGCCAGTCCGGGGAATTTTCGTTGCGTCAATGCGGCCGCTCGCGCCGACGGCTGCGTGCCGCTCAACATCTTCGGTATCGGCTCGATCAGCGCGGAGGCGGCCGATTATATTCGTGCCGTGGACCACCTGGAGCAGGTGCTGAAACAAAAGACTGCCGCGTTCAATATCGTCGGTGAACTGTTTGACCTGCCGGCCGGGCCGCTGGCGGCAGCCTTTGGCATGGAGTACCGCAAGGAAGAGCAGGCAACTGACGGCGATCCGGTGACCCAGACGGGCAATACCGGCTACGCGGAGATCCCCGATCTTCGCGGCACCTATGACGTCGTCGAAGCCTTTGCCGAGTTCAATCTGCCGCTGCTGGCGGACAGGCCGTTTGCCCATCGACTCAGTGCCGATGCCGCCGTGCGCTTTGCGGATTACAGCCAGGAGAATGTGGGTACGGTGGCGAGCTGGAAGATCGGTGGCAGCTGGGCGCCGGTGCGTGATATCCGCTTTCGTGGTCAATTCGCCCGCGCCCAGCGCGCGCCGGATATCACCGAACTGTTCTCGGAACTGCGCGGGGATTTCGATACGGCGGACGACCCCTGCGATGGCGTGACCGCCGCCTCCACCGGGCCAGTAGCGCAGAACTGCCGCGCCATTGCGGCCATTCAGGCTGTTATCGGACTCAACGGCGTATTCGACCAGGACACCACCAGTCTGTTCGCGCCCAATGGCGGCAACCTGGCGCTGAAGGAGGAAACGGCAGATACGGTGACGGCAGGCATCGTGTTCACGCCCTTGTTCATGCCGAATTTCTCCGCCGTCATCGACTACTACGACATCAAAGTGAAGGATGCCATCGGCTCGGTTGATACGCAGACGGTGCTGGACCTGTGCTACAACGCGGCCAATTTTCCGGACAATGTGTTCTGCAACGTGATCTCCCGCGGCGGTGACGGCCAGATCAGCCGCATTGTCAACCAGCAGGAAAATCTAAACGAACTGTGCTCCAGCGGCATCGATACCACGCTGAACCTGGACTTCGCCTTCGAGCGTCTTATTGGTGGTGCCTTTGACCTGCAGGTTATCTACTCCTACATCGACAAACTGGAGCAGATCTTCGTCGGCCCCACGGGCGCCGCTACCACGGACGTCCTGCGCAACGAGGTGGGCATCTCGCCGCACCAGGCCCGCATCACACTGGGCTGGAGAGTAGGGGACTGGCGGCTGCGCTGGCGCACCCGCTATCTCGGTTCAGCGCTTGACGACAACACCCTGTCCCAGGGCGACCCGGACTACTTCAAGGTGGGCTCCTGGACCCGGCATGATCTGTATGCGCAATATGATTTCGGCCGCCAGCAGAAAATGCGCTTCTTTGCCGGCATCAACAACGTGTTCCATGACTACGGGCCGTTCCTGCCTTCGGGATTGAACAGCGGCGGCGCGCGTAACTACAACTCCGCCTACGACACCATCGGGCGTTTTGCCTATGCGGGGTTGCGCGTCACCTGGTAGCAGGATCGGTGGCGGATTGCGGCGGCCAGAATAGTTAAGACAATCGGGCCGCACAATCCGCACCCGCCGTCTGTCGGCTTGCGCCGGTGGATTTTCGGAGTAGGCTGACTCACGAAGCCGTGCTTGTTTGCACAGCGAACGCGGGAATTCCGGGCATCGTGAGCGATATCTCTTCAGAGCAGACCGCCGGTACGGGGGCAGTGCCCGCCAGCCCGCTGTCGGACTTGTACGGGCGCCACCGCGCGGAGCTGATCGCCTTCATTCGCGCGAAGTTCGGCCCCGGCCCGCCCGATCCGGAAGACGTGGCCCAGCAGGCCTTTGCCAATTTCGCGGCGCTGGAAGGGCGCACCGCGGTGCTCAATCCCCGCGCCTTCCTGTATCGCACCGCGCACAACATCGCCACCAATCACCGCAAGCATGACCGCATCGGTCGTCGTTTTCTCGAGCCGGCGCCGCGGTCGGGCGAGGTGCATGAGGCGCGCGATGATTTCAATCCGGAGACCATGCTGTCGGACCGGGAGCAATGCCGGCTGCTGGAGGACGCCATCCGGGCGATGCCGGCGCAGCGCCGGAGCTATCTGCTGCTCAACCGCATCGATGGCCTGAGCTACGCGGAAATCGCCCGCCGCGTCGGGCTGTCCGAGTCGGCCGTCCGCAAGCATGTGGCGCTGGCGGTGCGTGAATGCGGCGCGGTGCTGTTGCAGGCGATGCAGTCGGCGGTGGCGCAGGAGGGATCATGAGCACCCGCGAAGCTTTTTCGCCGATCGAGGTACAGGCCAGCGAATGGCTGGTGACCCTGCACGATCGCACCGTCTCGCTCGAACAGCGCACACGCTTCGCCGCCTGGTTAGCAGCCGATCCGGAGCATGCGCGTATTTACGGCGTGCAGAAGAGCGCCTGGGCGGCGCTGGCCGGTATGCCACATTTGCTGGACAACGAACAGGCCGCAGAGACATGGCAGGACTCGCGTGGAGAGGGACCACTGCAGAAGTCGCAACTGCAGCGCTACCGCCTGTCATTCGCCGCGGCGGCAGGTGTGCTGCTCGCAGTAGCGGCCCTTGTGCTCGCCAGCTGGCCGGATGTGCGCCCGGATGGCAGCTATGCGACACAGGTCGGGCAGATCAAGGATATTCGCCTCGAGGACGGCAGTCTCATGACGCTCGGCGCCTCGTCACGGGCCGAGGCCAGGTTCACCGAGGGCCGGCGGCAGGTCAGGCTCATTGCGGGAGAGGCGTTCTTCGAGGTGACCCGGGATACGGCGCGTCCGTTCTTCGTCCAAGCCGGGCAAACCGAAGTACGTGTGGTCGGCACCCAGTTCGATGTGCATTTCACGCCGGATTCCGTACGCGTCTCGGTTCTGGAGGGACGCGTCGAGGTGACCGCGTCCTCGCCGGATACGGCGATCAACGCATCGCATGATGCGCAGGCGGGCCCGGCACCCAGGCATGTTCTGACCGCCGGCGAGTCGGTCATCGTGGGCAAGGAGAGCCAGCAGCCTGCCGTACACAGCGTAAGCGCGGAGAACCTCGGCGCCTGGCGCACCGGCCGGCTGGTGTATGTCGATGCGACGCTGCGCGAAATTATTGCCGATGTGAACCGCTACTACGAAGGCAGAATCAGGCTGGACGGCGCCGCCGTGGGCAACTTGCAGCTGACCACCGCTTTCCGCGTGGACCAGATCGACCGCATGATCGACGTACTGGCCACCGCACTGCCCATTCGGGCGGAGCATCCGGATGAAGACAGTATTGTGCTGTCCCTGCGCGAACCGGCGCGGCAGTAGCCGCGCCATTGCGAGCCGCAGGTGCGGATTGCGCGCCTGCGATTGTCTCACCGGCAAAGGCCCGCATCGGGGCCACCGGAGATTGACATGACAGCCAAGCGACTTGCCTTCATCGTTGCCGTACTGCTCGCCGGCACCACCGTGGTGCGCGCTGCCGAGGAGGCGGTGAAAACGTTCAACATCCCTGCCAAACCACTGGCGCAGGCGCTGGCGGATTTTTCACGCCAATCCGACGTCATCATTATCGCGCCGTCGGATCTCACCCTGGGCAAGACCTCACAGGCCGTGGCCGGATCGATGTCGCCTTCCAAGGCGCTCGATCAATTGCTCAGCGGCACCAGCCTGCGCTATGCGATGGAAAAGGATGGTTCGGTCATCGTGCAGCCCCGGCAGCAGGGCGCACAGGCGTTGCCGGCCCTGTCGGCGGGCAGCCGGCTGGTGCTGGTGCGCAATGAAACCGCGCCGGCGGACGTGCGTAGCGACAGTGAAGGCCGGGGCGAAATGACTGCTGCTACAGAGAGCAAGAAGGGCTCGGAGCTGGTGGTGACCGGTTCGCGCCTGCGCGCCGCGGATCGCACGGCCTCGATCGTCACCATTGACCGGGAGACTATCGAGAAACGCGGATTCAGCACGGCCGAGGACATCATCCGGTCGCTGCCGCAGAACCTGTCGAACATGAACTCCACACGCAACGTCACCCAGCCGGTGGGGGGTGATGAGCTGCCGGTCGGTATCGCGGCGCAGGGCGAGATCATGGCTAATCTCCGGGGCATCGGCCAGGGGGCGACGCTGGTGCTGATCGACGGGCGCCGCACGTCCGGATCCGCCGCGTTCTCCGGCGAAGCGGTGAACCTTTCCACCATTCCGGTGGCCTCCATTGAGCGCATCGAGGTGATGTCGGACAGCGCCGCGGCGGTGTATGGCTCCGATGCCATTGCCGGTGTAATCAATATCGTGCTGCGCAAGGACTATCGTGGTGCGAGCAGCAGTCTGCGCTTTGAGGACGGCGAAAATGGCGGTGACAAAAGAGCCTTCGATCAGATTGTCGGTTTCGGCTGGGGCCGGGGCAGCCTCACCGCCACGTTGAGCCTGTCGGATGTCACGCCGGTACGTACTGCCGACACCGGTTATACGACCAATGATCTTCGCAGCCTGGGCGGTGTGGACTACCGCAACACGATCTTCGGCCAGCCCGGCAATGCGCGCAATGACGGAGGCAGTCTTCCGCTGGATTTCGACGGCACGGAAGCCTGGACGCTGGCGGATCTGACCCAGAACAACTTCCAGGCGGCGCGCGCCGAGCTGATCCGCCCGCAGCAGTCCTCGGCGAACGAGAGCCGCTCGATCTATATCCGGGCCGAGCAGAGCCTGTCCGACCGTATCGAAGGTTTCGCCAGCCTTCGATATTCCGAGCAGGATCTGAAGGTGACCCTGCAGGCTCCGATCGCATCGGGCACGGTCAGCGCCGCCAGCCCGTACAACCCCACCGGCCAGGCGCTGCTGATGTACTACGCGGCGACCCACGAGTACAGCTCCGGATTGCTGCCCATGGCTTACGCCCTCAATGACCTGACCGGCCTGGCTGTCGATGCGGGCCTGCGGATTGATCTGCCGCTGCGGGACTGGCGGATGGATGTGAGTGCGATGTACTCCGTCTCGGCGGGGAAAACCTCCGCCATGGAGTACAACTCGACCGGCCTGCGTTCGCGAATTGCCACCGAGATCAATCCCTTCGGCAATGGCACCGCGCAGAACATCGATGCCTTTGTGGCGGAATTCCGGCCGGCGACAAATATTCACGACCGCACCACAACCCTGCGCGGCCTCACCGTGCTTGCCGAGGGCAGCGCAGCGGACCTGCCCGCCGGCAGCGTACGCACGGTCGTCGGCGCGGAATATCGTGTCGAGGGTCTGTCGTACGGTCCGACTGACTTCCTCGGCAACCGTGATCTGGCCGATCTGTCTCCCAGTCAGAGTGTGGCCGCGCTGTTCACCGAAGCGTCGCTGCCGTTGTTCAGCGGCGCATCCCAGTCGCTGGCCGCTACGCTGCAGGCTCGCTGGGAGCGCTACGAAATGGATACCACGCTGGCCGTTTCCGACGGCAAGACCTTCGATGAGCTCAGTCCGCGGGTCGGGCTGATCTGGAATCTGAACCCGCAGCTCGCCTTGCGCGGCAGCTGGGGCCATGCCTTCAAGGCGCCCAACATCAAACACCTGGTCAGCGCGCCTTCGCTGGGTACGTTTCCGAGCAATCAGTACGACGCGATCCAGGATGAAATCGTGCCGGTCTTCATCGACAGCATTCCCAACCCCGATCTGAAGCCCGAGACCGGCGAATCGATCACTCTCGGAGTCGACTGGAATCCGGCCCGTCTGCCGGGCACGGCGTTCGCCCTGACGTACAACCGCACGGATGTGACGGATCAGATCATCGGCAGCATCTTCGTGGTCGACGGCGTCAGTCTGCAGGACTTTATCGCCCGTCCGGATCTGTTCCCCACCGTTTCGGTGCGCGATCCGGTGACCAACACCCTGCTGCGCATACAGGGCTCTGCCATCAATGTCGCGGCGGTCGAAGTCGAAGCGGTGGACTTCAGTGCACGTTTCACCCGCAGCCTGCCGTTAGGGAATTTCAGTGCCGGATTGCAGGGAACCTACAAGATCAGGCATGACCAGCAGGTTGCCGCGCTGCTCGAGCCGCGGGGACTGCAGGGCACCACCAGCGCGGATCGTCTGCGCGCGACCGTGTCGTTCAGCTGGAGTGGGGAGCAGTGGGGCTTGGACCTCTACGGCAACCACACGGGCGGCTACTGGAACACCGAAGTTCTGGAGATCAACGCCGTTGGCGCAATGGCGATGCGCGTGCGTGCGCGCACCACCTGGGATTTGAGTGCATACAGGGAGTTCGGCGCCGGCTGGCGGGTTTCGGCAGGCGCGCGGAACCTGTTCGACGATCCCTTCCCCTTCCACCAGGGTTTTGCGGGTCCGTTCGACACCCGCCGCGTGGACCTGCGTGGGCGGCTGTTGCAGATGGAGCTGCGCAAGGAATTCAGTTTCTGATAGCCACTGCCGTGCCGGACAGCCGGGTATTGGTATTCCGGCATCTGTAGTGAGCGCAATCGTCTGTTGGTCAGGAGTAAGCATATGAAGGGCTTGATGACATCCCTCTGTCTGTCAATGGCCGTCGTGGCCTGTGATGGCTCGGGCGGAGGGGGGGACGAGCGCGAGAAAGAGGGTGTCGAGCGTCATACACAGGTCAAGGGCATCGCATTTTTCCACGGCAGTCTGGAAGATGGACTGGCCAGGGCGAAAGCCGAAGACAAGCTGGTCTTCGTGGATGCCTACACGACCTGGTGTGGTCCCTGCAAGATGATGGTGTTGAACGTATTCCCGCAGGAAAAGGTGGGAAATTTCTACAATGCCAACTTCATCAGCCTGAAGGTGGATATTGAAGACGAAGATCAGAATGGCCCAGAGCTGAAGGAGCGCTATGACATCTCGGTGCTGCCGACTTATCTGTATCTTGATCACGACGGCGAAGTCATGCACAAGACGACCGGCTTTATCGCGGCTGAACGCTTTATAGTCGCGGGCAAGGAAGCAATGGGCGAGGAGTACAATGTATTTGCCGATCTTGATAAACGCTATCAGGAGGGTGAGCGAGCACCTGCGTTTATCCGCGAATACCTGGCAGAGGCGAGTTACGCTGCGCCTGGCGACGTGATGTCCCAAGAGAACCAGGCGCATCAGCTCAGAATGAAGAAAGTCTTTGATGAATACATCGGCAGCAAAGACAAGACATCATTGATCAACTCCGCGGATTTCGCCCTGATGGAATCGTATCTGGATCGCGCTCATGCGGATCGTGACGACGAGTATGTGGACTATGTGGCTCGCAACTACGACGCCTTCATCAAAGTCGCTCCCGAATCCCGGGTAGCGCTTTTCCTGCTTGACGCGGTCAAAAGATCCGTTGGCGGTACGGCCAGAAGCGGTGATGCCGGCTACGTAAAATACATTGAAGAGCTGGACGGTCTCCTGGCGCCCGCCTATAAATGCCAGCTGGAGGTCATCAAGAATCGCTACGTCTATCGCGAATATCTCGAGAAGCTTGGCAAGATGCACTACGAACAAGCCACCATGGATTGGGGGCAGCTGCTGTCAGCGGCGGAAGCGGAGATTGCCACCAAGGGTGAGGCCATGACTGGCCAGGACTATGGCCGATTGGCCAGCCAGTTTGGCCAGTGCGATGACGTGGAAATTTTGAAGAAGGTATTGGTCTTCGCCCGCAAGAGCCACGAAATGGATCCATCCGCCCGGGTTGCTATGAGCTACATCGGATTCCTGAGAACATTGGGTCAGAACGATAAGGCCATTGAAATTGCTGAGCAGACACTGGCCTCAATTGATGAAGACTCCGGTGATGCCGGGCTCACAATGAGGCTGACTCAGATGCTGACTCGGCTCAAAGCCCGGTAGTGACTCTAAGCCGAATCGAAGGCATCGATCCTGTGCATCGGCCACTGATCCAGCCTGCCGGCCATGGAGGTGGGAACATTTAGTCGGCATATCGCACTGACTAGTAGGATAATGCTTGCGATCCTCTCTGCCGCGGGGCCGTTGTCCTCCATGCTGATCCGCCCCGGGGTAGAAATCGCGTCCCCGCGGATGGTGCGCGTCAACAGGGTAGACGAAGCAACGCGCAGCTACAGGGCCCGCTCTTCGAGGGAGTTTCGGTGGATACCGGCGACAGCGTGGAGATAGTACTGAACTTCCAGCGGGACAAGGTGTCCATGCCGTGGCCTAATTGGCATGTCGGCACCTCTACTGGGGAATATTTCGGCATCGGTCTGGCCACCCTGCCGGCATACTCTGTGCTCTGCAGGGACGGCACCCTACTAATGCGCGGCGGACACTTCGATGACGAGATCAAAAAGACAATCCGCGAGGCGCCGGGAGTCGATGCAGATGCTGGCGCCGGTCGGCATGGCGGCGATCATGCTGATGCTGCCGGCCTGTACGCCGGACCCCCAGCACTCGCCGTCGCCGAACTTACCCTCTGAATCAGGGCCCAACGCCACCCCGGCCGAAATCAGCGCCATTGTCGAACCCCTGCAACTGGCGCCCGACCGTACGCGCGTGGAAGCGGTGGGCACCTCGCGCGCGCTGCGCTCGGTGGAGCTGCATCCGGCCGTCACCGGCGAGGTGGTGGCGGTGAATTTCGAGCCTGGCCAGCGCGTGGGCCGCGGCGATGTGCTGCTGGCGCTGGACAGCCGTGATGAGCGGCTGGCCGTGGAGCTGTCCGAAGTGCGTCTGCAGGACGCGCAGCGGCTTCATGAGCGCTACCAGCGTGCCGGCGACAGCGGCGCGATTATCCCCACGGACATGGACGCCGCACGCACGGCAGTGGAAGCGGCGCGCATCGAACTGGATCGCGCCCGCGTGGCCCTCGACTACCACACCATCGAGGCGCCGTTTGCCGGCTACGTTGGTATCACTGACGTGGATGTGGGCGATCGCATCGGTGCGGATACCGCCATCACCACGCTGGATGACCGCAGCGCGCTGCTCGTCACCTTTCAGGCGCCAGAGCTGTTGATCGGGCAGCTCGGAGAGGGCGATGTGGTGGAAGTGGCGCCATGGAGTGGTGGGCAGTCCGCGGTGCAGGGCCGGATCGTGGAGATCGACAGCCGCATTGATCCTGCCACGCGCAGCTTCGTGGCGCGCGCGCGGGTGGACAACCCGTCGGATCGGCTGCGTCCCGGCATGAGCTTTCGTGTCTCCATCAATCTCGGCGGTACGCCGCATCCGGTGATCGCGGAAACCGGCGTGCAGTGGGGCGCGAGCGGCGCCTATGTCTGGGTCGTGAGTGAGGGCCGCGCCCGCCGCGTGCCCGTGGCGATTGTGCAGCGCCAGCAGGGCAGGGTGCTGGTCGATGCCGATCTCGGTGCCGGCGACCTGATCGTCATCGAGGGTACCCAGCGCATGCGCGAGGGCATAGCAGTGGACTACCGTGTGGCCGGGAGCAGCGGTGGCGCGGTCAATGCCGATGCCGTACCGGCTGTGTCTGACTAGGCGGCCGCGCCCATGAAACGCGTCAACGAGGCAAACGAGCAGCCGGCTGACGCGGTCAATGACCTGCCGAGCACCAGCATCCGGCGGCCGGTGCTGGTACTGGTGTTGAACCTGCTCATTCTCCTGGCCGGCGTCGCCGCCCTCATGGCCGTGGAAATCCGCGAACTGCCCGATGTGGACCGCCCCATTGTCTCGGTACGCGCCGAGTATCCCGGCGCCTCACCGCAGACCATGGACGCGGAGGTCATCAGCGTCATCGAGGGCGCGGTGGCCCGCGTCTCCGGCATCCGCAACATCGATTCCGCCTCGGAGGAGAACGCCGGGCGGATGCGTATCGAGTTCCGGCCCGGCGTGGATCTCGACAGTGCCGCATCGGATGTGCGCGAGGCCGTGAACCGCGTGCTGCGCGAGCTTCCCGATCGGGTGGAACGGGTGGTGGTGGTCAAGGCGGACGACGATTCCGACGCCATCGTCAACCTGGCTGCAATCAGTGACACGCTGACCGAGGAGGAAATCACCCGCATCGTCGAAAAGGACATCGTGCCGGAGCTGATCTCCATCGAGGGCGTGGCAGATGTACAGCTGCACGGCGATCGCCAGCGCCTGCTGCGCGTGGTGGTCGATCCGCTGCGCCTGACCAGCTACGGTCTTTCGGTGACCGACGTGGCCGAGGTGCTGCGGCGCGCACCTTTCGATGTTCCAGCAGGGAGCTTCCGTTCCGAGGACCAGGAGCTGATCGTCCGCGCGAACGCCTCCACCGTCACCGCCGAGGCGGTGGCCGATACCATCCTGCGCGACACGATTCGCATCGGCGATGTGGCCAGTGTGTACTTCGGGCCGGAGGACGCGCGTGCCTATACCCGGCTGAACGGGCGCAGCGTCATCGGCCTCGGCGTGGTGCGTCAGGCCCGTTCCAACACCATCGACATCTCCGATGGCGTGCATGCGGCCATGCGCCGGCTCAATGATCGCTTCCAGGATCTGGAACTGGTGGTCACCGACGATCGCGCTTTTTTCATCCGCAGCGCCGTGTCCGAAGTGCTGCTGACGCTGTGCTTCACCATCGCCATCGTCATGGCCACCATCTGGTTGTTCATGGGCTCGCTGCGCGCCACGCTGGTGCCCAGCATCGCCATTCCGGTGGCGCTGGTGGGTACGGTGGCCGCCATCTGGCTGCTGGGCTTCTCGGTGAACATTCTCACCCTGCTGGCGCTGGTGCTGGCCACCGGGCTGGTTGTCGACGACGCGATTGTCGTGCTGGAAAACATCCAGCGGCTGAAGTCCGAAGGGGTCGGCGCGCGTGCCGCCGCGGTGGTCGGAACCCGTCAGGTGTTCTTCGCCGTCATCGCGACGACGGCGACGCTGATCTCGGTGTTCCTGCCGATTTCCTTCCTGCCGTCGACCGCCGGGCGCCTGTTCGGGGAATTCGGGTTCGTGCTCGCCGTCACGGTCTGCATTTCGTCATTCGTCGCGCTGACGCTCGTCCCTGTGCTGGCGTCGCGCCTGCCCGACGCAAAGCGGGATGACGCGGCAAGTCCGGCGGCGGGGCGCGGGTCGCTCGCGGGATTGCTTGGCGGGGCCTACGCAAAGGTGCTCGACCTCGTGCTGGCCGCGCCGCTGGTGGTGGTTGGACTGTGCGCAATCGTTATCGCCGGCGCGGCGATTACCTATATATCGCTCGGTGAGGAGCTTGTGCCCGAAGAGGACCGCGGCATGATCACCGTGCGCCTAACCGGACCAGACGGTGTCGGTCTGGACTATACCGACCGTCAGGTCGAGCAGGTCGAGGCCGTCCTGCAGCCGCTGATCGACGACGGCACGGCGACCAGTCTGTTCACGATCACCGGGCGTTTCGATCTCAACCGGGGGCAGATCGACGCGCCGTTGCGCGACTGGTCGCAGCGTGACGTCACAAGCAGCGAGGGCGTGATCGCCAAGTCGGTCAATGCCAGGCTGCGGTCGATGCCCGGTGCGCGGGCCCGGGTGCGGCGCGGCAACAGCCTTGGCCTGCACAATGCCGACGGGGGCATCCGCTTCGCCCTGACCGGCTCCAACTACGAGGAAATTGCCGATGCCGCTGACGCCTTCGTGGTGGCTATGGAGGAGAACCTTCCCCAGATCCAGAATTTCCGCGTCGAATTTCGCGCCACCCAACCGCAACTGTCGGTCAGCATCGACCGCCGCCGCGCTGCCGATCTGGGTGTTGCCATCGAGAGCCTGGCGGCGACCGTCCAGGTGCTGGTCGACAACGACGAAGTGGCCGAACTGACGATCAATGATGAGCGGGTGCCGGTAATCCTGCAGGCAAAGGCCGGTGCGATCGACGATCCGTCCGATCTTCACAATCTCTATGTTGCGGCCGCCAATGACCGGCTGGTGCCGCTGTCGCAACTGGTCACGTTCAAGGAGAGCGCGGTTGCCGCCGAGCTTGACCGGCACGGCCAGCGCCGCGCGGTGGAGATCTTCGGCGATCCGGTGTCGGGATATTCGTTGCGCGAGGCGGTGAACGCGGTGCAGCAACTGGCCGATGCGAAATTGCCGCCGGGCATAGGATTGCTGTTTCTGGATGAGGCCGCCGCGCTGAACGAAACCTCGAGCGGTGTCGCGATCACCTATCTCGTCGCGCTGCTGATCGTGTTTCTGGTTCTGGTGGCGCAGTTCGAGAGCATGAGCAGCGCGCTTGTCGTTTTGTTGACCGTGCCGTTCGGGATTTGTGCCGCGATCTTCGCGCTGGCGCTCACCGGCACCACGATCAACATCTACAGCCAGATCGGCGTGCTGATGCTGATCGGGATCATGGCCAAGAACGCCATTCTGATGGTCGAATTTGCCGACCAGCTGCGGGAATCCGGCAGTACGGCGATGGATGCGGTGCGCCGCGCCTCAATCGTGCGGTTGCGCCCGATCGCGATGACGATGGTGTCGACCGTGCTTGCCGGACTGCCGCTTATCCTCGGTGGTGGGCCGGGTCTGGAGGCGCGCGCGGCAATCGGCTGGGTGGTGTTCGGTGGTCTCGGGCTGGCGGCCGTGTTCACCCTGTTCCTGACGCCGGCGCTCTATGTTCTCATCGCCGGCACGGTGAAGCCGCGCAACGAGGAAGCGGACCTCATCGCGCGCCAGCTTGAAGATGCTGGCGTTATCTCGGATGGTCCTACGGGCTGACCCGTCCGGGGCGGACGGGTTCACGCCGGACGATTTCTCAAATGCACTCCTCGAACAGCGCCGTTGTGTTTTCGAGGGTGAGCGCGACCGGGTTGCCGCCCGCGCTCGGGTCTTCGATCGCCATGGCGGCGAGTTCGGCGATGCGGTCGGTGCCGACGCCGAGGTCGCGCAGCTTGTCGGGCACGCCCAGATCGGCGCGCAGGCCCAGAACGTAGTCGTAG